>DATDBO010000094.1:0-19192 GCA_036524775.1 Solirubrobacterales bacterium
CCCCCCCCCCCCGGCTCCCTCAGACAACTGGATCCGGGAAACGATCGTCCCCGGCAAGCGTCTGCCGCAACCCCTCCTCCATGCCACGCGGCGAGTAGCCGAGCTCGCGGCTCGCCTTCTCGTGGCCGGCCCAGAAGGTGACCCCGTCGGCCGAGGAGATCAGCTCGCGCAGGTTGGGCGGCTGGCCCATCATCTTGCCGACCAGGGGCCCGATCGGCGTCAGCGCCTTCATCAGCCCCACCGGCATCGCCCGCTTGGGCGCCTTGCGGCCGGTGGCGGCGGCGACGGTCTGGATCGCCTCGCGCATCGTCGTCACTGGCCCGCTCAGCACGTAGGTCTCGCCGACGTGGCCTTTGTCGAGGGCGAGCAGGATGCCGCCGGCGATGTCCTCGACGTGGGTCAGGCAGATGCCGAACTCGGGGAAGGGCATCAGGACCAGCTTGCCGGCGAAGAATTCCTGCAGCAGGTCGGCGACCTGCGAGGTGTCGCCGGGGCCGTAGACGCCGCCTGGCTGGACGATCACGCCCGGCAGCCCGTCCTCGATCATCCGCTTGGCGACCTTGTGCGCCTCGAGCTTCGTCTCCTCGTAGTAGGAGGTGAACTCCTTGCCGGGGTGCTCGTAGGCCTCGTCGACGACCTGGCGGTGCGTGTTGCCGAAGACGCCGACGGTGGAGACGTAGACGAGCTTCGCCACGCCCGCTTCGCCCGCCGCTTTGAGCACGTTCTCGGTGCCGGCGACATTTGCCTCCCACATCGCGGGGTGCTGCTTGGCGGGGATGCCGACCTCGTACATCGCTGCGGCGTGGACGACTCCGTCGCAGCCCTCCATGCCGGCGCGGATCGCCGCCGTGTCGCCGAGGTCGCCGGAGACGATCTCGCAGCCCTGGGTGGCCGGCTTGGTCGCCTTCTCCGGATTGCGGGCGAGGCAGACGACCTCGTCGCCGCGCGCACGCAATTGGCGAACCACCTCGCCGCCGATGAAGCCGGTTCCTCCCGTAACGAAGACCTTCACGGCTCGGAAGCCTATCCAGGAAGGCGCCACGCCTACAATCAGGTCGAGTGGATCGATCCAGGAACGGGCGCAGCAAGCAGACGCGATACGCCGCCAACGGCGCCGGCGTCGCCAATCCACGCGCGCGCCAGCGGGCGCTGGCGATCGGCATCGCCGACGGCAGGGCGGACGGCGAGCCGCTCGCCGAGCTGAAGGAGCTGCTGCGCACCGCGGGCGTGGCCACCGCGGGCGAGGCCTTGCAGCAACGCTCCGCTCCCGACCCGGACCGCTACCTCGGCCGCGGCAAGCTGGACGAGGTGAAGGCGCAGATCGCCGCCTGCGACGCCAACCTGGTCGCCTGCGACGACGAGCTGGCGCCGCGCCAAGAGCGCAACCTGGAGGCGGCGCTGGGTGTGCCGGTAATCGACCGCACGGCGGTGATCCTCGACATCTTCGCCGACCACGCCCACTCGGCCGAGGGCAAGCTGCAGGTCGAGCTGGCGCAGCTCGAATACAACATGGCGCGCATGCGCGGGCTGTGGACGCACCTCGAGCGGCTCGGCGCCGGGCGAATGGACGGTGGCATCGGCACCAGGGGCCCCGGCGAGAGCCAGATCGAGACCGACCGCCGCCTCGCCCGCAACCGGATCGCGGCGCTGCGCCGCCGGCTCGGGCGGCTGGAGCAGAACCGCGGCGTGATGCGGGCACGGCGCGAGCGCTCCTCGTTGCCGCGCGTCGCGCTCGCCGGCTACACCAACGCCGGCAAGTCGACCCTGCTCAACGCGCTGACCGGCAACGAGGCGGTCGGCGTGGGCGACAGGCTCTTCCACACCCTGGACCCGACCACGCGCAGCGTGCCGCTCTGCGGGCGCGACTTCCTCTTCACCGACACGGTCGGCTTCATCGAGAAGCTGCCCCACCAGCTGGTCGAGGCGTTCAAGGCGACCCTGGAGGAGACCGTGCTCGCCGACCTGGTCCTGCAGGTGGTCGACTCGGCGGCGCCCGCGGACCGGCGGCCGGCCGACCTGGCGGCGGTAGACGCGGTGCTGGAGGAGATCGGCGCGGGCGGCAAGCCACGCCTGCTGGTGCTCAACAAGGCCGACCTGCTCGACGAGGAGGCGCGGGGAGAGGCGACGCTGCGCCACCCGGGGGCCATTCTCGTCTCCGCCCTGACGGGCGAGGGGGTCGGCGAGCTGAAGGATCGAGTCGAGCGCGCCTTCGCCGACACCCTGGCCGAGGTCGAGCTGTTCGTCCCCTACAGCGAGGGGGCGCGGCTGCACGAGCTGCACGAGGTGGCCGGGGAGCTCGAGCGGACCGAGCGAGAGGACGGCGTCTTGGTCCACGCCAAGCTGCCGCGGACGGAGCTGCACCGGTTCGACGATCTCCAGACCGTTGAGTAGGGAGGGCGGGGGTGCCCCTCGCCCTCCCTCACGAGCGATATAGGGTGCGACACGGTGGAGCTCCGGGTCGCCAAGCTGAACGACGAGGCCGTGCTGCCCAGCCGGGCGCATGAGGGAGATGCGGGGTTGGATCTCTATGCGTGTGAGGCGGCTCATCTGGGGCCGGGGGAGAGGTGGAGTGTCGGGACCGGGGTGGCGGTGGAGATTCCGGAGGGGCATGGGGGATTTGTGCTGCCTCGGTCGGGGCTGGCGCGGGATCATGGGATTGCGTTGGTGAACAGCCCGGGGTTGATAGATGCCGGATACCGGGGGGAAGTGCGGGTGTTGTTGCTGAATACCGACCCGGCGGAGACCTTCCGGGTCGAGCCCGGGGAGCGGATCGCGCAGCTCGTGATCGCGCCGGTTGCGCCCGCCGAGCCGGTCGAGGTCGAGGTGTTGAGCGAGTCCGTTCGTGGTGGCGGCGGCTTCGGCTCCAGCGGGCGTTAGCGGCGGCGGACGCGGAAGCTGAAAGTGGGCGGCGTGCGGTCGCGGTTGCCTGCACGGTCGATCGCGTAGACGCGGAAGGCGTGCCTGCCCAGCCCCAGCCGGTAGTCCCGCGGCGAGTGGCAGGGCTTGAAGGGGCCGCGGTCGATCCGGCAGCGGAAGGTCGAGCCCGCCTCGTTCGAGCGGAAGGCGAAGGAAACCCGGCGCCGGTTGTGGGTGGCGAAGACGACCCGCTGCGGACGGTGCAGGAGGCTCGTCGCCGGCGGCCGCCTGTCGCGCGGGAGGGGCGGCGGGCTCGATGATGCCGCGGCGAGCGGGTTGGGGTCAGGCGGCGTCCCTAGCGGCCTGAAGCTGTTCGGAGCGCGTTCCTCGACGTCCTCGCAGCCGACCGGCGTGGCGTCGGGGCCGTTTTCGGGGAAGTCGATTTGAGCCGTGTCCCAGCCCTCGCCGCACTCGATCGTCGGATCGGGGTCGGGGCCCGGCGTGCCTGAGTTGGCGAGGATCGAGTCGTCGCCTGCGTCGGCGAAGTAGGAGTCCGGGCCCGGCCGGCCGAGCAGCTGGTTGGGGCCCGTGTCGCCGACCATGACGTCGCCGAAGCTCGTGCCCTCGGTGTCCTCGATCGCCGCGAGGGTCGTCAGCAGCGCGGGGCTCGCGCACTGTGGCGCCCCGCCCGTCCCGATCAGCCCGACTCGCTGTGCGGCCATCTCGATCGAGACGCCAGCCGTCCTGAAGTTCGCCCAGTTGGCGTTGTCGCGATCGGGGCCGCCATCGAGCAGGCCGCCGTCGCAGACGGCGTCGGAGACGAACAGGTCCTCGCCCGCCTCGGCGTGGAGCTGGTCGGCGCCGCCGTTGTTCGCCACCGCGTCGTCCGCCGGGCCCGCGGCGGCGACGTCGTCGCCGGGCCCGTCGACGAGGGCGTCTTCGGTGGACCCGCCGGTCAGGCCGTCCTCGTCCTCGCCGCCGAGCAGGACCACCGAGGTCGTGGGCGGGAAGTTGGAGGCAGCGAGCGTGTCGTCGCCCCCGAGGCCGGCGACGACGATCGAATCCGGGTCCTCGTCGAGGGAGAGCGAGGCGACCGGGCTGCCGTCGACGGACAGCACGACCTGGACACCCGTCCCGGCCGGGTCGGAGTAGCTCGCGACGAGCGACTCGTTGTCGTCGCTGCCGGAGAGGTAGAGAGCGGCGGGTTCGTCGGCCTGCGATGCCATGACACCGGCGTCGACGGTGCTCGCACCGCGCGGTTCGACTTCTTCTTCAGCGCCGCTGAACTCGCATTCGAAGCGGGTGGCGTCGGTCGCTTCGCAATAGTCCCCCTCGGCGCCGCCGAAGACCTGGTCGCCGCCGCCTTTGCCGAGGATCACGTCGGCGCCGCCACCTCCGTAGAACGTCTGCGGCGAAGCCGTGCCGACGATGTAGTCCGCGAACGGCGTGCCGATTACGACGTCGAATTCGGGGCCGGCGATCTCTTCGTCGAAGCCGCCGCCGTCCGGGGCCCGACCGTTGTCGCCCCTGCCGGTTGCCAGATCGACGTACGCGCCGCGTCCCTCCGGCGACTGCGGAAAGCCTCCGTAGACGGAGAAGTCGGGAAAGAAGTACGGATCCTCTGACCTGTCGAAGAAGCCGGGCGTGACCCCGGTGGCGTAGCTGAGCGTGTCGGTCCCGCCCCCGGTGTTCTCGATGGCATCGATCGTGGCGTCGCCCCGGACGAAGTCGTTGCCCGCTTCGCCGTCGAGCAGGGAGTCGGCGCCAAAGCCGCCGGAGAGACGATCGTCATCGGGACCGCCGCGAAGTTGATCGTCGCCGATGCCACCGTAGAGCCGGTCGGCTCCCTCGCCGCCGTTGAGGAAGTCGTTGCCGCGCTGCCCGTACAGCGTGTCATCGCCGCCTTCGCCGTTGACCGTGGTGACGCCGCGGGGCGCGCGGATCGTGTCCGCGCAGGGCGTGCCGTGGTAGACGCTGCCGACGATCTGCGGTCCTTCGGCGCAGGTCGGCGCAGCGCCGGCCGGTCCCGCTCCGGCAACCAGCGCGAATATGGCGATCGAAGCCGCCAGGAGCAGTGGGTTCCTGCGCACCACGTCCACTGCTACCCGAACCCGCGTGTGTCCACTCAGCTGCGCAGGGCGGCTTCGCGGGCGCAGGTTTCGGCGGCCCGCTCGAGCTCGTCGTCCAGCGGCTTCAGCTCAGGCGCAGTCCCGTAGCGGCGCTCCAGCGCCGGCGCGATCAGGCGGTCGGCGAGCCAGGCGTTCTTGGGCAGCAGCGGGCCGTGCAGGTAGGTGCCGATCAGGTTGTCGCGGCGCACGCCCTCGAAGCCGTCGCGGCCGTTGTTGCCGAAGCCCTTCAGCACCCGCCCGAACGGCGTCGCCCCCTCACCCAGCAAGGTGCGACCGCCGTGGTTCTCGAAGCCGGCGATCGTCCGCGCGCCGTCGCCGAGGTCGACCTCGATCGCGACGTTGCCGATCAGCCGCTCGCCGGGCTCGCGCACGGTCTCCAGGTCGGCGAGCCCGAGCCCCGGCAGCCGCTCCTCGCCCAGCTGGTAGCTGTGGCCGAGCAGCTGGTAGCCGCCGCAGACGGCGAGCATGACTACTCCGTCGTCGATCGCCGCGGCGATCGCGTCGCGCTTGGTCGCGACCATGTCGGCGGCGACGGCGCGCTGGTCGCGGTCCTGGCCTCCGCCGAGGTAGAGCAGGTCGTGTTCGGCGGGGTCGAGTCCATCGCCGGGGCCGGCGGCGGCCCAGGAGAAGCCGATGCCGCGCCACTCGCAGCGCCGCCGCAGGAAAAGGATGTTGCCGCGGTCGGCGTAGATGTTCATCTGCTCGGGGTAGAGGCCGAGGACCCGGAGCTCCATCAGGGCGCCTTCTCCAGCAGGACGACGGTCGAGCCGACGTGGTCGGCCGTGGGGGGGACGGCGCGGCGGCCCGCCGGCTGCAGCCCGGCCGATTCCGCCTCGCCCTCGAGGGTCGCGGCGTCGAGCGCGCGCAGGCCGATCTCGTGCAGCTCCTCCTCCAGCGCGCCCTCTGGCGAGACGGTCTGCCGGAGGCGCCGCACGCGGATCTCGCTCGGCCCTGCCACGGCGTCGATCGGCAGGCTCGAGTACACCCAGCCGTCGACCTCGCGCGTGTCGGGCAGGGGAGGCGCGCCGTCCACGGGCTCGGGCATCGACTCGACGATGGCGAGGGCAGCGAGCCCGCCGGGAGCGAGATGCGCGGCGACGCCGCCCAGGCAGGCCGCCCGCTCCGCCGCATCGGAGAGCAGCTGCACCAGCTGCATCGGCAGCAGGACGAGGGCGAACTCGGTGCCCAGCTCGAGCCTCCGCACGTCGCCGACGACCGCGTCGAGCGGAAGGTCCACGCTCCTCTCGCGCAGCGCGGCTACCAGCACCGCGTCGCTGTCGAGTGCCGTGACGACCTGGCCGTGGCGGGCGAGGTGCAGCGCGACCCGCCCGGTCCCGCAACCGAGGTCGAGGACCGGATCGCCGCGGTCGGTCGCCAGCTCCCCCCAGAGCGGAAGGTCTACCCCGTAGCTTCCGCACTCGGCTTCATGCCAGACGACGGACGCATCGGTCATCGCCAGAACTCCTCAGTGAGGCCGCGGGAGGAGAGCAGCTTGTGCAGCTCGAGCAACGCGGTGTAGGTGGGCAGGGCGAAGAGGCGCTTAGGGGCTTCGGCCATCGCTCGGTCGAGCGACGCCTCGATCTCGGGCTCGACCGCGATCCGGTCCTCGGGCCAGCCGGCGTACTTCAGCCGCAGCGCCATCTCCGGCGCCCGCGTGCCGGCGCAGGTGACGCGACGCAGGGCGCCTGCCAGCAGCTCGAAGTCGGCGTCCCAGATCCAGGAAACGTCGCGGCCGTCGGCGATGCGGTCGTTGAGCGCGACCCAGAGGTCGAGCTGGTCTCCTGCCGCCTCGAGCGCCAGCGTGCGCAGGACCTCGTTCGTTCCGGCCGGGTTCTTGACCAGCAGGATTGAGAGCCGCCTGTCGCCGACGGAGATCGTCTCAACGCGGCCGAAGGCGCCGCGCATCGAGGCCAGCGCGGGCGCGATGCGCTGCGGATTGACGCCCAGCTCCAGCGCCGCGGCGATCGCGGCGAGGGCGTTGTAGACGTTGTAGAGCCCGGGCAGCGGCAGCTCGACCGTCAGGTCGCCGGCCGGAGTGCGCACCTCCAGCGCAGCGCCCCGCATCCCGTGCAGCTCGATCCGCGTCGCGGCGACGTCGGGGGTCGGACGGTCCGCGCCGCAGCTCGGGCAGGCGTAGTGGCCGAGGTGGCCGACGAAGGCGCGCTCGTAGGCGTAGGGGTTGCCGCAGCGGCGGCAGTGCTTGGCGTCGAAGGCGTGCTGTAGCTCGGGCAGGGCCTGCGCCTCGTCGTCGATGCCGAAGTAGACGACGCCCGCGCGACGGGCGCCCTCGGCGTCGCGGCCGAGGTCGGCAACGAGCGGGTCGTCGGCGTTGAGGGCGAAGCGAGTGCGGTCGGCGCGGGCGGCGACGGTCCTGCCCCATTCCTCGGCCAGGGCCTCGGTCTCGCCGTAGCGGTCGAGCTGATCGCGGAAGAGGTTGCCGAGGACGAGCAGCGAGGGATCGAGCTGCTCCGCCACCCGCGGCAGCCACGCCTCGTCGACCTCGAAGAGGCCCTCGTGGCCGCGCTGCTCGAGCAGCGCCGTGGCGATCCCCCAGGTCATGTTCGACCCGGCGCGGTTGTGGACCGGCTCGCGGCCCTCGGCGGCAAGCAGCGCCGCCAGCATCCCCGCCGTGGTCGTCTTGCCGTTGGTCGCGCTGACCAGGGTCGTGCCCCGGTCGAGCCCGGCGCCGAGGCGGGCGATGGCGCCGGGGTCGAGGCGCAGCAGCAGGCGTCCCGGCAGGGTCGTGCCGCCACCGCGACCGCTGGCGCGGCTCGCTGCGCCGACCGCCCGTGCGGCCAGTCGCTTCGCCCCGAACAGGGCTCCGTTGCGACTCGCGCTCAATCCCCGACCCGCGGCGGCACGATCACGCTCAGCGCCCGGGGCAGCACGCGCAGCGTGGCCGGCAGGTCGGTGAGGTGCTCGCCGTCGGCGTAGACCGGGAAGGGCCGGCTGGCGCTCAACTCGAGTCGCGAGGCTCGGAACACACTCACCTCGTCCTCCTCGATATGGGTGCCCTTGAACACCTTCGGCAGGTTACCCAGGAAGCGCAGCCTGCCGACCTCGCCGACCGTGACCACGTCGAACTCGCCGTCAGCCAGGTCCGCGTCGGGGGCGATGAACATGCCGCCCCCGAAGGCCTTGCTGTTCGCGACCGAGACCGAGTACCCGGTGAAGCGCTCCCGCCGCTCGCCGACCCGGACGGTGAAGCGCGCCGGCTTCCAGCCGAGCAGCATGCGCACGCCGGCGTATGCGTAGACGAGGTTTCCGCGCAGCCACCCCGTCTCGTTGGCCAGCCGGTTGGCTTCGGAGTCGAAGCCGACGCTGACGACGCCGAGGAAGCGCCGTCCGTTGACCTCGCCGACGTCGATGCGGCGGGTCTCGCCGGCGACGAGCATGGCGGCCGCGGCTTCCGGCTCGGCGGGGATGCCGAGCACGCGGGCGAGGTCGTTGCCGCGGCCGCCGGGAACGATCCCCAGCGGCGTCTCCGAGCCGGCCAGGGCGCCGCCGACGGCGCCGATCAGTCCGTCGCCGCTGAGCACCACGGGCACCTCGCCGGCCTCGGCGGCGCGCAGCGCCCGCTCTACTCCGTCCTCGAGGCCCTTCGTGCGCTCGACCCGGAACGCCACGCGGGCGGCGTCGAGCTCCGCCTCCAGCTGCGGCAGCAGCTTCAGCGTGCGGCCGTGCGCAGAGGAGGGGTTGACCAACAGGGCCAGCGGCATCCCTTCGACTCGCATCGCCTGCGGCAGCCTATTCGGGCTCGCGCTCGACCGGGTGGAGGCGGAGCACGTGAAAGCGCTCGCCCTCCGCTTCGCCGTCGGCGACCGCCTCGAAGCCGTGGCTCGCGACCCGCCACTCGCGCAGGCGCCACTCGCCGACCAGGACCAGGTGCCCGTAGCGCCGCAGCACCCGCGCTATCTCGCCCGGCCGCAGACGGCCGCCCGTCTGGGCGACGAGGTCGAAGTGGTCGTCGGGATAGGGCAGCTTCCGCGACCCGCCCCGCTTGAACGCGACCCGTCCCTCCGGGTCGAGCCCGACGCGCGCCACCGCCGCGCGGACCGCCTCCGCGGAGGCGTCGAGGCCGCGCACCCTTGCGGTCGGGTACTCGCGGGCGAGGAAGAGGGCGCGGTCGCCGCTCTCGCAGCCGATCTCGAGGATCCGCTCCGGCACGGTCGGGACGTGCAGCACGGCGGCCGCAAGCGCGGTGAGCGATGACGATGCCACCGACCGATCATCTAGGATCTCGCCGCCGTGGAGGGGACTTCGGACCGCAACAAGTGGATCGCGCTCGCGGGCTTCGCCCTGGTGGTGACCGGAATCGTCGCGGCGATCCTGATCGGGCGCGGGGGAGAGGACGACGGCGACGCGACCACGGCGGCGACCGCGGGGGGATGTGAGCAGGTCGCGGCGCCGAAGCCGAAGCGGATCAGTTTCGAAGCGGTCGAACGGACCGTGAAGGAAGGCGAAGCGCTGACCGCGGTCGTCGAGACCAGCTGCGGCCGCTTCGAGATCGCGCTCGACTCGAAGCGGGCGCCGCGGACGGTCGAGTCCTTCGTCTTCCTCGCCGAGAAAGGCTTCTACGACGGCCAGGCCTTCCACCGCATAATTCCTGGCTTCGTCGTCCAGGGCGGCGACCCGCTCGGCACCGGCTCCGGCGGGCCTGGCTACAGCGTCGACGAGAAACCCCCCGCGAACCTCGCCTACACCCGGGGCGTCGTCGCAATGGCCAAGAGCGAAGCGGAGCCGCCCGGGAGGTCGGGCAGCCAGTTCTTTGTCGTCGTCGGCGCCGACGCCGGCCTGACCCCCGAATACGCCCTCGTCGGCAGGGTCGACGAGGGGATGGACGTCGTCGAGAGGATCAGCCGCCTCGGCACCCCGCAGGGAACCCCGAAGCAGGTCGTGCTGATCGAGGACGTCTCGATCGAGAGGGGCTGAGAAAGCCCGCCTTCCCCTCGGCAGTACGCAAATTTCGATTAATACGTTTCCTGTCGTAATCGTTTAGGCTTCCGGGCCGGGATGGGGACCAAACGGAGACACAGGAGGCCGCTCCTGCCGGCGCTCTGCGTGGCGATCGTCGCTGCGGCCCTGGTCGCCGCCGGCTGCGGTGGCGATGACGACGATTCCGATCCCACGGTCACGACGAGTGGTGGCAGCTCCACCGCCGCGGCCGCCGCCGGGCCCTCCACCGACGACCCGGTTGCCTTGGACTGCAAGAAGGTCGAGGCGGCGAAGTCCAAGCCCGCCGATTACGGGGCTCCCCCGCAGACGGTGAAGAAGGGCGAGAAGCTGACCGCCGTGGTGAAGACGAGCTGCGGCAGCTTCGAGATCCAGCTCGACACCAAGCGCTCGCCGACCACCGTCAACTCCTTCGTCTTCTTGGCCGAAAAAGGCTTCTACGACGGACTCACCTTCGACGAAGCGGCCGAAGGAACCTACCTGCACGGCGGCGACCCGCCCGGCAAGGCGACGGGCCCCGGCTACACCGTCAAAGGGGAGGTGCCGGAAGGCATCATCTACAGGCGGGGCGTCATCGCGATGGCCGAATCCGGGAAGGCGCAGCCGCCTCTCTCCGGCAGCCAGTTCTTCATCTCCGTCGCCGATCCCTGGATCGACATGAGCGGGATCTACCCGCCGATCGGGCGGGTCGAGAAGGGCCTCAAAGTGCTCGAAGGCATCTCGGAATTCGGTCCTCAGGCGCCGGACACCCCCTACAACACCGGCGTCATCGGCCCCGTCGGCAAGCTGGACCGAATCGTCACGATCGAAGACGTCTCGATCGCGAAGGGCTAGGCTGCCGCGAAGAAATCGCGCGCCCGCGCCGCGACCAGCTCCGGTTGCTCGTCGGCGATGAAGTGGCCGCAATCGGGGACCAGCTCGACCTCCATCGCGTCGGCGTGGCGCTCGTACCCCGACAGGAGCTCCGGTCGCAGGACCGGGTCGGAGGTGCCGAAGAGGAGCTTCGTCGGCGTCGTCAACCGCGTCGCGGCGTAGCGGCCGCGGATCAGCGGCCAGACCTCCCTCGTCTGGAAGACCCGGTACATCTGGACCGCCGCCCGCGCCCGCGCCGGCTCGGCCAGGTTGTCGGTGAAGGCGCGCAGCGTCTCCTCGTCCCAGACGTCGCGCACCGTGCCGGCCGAGAAGAAGGTGCGGGGGGCGATGCTGCCGCGGCGGTGCAGCTGGTAGCCGAGGACCGGCGTCATGATCACGAGCTGGTAGGTGAAGCGCCAGGCGTAGGGCAGCAGCGTGCGCAGGCGCCCTCCCAGCCATGGGTGGAGGATGTTGAGCGCGAGGTAGTGTTCGAAGCGCTCGGGTGCCTTGAGGCAGAGCAGGAAGCCGATCCACCCGCCCCAGTCGTGGCCGACCAGCTTCACCCGCTCGATCCCCAGCGCGTCGAGCACGGCGAGCACGTCGTCGGCGAGGTTCTCCTTCTCGTAGCCCCGACGCGGCGCGTCGGACCAGCCGAAGCCGCGCAGGTCGAGGGCAAGCACGCGATGCCGATCGCTGAGCGCCGGCAGCAGCCCGCGCCACTCGTACCAGTGCTGCGGCCAGCCGTGCAGGCAGAGGACGACGTCCTCGCCGGACCCCGCTTCGGCGACGTGGAAATCGAGCCCGCGGGCGCGTACCCAACGGTGGCTGACGCCGTCGACATCGGGCATGGCGGTCACCGGGCGCAATCTAGCGAGGCTGCACTAACCTGGCTGCATGGCCAAGGTGGACGTCGGCGACGCGGCACCCGACTTCGAGCTTCCGGGGACCGGCGGCAAGACCTACCGGCTTGCCGACTACCGGGGCAAGAACCTCGTCCTCGCCTTCTACCCCGGCGACGCGACGCGGGTCTGCACGGCGCAGTTCTGCTCCTATCGCGACAAGGGCGACCGGCTCGACCAGCTCGGCGCCGAGGTACTGGGGATCTCGCCGCAGTCGGTCGACTCGCACGAGCGCTGGGCCCAGGAGCAGGACCTCAACGTCCCCCTGCTCGCCGACGAGGACCTCGCCGTCAGCAAGAGCTATGGCGTCGTCGGCTGGGCCGGACCCCTGGGGAAGCTGGCCGGCCTGGAGGGAGTGCAGGGCGGTCGCTACGTGATGCGCGCGATCTTCCTCGTCGATGCGGAGGGGATCGTTCGTCACCGGCACGTATCGCGGACCGGCGCGAGGTTCCAGACGGTCGGCGATCTGGAGCGCGCCGTCGCTGCGATGTCCTAATGGCGACCGAGCCGCGGCGGTTCGTCGCCGGTGGGCGGCCGGAGGTCCACGGCGAAAGCGGGGGTGAAGGGCCGCCGGTCGTCCTCTGCCACGGCATCACGGCGACGCGCCGCTACGTCATCCACGGCTCGCGGGCGCTCGAGCGTGCCGGGCACGCCGTCATCTCCTACGACGCCCGCGGTCACGGCGAGTCCGACCCGGCTCCCGAGGGACAGGGTTATGGATACCCGGAGCTGGTCGGGGACCTCGACGAGGTGATCGGGACCGAGGTGGGAGACGGTCGCTTCGTCCTCGCGGGCCACTCGATGGGTGCCCACACGGCGGTCGCCTACGCGCTGCGCCGGCCTGAGCGCCTCGCCGGCCTGGTTGCGATCGGGCCCGTCTATATGGGCGAGATCGCCGACGAGGCACTCGCCTGGTGGGACGGCCTCGCCGCGGCCTTGGAGGGGGACGGGATCGACGGCTTCGTCGCGTACGTCGACCGCGAGCAGGGAATCGATGCGGCCTGGCGCGACGCGGTCCTGCGCTTCACCCGCGAGCGCATGCAGCAGCATCGCCGTCTGGACGCGGTCGTCGAGGCGCTGCGCCAGGTGCCGCGCTCGCGGCCGTTCGAGTCGATCGAGGAGCTGGAGTCGCTGGAGGTGCCCGTACTCGTCGTCGCCAGCCACGACGCCGCCGACCCGGGCCATCCCCGACATGTCGCCGAGGCCTGGGCGGAGCGCCTGCCGCTGGCCAAGCTGGTGGGGGAGGAGCGGGGTGAGTCGCCGCTTGCCTGGCAGGGCGGCAGGCTGGCGCGCGAGGTCGCCGGCTTCTGCGCCGAGGTCGCCCACGCGCAAGAATGAACGGCATGGACGAGAGCCCGGGGAGCCCTGACGAGGGTCACGCGATCCACTACTCGGCGGTCCAGCCGGGCACGGCCGTCTACAGTGCCGATGGGGCCGAGGTCGGGCGGGTCCAGGCCGTCCTCGACAACCACAAGGAGCACATCTTCGATGGCATCGTGTTCGAGGACGCGAACGGCGGCAGCCTTCGCTTCGCCGATGCGCCGGAGGTCGCCCGCACCGCCGAGCGCGCGGTGACCCTCGCCATCGACGCCGAGGAGGCGCGGCGGCTGGGACCGCCGGAGAAGGGGCACGCCCGGTTCGCCCCCAACCTGCGTACGGGCAGGATCGGCCGGCTCTTCGGCGGCGACTGGAAGCGCCGCTGAGCGCACCCGGGCGCTCCCGGCGTCTGCCCGGCTTGCTTTAACCGGGGCAAAGGCGGAACGCATAGGCTCCCGCCGCATGAAGGCGCCGGCCGAGGGAACGCTGCAAAGGATCGCGACCTTCGTCGCCGCCTTCGGCGTCGGGGTCGCCGCCTACATCGCGATCGAGGCTGCCGGGGGCGACGCGCCCACCTGTATCGCCGGCAGCAGCGGCTGCGAGACGGTCGCGAGCAGCAGCTGGTCGCACCTGCTCGGGGTCAACATCGCCGTCTTCGGCATCGTCGGCTACGCGCTGCTGCTGGCGACGGCGCTGCTGCGGGGCGACGTCGCCCGCATGGCGGGCTTTGGCATCTCGCTGGTGGGATTCGGCTACAGCGTCTTCCTCACCTACGTCGAGCTGTTCAGGATCGAGGCGGTCTGCCAGTGGTGCGTGGCGAGCGCGGTGCTGATGACCGTCCTCTTCGCGGTCTGCGCGCTGCGCATGGTCGCCTACGTGGGCAGACCGACGTGAACGGCTCCGAGGAGCGGCGCCGGCGCCTGCTGCAGCTCGTCAGCGCCGCGGCCTTCCTCGCGGTCGCCGTGGTGCTGGTCCTGATCGTCGTCAACTCGAGCGAAACCGATGGCGGCGACACCGAGCTGGAGGGCGTCGCCACGGCCAAGCGCGAGCTGCGCGGGATCCCGCAGGACGGCCTGGCGCTGGGCGAGCCGGTGGCGGAGGTGACGCTCTACGAGTACGGCGACCTCCAGTGCCCGGTCTGCAAGGGCTTCGCCGAAGACGTCGTGCCCGACGTGATCGAGGCGAAGGTGCGCAGCGGCGAGGCGCGGATCGAGTTCCGCAACTTCACGATCATCAACGAGGAATCGGTGCCGGCGGCGGCGGCCGCGATCGCCGCCGGCGAGCAGACCCGCGGTTGGGACTTCCTCGACGTCTTCTACGCGAACCAGGGCCAGGAGGCGACGGGCTACGTGACCGACGAGTTCCTCGCCGCGATCGCCCGAGCGGTCGGCGTCCCGGACATCGCCAGGTGGGACGAGGAACGCGAGAGCCCCGTGGTCCTGCGTCGAGTGCAGCACGAAAGCGAGGAAGCGCAGCGGCTGGGCCTGACCGGCACGCCGTCGTTCGCGGTGACCGGCCCCTCGATCGAAGGGAAAGAGGTCCTCGGCACGCCCGGCTCCGCAGAGGCCCTCGAAGAGGCGATAGAGGCCGCCGGCTGACCCGGTGCGCGCGTCGCACTCGGCCGTTCAGGGCTGAGTTGACATAACCATCATTATCGTGCGTTGATTCCACGCAAGGGACCCCGCTCGACCGGCCCAGGGTTCTCTCTCACGGCATAATCGGCCCGTCGTGTCGCGACTGCCGCTCCTCGAACCGATCTCGAAAGGGATCGCCAACGCGCTGTTTGCCGTCGCGGCGGGCTCGCTCGGCGGTTACTTCTTCTTCAGCGAGATTCCCTTGCCCTCGCCGGATCTGCTCCGCAACCTCGCCATGATTGGCACCACGCTCCTGCTCGCCTACGTTGTTGAGGCGGTTTGGCTCGTGCAGCGAGTCGAGCGAGATGACGAGTTCGAGGAATGGCTCGGCTTCGTCACCGGCGCCGGGATAGCCGGTTTCCTCGGCGTCGTATTTGCCCTACTGCTTTCCGAGCACCGATTGGCCGGTCACGCCAACTTCATCGACAGGATCGGTGTCGCCTGGGTCGCCATCTCCCTGCTGATTCTCGGTGGCGTTCTGGTCCTGCAGCCGCTGCTTGCTCACCGGCTCAGCGAGCCGAGCCCGCCGGACGAGCAGGCGCGGGACGCCGCCGACGGGCCCGCTTCGGGCCTCTAGGCCCGGTTTCAGGCCGGCAGCGTCGCCCGGCCCCAGGCCAGCGGCCGGGTGATCGGCGGGGATTTGGGCAGCTCACCGCGCTCGACCGACTCCAGAGCGAGCGGCGAGGCCTCGATGCGGGCCACGGTGTCGCGGTTGCAGTGGCAGCCGTCGGCGAGGAAGCGCCACGGGCTCTCCAGCCGGTCCTGCCAGCGGGCGGTGCCCGGGCTCTCGGCGCGGACGTGCTCGAGGAAGAGCAGCCGGCCGCCGGGCTTCAGCACCCGCGCCGCCTCGACCAGCGCCGCGTCGGGATCCGGGACCGTGCAGAGGACCAGCGTGAAGACCGCGGTGTCGAAGCCGGCGTCCTCGAAGGGCAGTCGTTCGGCGCCCGCTTCGACCAGCTCCACCTCGGCGCCCGCCTCGGCGACCTTGCGCCGCAGGCGCTTGACCATGTGCGGGTCGGGCTCGGCCATTACCACCTGCTCCAGCCCGTCCGGGAAGAGCCCCAGGTTGGCGCCGGTGCCCGCGCCGATGTCGATCGTCCGCCCCTGCGCCGCTGCAAGCACCTCGCGCCGCCGCTCGCGCAGCCCCGCCTCCTCGGTACCGCGGAGCATGCTGTCGTAGAGGGCCGAGAAGACCCTCCCCCAAGTCGCGTCGTACACCCGCCCCATCGGAACTTCTGGCGCCTTTATGACCCTATAGGCATGTCAACGTGACAGAAGTTGACTAGGCCGCCTTCTGTCGGGCCGGCTCGGCCTCGGACTCCAGCCCGGGCTCGCTGTGGGCGGCGCGGTCCTCGTAGGCGCGGCGGGCGCCGTGGTCGACTTCGGTCATCAGTTTGTCGACCTTCATGAAGCGGCCGAGCGCCTCGCGCCAGGGTCGCGGCATCAGGGCTACGACCTTGAAGAGGATGCCGTTCTGGCGCGGCACCCAGACGTCGAAGCGCGGCACTTCGAGCGCGTCGACGATCTCGTTCGCAACGTCGGAGGCCTCGACCGGCTTGATCATCTTCTGCCCCACGCCGGAGGTCAGCTCGGTGTTGACCACGGTCGGCATCACGCAGGCGATCTCGATCCCGGTCTCGCGCAGCTCCGCCCGCACCGCCTCGCTGACCCCGACCACGGCGTGCTTGGTCCCCGAGTAGGTGGCGATCCCGGGGAAGCCGCCTTTACCGGCCTGCGAGGCGAGGTTGACGATGTGTCCGGAGTTGCGCGGCCGCATCCGCTCGATCGCCAGCTGCATGCCGGTGATCACGCCGTAGACGTTTATGTCGAGCTGGCGTCGGATCGACTCGACCGACTCCTCCTCGAACGGCGTCACCGGCATGATCCCGGCGTTGTTGACGACGACGTCGAGCGGGCCGAGCTGGCGCTCGGCCTCATCGAGGAAAGTGCGAAAGGAGTCGCGGTCGGTGACGTCGAGCGCGAGGGCGATCGTGCCGCCGCCCAGCTCCGCCGCCGTCTGCTCGGCGAGTGCCAGGTCGAGGTCGCCGATCGCGACACGGCAGCCCTTGCGGACCAGCGCCTGCGTCGTCGCCTTGCCGATCCCCCGGGCACCCCCGGTGATCGCCACGACCTTGCCGCTGAGCGAGCGTCGCTCCTTCTTCGCCATCGTTGCCCTCCTCCTGCCGGCGTGCCCTCCTAGGCCGTCGGCTTGTAGACGGTGACCACGGCCGCGCCACCGAGGCCGATGTTGTGCTGCAGGGCGGTCTTCGCGCCCTCGACCTGCCGCTTGTCGGCTTCGCCGCGCAGCTGCCAGGTCAGCTCCGAGCACTGCGCCAGGCCGGTCGCGCCCAGCGGGTGCCCCTTCGAAATCAACCCGCCGGAGGGGTTGACGACGACCTTGCCGCCGTAGGTGGTCGCCTCTTCCTCGACCAGCTTGTGCCCCTCCCCCTCGGCCGCGAAGCCGAGCGCTTCGTAGGTGATGAGCTCGTTGGCGCTGAAGCAGTCGTGCAGCTCGCAGACGTCGACCTCGTCGGCGCTGATGCCGGCCTCGGCGTAGGCCTTCTCGGCCGCGGTCTTCGACATGTCGGAGCCGACGATCTTCATGCAGTCGGTGTCCTCGGCGAAGGTAGAGCTGAGGTCGGTGATCATCGCCTGGCCCGCGATCTCGATCGCCTGGTCGCCGAGGCCGTGCTCTTCGACGTAGCGCTCGGAGGCGACGATCGCGCAGGCCGAGCCGTCGGAGGTCGGCGAGCACTGCAGCTTGGTCAGCGGGTCGTGGATCATCTTCGCCGCCTTGATGTCCTCGAGCGTGTACTCGTCCTGGAACTGAGCGTAGGGGTTGTTGACCGAGTGCTTGTGGTTCTTCCACCCGATCCAGGCGTAGTGGTCGGGGTTCGAGCCGTACTTCTCCATGTGGTCGCGGCCGGCGTTGCCGAACATCTGCGGCGCGGGCGGCGACTGCTCGGGATCGCGGATCTCGAACATGCGCATCGCGTGCTTGTCGAGCGCGTTGGTGCGGTCGGTGTACTTGACGCCGAGCGAGCCCGGCTCCATCTTCTCGAAGCCGATCGCCATCGCGCACTCGACCAGGCCACCCTTGACCGCCTGGCGGGCGAGGAAGAGCGCCGAGGAGCCGGTCGAGCAGTTGTTGTTGACGTTGACCACCGGGATGCCGGTGAGGCCGAGCTGGTAGAGCGCCCGCTGGCCGTAGGTCGAGTCGCCGTAGCAGTAGCCCGCGAAGGCCTGCTCGACGTCCTCGTAGGGGATGCCGGCGTCGGCGAGAGCCTTCTCCCCCGCCTCCTTGGCCCAGTCGGGGTAGTCGCCCTCCTTGGTGCCGGGCTTCTCGAACTTGGTCATCCCGACCCCGATCACGAACGTGCGGTTGCTCAAAGTCTGCTCCTGTGGTCGCGCCGCGGCCGCGCGGCGTTTGGCTGGCTAGCCAGGACTGTACCGGAGGGCGCTGCGGGCGGCGCTATCCGACATGGCCGCCGGGCATGCGGTCGTCGTGCCCTTTGCACTCCTCGGGCTGCCAGCCGGGCACCGTGTTTCCTTCCGGCGGGATCGGGCTCTGCTTGAGGATCCGCGCCAGGTGGGTGACGTTGTGCGCCATCCACTTCGCCGTCTTCTGCGTGTAGGGGTGGTCCGCCCCGCCCGCCTCGAGGAACGAGGGTCCCGGGCCGGCGTCACCGACCCAGTAGGTGTCGGCGTTGGGCGGGATCGCGCAGCCGAGGTGGCTGAGGTTGAAGAGGGTCGTCTCCGCGCAGGCGTGCGCGCCGTCCTCGTTGCCGGTCACGACCACCCCGCCGACGGTGTTGTAGAGGGGGTACTGGCCGACCTCGTTGGTCGTGTTGTAGGTACCGTCGAGCCGCTCGATCACCATCTGGCTGACGCTGTTGCGGACGCCGAACCAGATCGACATGCCGACGATCAGGATGTCGGCGGCGAGCACCTTCGCGAGGATCTGGGGCCAATCGTCCCCCTCCCCCATGTCGGAGACGACGCCGAAGGGGATCTCGTAGTCGACCGGGCGCAGCGTCTCGTGCTTTACGCCGAGCTCGTCGAAGTGGGCGGTGACGAGGTCGATCAGGCCCTGGGTGTTGGAGGGCTCGGGCGACTTCTTCAGGGTGCAGTTGAGGACCAGCGCGTTGATGTCCATGCGCGCGAGTCTAAGTACCCTGGAGGAGCTGTGTTCCTCGCCGAGATCAGCACCGACCCGGCCGCCGGGGTGGGCATCTTCGCCGCGCTGGCGGCGGGCATCGTCTCCTTCCTCTCGCCCTGCGTGCTGCCGCTCGTCCCCGGCTACCTCTCGGCGGTCAGCGGGGTGGCGCCCGGGGAGCTCGACGACGCCGGTTGGCGCCGCGTGCTGGGGCCGAGCCTGCTCTTCGTCGCCAGCTTCTCGGCGATCTTCATCGCCCTCGGGCTGGGCGCGACCCAGGTCGGGGTCTTCCTGCAGGACAACAGAGAGGTGCTCGACAAGGTCGCCGCGGTGCTGATCATCGCGATGGGCATCCTCTTCGTCTCTTCGCTCTTCGTCACCCGGCTGAACCGCGAG
>DATDBO010000095.1:0-27245 GCA_036524775.1 Solirubrobacterales bacterium
CGCGAAGATCACCGCTGTCGCGACCATTCCCGTGCCAACGAACTCGACATAGCTGAGCCCCTCGACGCGGTCCACGATCGTCGCCCCAAGGCCTACGCCGAAGGCGAGCAGGTAGATGATCGGCTCGAGCACGCTCGAGAACGTGGTCGCCTTCCAGAAGGTGCGGAAGTTCGCGACCTCGCGGCTCATCACGCCGGTGATCGCGGCCGGCTCGAGGCGGCGGATGCGCGGAGTCGGACGCTCCTGCAGGGCGCTCACTCCGCCTCCTCCCCCGTCAGCAGTACGAAGACGTCCTCGAGCGAGGCGGCGCGGCGGACGGCGTACTCGGGGACGGCGCCGTTCGAGGCTTCCTCGGAGCCGACGATCGCGATCGCCGGGCCGGCCGGCCGCACCCGCAGGCCGTCGGCTTCGGCGGCGGCGCGCACCTCCGCCAGCCGTTCCGGCGGGGCGTAGACCTCGGCGGTCTCGCGGCCGGCGTGCTCGGCGATCAGCTCGGCCGGGATGCCGCGGCTGATGATCTTGCCGTTGGTCATCACGGCGACCTCGTCGGCGAGCCGCTCGGCCTCCTCTATGTAGTGGGTCGACATCAGGATCGTCACGCCGCGCGAGCGCAGGTCGTCGATCAGCGTCCACAGCTGGGTGCGGATCTGCGGGTCGAGGCCGACGGTCGGCTCGTCGAGCAGGATCAGCCTCGGTTCGTGGACGAGGCCGCGGGCCAGCAGCAGACGGCGGCGCATGCCGCCGGAGAGCTCGTCGACGGCGTCGCGGCGGCGGTCGCGCAGGCGGGCCAGGTCGAGCGCCCGGTCGACGGCGGCGCCGACGTCGGGCACCCGGTAGAGGCGGGCGAAGATCGCGAGGTTGTCCTCGACGGTGACATCGACGTCGAGGTTGTCGAGCTGCGGCACAACGCCCATCTCGGCGCGGGCTGCCTTGGCGTCCTCGGGCAGCTCGTGGCCGAGCGCGCGCAGCTCGCCCGCGTCGGGCAGCGCCTGACCGGTCAGCAGCCGCATCGTCGTCGACTTGCCGGCGCCGTTGGGGCCGAGCAGGCCGAGGCAGATGCCCTCGGGCACGTCGAGGTCGAGCCCGTCGACGGCCGTGATCGAGCCGAACCTCTTCACCACGCCGCGAAGTTCGATTGCTGCCATGGCGGCCCATGCTTGCATGCGAGACTGGCCGGCATGCTCGACGAGCGCTGGATCAGAGCCCTGCACGTGGAGACGATGCGGGCCGAGGACGTGCACGCCGGGCGCGAGCATCACGTGCTCTTCCAGGCATCGACGATCGGCGCCCTGCTCGACGGCGCCTACGAGGGGGACCTCAGCTTCGCCGAGCTGGCCGAGCACGGCGACCTCGGCCTCGGCACGGTCAACGGGCTGGACGGGGAGATGATCGCGCTCGACGGCCGCTTCTGGCGCGCCGACGTCGAGGGCGCGGTCAGCGAGGTCGATCCGGCCGCCCGCACGCCGTTCGCCGTGGTGATCGCTTTCGAGCCCTCGATCGATGCTCGGCTGGGCGGGCCGCTCGACCACGCGGAGCTGCTGGAGAGCCTCGACGAGCTGATCCCGGCCGAGGCCGCCTCCTGCGCGATCCGCCTCGACGGCCGCTTCGAGCTGGTCCGCGCCCGCTCGGTTCCCGGACAGAGCCCGCCCTACAGGCCGCTGACCGAGGTCGTCCTCGAACAGAACGTCTTCGAGCTGACCGAGGTCGAGGGGACGATGCTCGGCTTTCGCTTCCCCGATTACGCCGAGGGCATCGAGGTCGCCGGCTGGCACCTCCATCTCATCTCAGCCGACCGCGCTCGCGGCGGCCACGTCCTCGCCTCGCGCTCCAACGGCCTGCGCGCCCGCCTCGATCCCTCGAGCGAGCTGCACGTCGAGCTGCCGCCCCGGGTCGACCTCGCCGACCCCGACCTCGCCGCGTCGACCCACGCCGCCGTCGACGCGGTCGAGCGCGCCTAGCAGCGGCGGTAGAGGTGCCAGGACTGGTTGGCGGTGACGCGGCGGAAGCCGGGGGGGACGGGGGTTGCCAGGCGGGCGGGGTCGTTGGGGTCGAGGACGAAGTTGTGGAGGACGAAGGGGCTCGCCGGGTCGAGGAAGTAGCCGCGGGGCGGTTGGCGCTGCTCGGAGGAGCTGACTATGCGCGAGGGGCGCAGGTCGAGGTCGAAGGCGAGGCGGGGGACGGCGCGGTGGTTGGGGACCGAGATCGGCAGGCAGATCGGCTCGAAGGCGCCCGAGTCGGCGAGCGAGCCGAGGTCGGACTCGATCTCGCTCTGGTTGGTCAGGTCGGTGTCGACGCGGGAGAGCAGGTCGTACTGGTTCGGTCCCCAGACGACGAACATCAGCGCGACGATCGCGGCGAAGGCCTGCCAGGCGCGGCGCCAGGGGTGTCCGTTCTCCAGCAGTCGCCAGCCGAGCAGGGCGAGGGCGGCGAAGACGGCGAGGATCGCCGCGGCGAGCATCGTGTAGCGGGGGATGATCGCCAGGCCGGCGCAGGCGAGGACGGCGAAGGCGCCGAGGGCCAGGAGGGCCGCGGCGATGCCGATTTCGCTGCGGTGGCGAAAAAAAGCGAGTCCGAGGATGACGCCGCCCAGGGCGCCAACCATGCCCGGCCACTGCAGCACCTCGCCGAGGCGGCGCGGGCCGTAGAGGATGAGGTCGACCGGGCCGGTCTGGCGGGCCAGGGTGTCGACCGTCTCGCGGGTGCCGGTGAATGAGTAGGTCGGGCTGCCGGCGGTTATCCAGTCGAAGAGGGCCCAGAGCACTGGGCCGGCAAGGGCGAGGGCGACAAGGCCTGCGGGGGGGCCAGAGAGGGTGCCCCTCGCCCCAACAAACGGCGGTCTAATTAGACCGCCGTTTTGAGTATCCGCCGGTTCGAGGGGCACCCTCTCTGTCCCCTCGTCACGATCAGGGTCGGACGGCCCAGGGTCCAGGGCCAGGTAAGCGAGATAAGCGAGCGAGAAGAGCCAGGCCTCCGGACGCAGCAGGCCGGCCAGAGCCAGGAGCGTGAGGACGGGCCAGCCGGCTCTTGGGCGCTTCGTCTCTATGACCAGGGCGGCCAGGACCAGGGCTATGTAGGGGAGGTCGACGTAGGCGCGCAGGCCGTTGGAGAGGAAGGGGGCGCGGGTGAGGAGGATCAGGGCGGCGACGGCGCCGATCGGGCGGTCGAACCAGAGGGCGCCTAGGCGGTAGACGAGGTAGCCGACGAGGCCGAGCGAGACGTAGGCGACGACCATCGTCAGGTCGACCGCGCCGCCACCGAAGGGGGAGGTGAGGAGGCCGAAGAGTTCGGCCAGCGGGTGTGGCGTGGGGGGCAGTGCGGCACCTCGGTCGGGGCTGAGACCTTCGCCCAGTTCCCGTCCCCAGAGCAGCGCGTAGATCGTGTCGTAGTTGGGGAACCCGAGCGGGAAGAGCAGCAGCAGGACTGCCGACACGGCGGCGACCCAGGCGGCGGGGGTTAGCCACTCGCGGCGCACCGGCGCAAGGTATAGGCGCAGATACACTGGCCGCAGTGCCCTCACCCAGCGACTCGACCTCTCTATATAGACGCCACCGGCCCGGCTCCTTCGACGAGGTGGTCGGCCAGCAGCACGTCGTCCGCACGCTGCGCAACGCGGTTGAGGGGGGCAAGGTCCACCACGCCTACCTCTTCGTCGGCTCGCGCGGCACCGGCAAGACCTCGATGGCGAAGATCCTCGCCCGCTCGCTCAACTGCGAGCGCGGCGGCCCCACCGTCACGCCCTGCGGCGAGTGCGAGTCCTGCCTGACGATCGCCGCCGGCAGCTCGATCGACGTGATCGAGATGGACGCCGCCTCGAATCGCTCGGTCGACGACGTCCGCGACCTGCGCGAGCGGGTCGCCTACGCCCCGGCGGGCGGCCGCTGGAAGGTCTACATCCTCGACGAGGCGCACATGCTGACCAAGGAGGCCTGGAACGCCTTCCTCAAGACGTTGGAGGAGCCGCCGCCGAACACCGTCTTCGTCCTGGCCACCACCGAGTCGCACAAGGTGATGGCGACGATCGCCGACCGCTGCCAGCGCTTCGACTTCCAGCGCCCCTCGCTGGAGCAGATCTCCGAGGTGTTGGTGAGAGTGGCTAAGGACGAGGGGATCGATTACGAGGAGGGCGTCGTGGCGATGATTGCCCGCTCGGCCTCCGGCAGCTTCCGCGATGCCCTCGGAACTCTCGACCAGCTGAACACTTTCGGCGGTGCCGGCGAGTTCGGTGGCCCCCAAGTCAGACTCGAGGATGTCCTGGAGCTGCTTGGGGCCGTCGATGCCGAGCTGCTCTTCGGCGCAGTCGACGCGGTGATCGCCGAGGACCCGAAGGCGGTCCTCCTGGGGGTCGAGGAGATGGCCCGCTCGGGCCGCGACCCCTCCCAGTTCGCCCGCGACCTGCTCGCCCACCTGCGCCACCTCCTGGTCACTCAGACGGTAGGCGAGGTGCCGAACACCTTCGTGGTCACCGCGACCGACCAAGATCGCCTTGCCGCACAAGCTCATGCGATCGGCGCTGCCACCCTCGTCCGCACCATCGATGAGCTTTCGGCGGCTTTGACCGCCGTCCGCGAGGGCGACGACGCCCGCATGGCAGTGGAGATCGCCCTGCTCAAAGCCGCTCGCCCGGATCTCGACCCCGGCACGGAGGGCTTGCTTCGGCGCATCGAGAGACTCGAGCAGGGAGGGACGGATGCCCCCCGGGCCGCGAGTCCTGTCACGACAGCAGAACAGCCGCCGTCCGACGCCGACGACTCTCCCGCGGGTGGCGATGGGTCGGGGGTGTCCGGGCAGGCGCGGCGTCCTGTTGCTCGCCCTGTCGACTCAGCGAGTGACGAAGACTCATCAGGCGAGCAACCCAGCGACAGGCCGGACACCCCCGAGCCATCGGCAGGACCCGCGGGCCGGCTCGACCTCGATCGAATCGTCAAGGACTGGCCGGCGGTGCTCGACCAGCTGTTGCAGACCGCGCCGGCATTGGCGGCGACCTTCGAGGGGGCGCGGCCGGTTGGGTTCGACGCCGAGGAGCGGAGCGTGACGATCGGGTTCCCGGCGGATCACACGTTCAACAAGCGCAAGGCCGAGGCGCCCGACAAGCGGGAGCAGATGGCGGCCGCGCTGGAGACGGTGTTGGGGGAGAAGGTCCTGCCCGCCTACACGGTCCTCGATGGAGAGGACTTCCCCTCTGAGGCTGAAACGGAGGACAGCGGCGTCGACCACGCGGCGCTGGTGGAGAAGATCAAGAGCGAATTCGACGCCGAGGAGGTCGGTTGATGGCACGGGGCGGCCCGGGGGGCTTCGACGTTAACGCGCTGATGAAACAGGCGCAGCAGATGCAGCAGCAGATGCTCGAGGCGCAGGAGGCACTCAAAGACGAGGTGGTCGAGGCGAGCGCCGGCGGCGGCATGGTCAAGGTGAAGATGGGCGGCGACCTGACCCTGCGCGAGATCTCGATCGACCCCGAGGCGATCGACCCCGAGGAGGCCGAGATCCTCGCTGACATGGTGCAGGCCGCGGTCAACGAGGCCCTGCGTGCGGCGCAGGACCTGGCGAGCTCGAAAATGGGCGGGATCACCGGGGGCATGGGAGGCATGGGCGGCCTCCCCGGAATGTGAGCGCCGAGGGTCCGGCGCCGCTCTCCCGCCTCGTCGCCGAGCTCTCGCGGCTGCCGGGGATCGGCCAGCGAACCGCGCAGCGACTGGCCTTCCACATCCTCCGCGCCCCCGACGAGGAGGCGGCGGCGCTTGCCGCGGCGATCCGCGAGGTGAAGGAGAAGATCGTCCTCTGCGAGCGCTGCTTCAACCTCTCCGAGGGCCCGCTTTGCCGGATCTGCTCGGACTCCGGCCGCGATCAGGAGACGATCTGCGTGGTCGAGGAGCCCGCCGACGTGATCCCGATCGAGCGCACCCACGAGTACCGCGGCCTCTACCACGTGCTCGGCGGGGCGCTCTCGCCGATCGACGGGGTCGACGCCGGTGACCTCAAGATCGCCGAGCTGCTGCGCCGGGTCGGCGAGGGCGACGTGCGCGAGGTCGTCCTCGCCACCAACCCGACCACGACCGGCGAGGCGACCGCCCTGCACATCGCCGAGCAGCTGCGCGGCCAGGTCATCGTCACCCGCCTCGCCAGTGGCCTGCCGATCGGCGCCGACCTCGAGCACGCCGACGAGGTCACCCTCGGCAACGCCTTCGCCGGCCGCCGCAGGCTCGAGTGAAGTGGCGCCGCAGACGAACCGCATCGATTTCCCTGATCGCAGTCTCTAGACATTTCGACTAGACGGGTGTCATGTCGCAAATTGCGTGTTTTTGACGCCCTGACGTCCGCTCGCTGCGCCAAGGTCTCGGCGTGGCCACAGAAGCTCCGACACGCGCCGGCGACAGCAACGGCGGCAGGGCCGGCGAGTTGGCGCGCGAGGTTTCCTCGCTGCACGCCTCCCTGCTCGGCAGGCTGCACGAGGAGATGGCCGGCGGGGACGCGGCGCTGTTCGCCGAGGCGGCGCAGAAGCTGGCGCAGGAGTTCGGCTCGGTCACGGCGACCGCGGTCGGCACGCTCTGGCAGGGCGACGGGGCGCACCCGGTTGCCGAAGAGGAGCACCCGAGCCTCTACCGGCCCGGCCAGATGCGCCGCCGTCTCGATCAGCTGCTCGACTGCAACCGGCGCTACCAGCAGCCCTTTGCCCTCGTCGTCTTCGACGTCGAGGGCCCCGGGACCCGCGAGGACGGCGGCGGCGGCGGCGGCAAGCAGACCGCGTTGGCGGTGGTCGGCGCCGCGCTCGGCGACAGCGTCCGCCTCGTCGACGAGACCTTCCGCCTCGAGGAGGATGCGCTCTGCGTGCTCGCCCCCGGCCAGGACACGGTCGGCGGCGTGCAGATGGCCGAGCGCCTGCTGCGACAGCTCGACGACCTCGAGCGGGCGGGGGGCCTGCGGATCGGCATCTTCGCGGGGGTCGTCGCCTGCCCGGATCACGGCGGCGACGCGGACGAGCTCCTGCACAAGGCCGACGAGGCGATGTGGCGCGCCCGCTCGGTCGGCCAGCCGGTCGGCGTCGGCGCTCTCGCGCCGCATTTGCAAGATCGCTGACAGATTTCCGAAATCTGTCCATAACCGGTGTAAACCTGGAAAACCTCCGGCAGAATGCTGTGCATGCCGGGCATCCGCACCAATGCCGCCGCCGAAGTCCTGGGCGTCAGCCCCAACACCCTGCGCAGCTGGGAGCGCCGCTACGGCTACCCGGTGCCGAAGCGCACGCCCGGCAACCACCGCAACTACGAGCTGGTCGAGCTGCAGACGTTGCGCGACGCGCTCGCCGAGACCGGCAACATCTCCTCGGCGATCGAGCTGGCGCGACAGCGCCAGGAAGCGCCCGCCGCCGGCGGCAACCTGCTCGTCGCTTTCGAGAGCTTCGACGAGGAAGCGGCCGACCGCGCGGTCGAGCAGAGCCTGGCAGTCCGGCCGCTGGAGCGCACGGTGGAGGAGCTGCTGCTGCCGGCGATCGACGGGCTCGCCGCCGGAGAGGACCGCGACGCCGAGCTCGAGTTCGCCACCCGCTGGGCGATGGGCTGGCTGCACGGCGCCCGTCGCCTCGCCACGACCGCTTCGCGTCCTGCAGGAATCCTGCTGCTCGACTCGAGCCGCGGCGCCGACGCCGAGGCGGTCCACGCCCAGGCGCTCGACCTCGCACTGCGTCGCGCCGGCTTCCGCGTCTTGATGCTCTCCGACGAGCTCGGCGAGGAGCGGATGGAGCGCGCCCTCACCGCCCTCGACCCGACCGCGATCGTCCTCTGCGGCCCCGGCGCCGACACCCCTTCCGCAGTGCAGCTCGTGCGCAAGATCCGCGAGGCGGGCTTCAACGCGCCGCTCTTCGGCTTCCGCGCCAGCGGCCTGATCGGCGACGCGATTCCCACCGCCGGCGAGACCCCGAGCCAGGTGACCGGCCTGCTCAACGCCGACCTGCGCCGCCGCGCGTCGCAGGCGTTCGCCTGATCGAGGGTCGCTAGGCCTTCTCCGGCTCCGGCACCCGCGTCTCGCTGATCCCCCAGCGTTCGTGCAGCCGCCGCAGCGGCGCCGGCGCCCACCAGTTCCACTTGCCGAGCAGCTCCATCAGCGAGGGCACGAGCAGGGCGCGGATGATGCTGGCGTCGATCAGCACCGCCAGCGCCGTGCCGACCCCGTTTTCCTTGACGAAGAGGATCTGCGAGGTGGCGAAGGCGCCGATCGCGACGGCGAAGAGCAGCGCCGCCGCGGTGACGATCCGCCCGGTCCGCTCCAGCCCGATCGCCACCGACTCGGAGTCCGAGGCGCCGTTGTCGCGCGCCTCCTTGATCCGCGAGAGCAGGAAGACGGCGTAGTCGGTGGAGAGGCCGAAGGCGACGGCGAAGAGCAGGATCGGCATCGTCTGCTCGATCGCCCCGGCGCTCACGTAGTCGAGCACGGCCTCGAACCGCCCGTCCTGGAAGATCAGCACGAGCAGGCCGAAGACGGCGGTGAGGTTGAGCACGTTCATGATCAGCGACTTGATCGGCAGGACCACCGATCCGGTCATCAGGAAGAGGATGACCAGGGTGGCGACGACGATGATCGCGAAGGCGATCGGCAGGTGGCGCGTGAGGCTGTCCTGGAAGTCGATGAAGTCGGCGGTCGCGCCGCCGACCAGCACAGTCGTGCCCGGGGGCGTCGGCTGGGCGCGCAGCCGCTCGACCGTCGACTGGCTCGCCTCGGCGGCGAAGGGGTTGGCCGAGACCGCCTGGACCGCTGTCACGCCGTCCGCCAGCCGCCGGGGCGGCGCGACCGCTGCGACGCCGGGGGTGTTGCGCACCCGCGCGGTGAGCGCGACCGCCTGCTTCGGCGTGGCGCCCTCGACCGAGAGCCAGATCGGCGTCTCGCGGTAGGGCGGGAACTCGCTGCTGACCGTGTCGTAGGCCTGCCGCGCACTCGCCTCTTCGGGCAGCACGCTCGGGTCGACGGTGGTGAACTTGATCCCCAGGAAGGGCAGCCCGAGGACGATCAGGAAGAGCGCGCTGAGCGTCGCGATCGGCGCCGGGCGGCGCATCACGAAGCGCGATAGCCGGTACCAGAAGCCCTGCTCGTCCGGGCGTGCGTCGGCCTCGGCGCGACGCTGCAGGGAGCGCGGCGCGAGCGAGTTGACCCGGGTGCCGAGCAGGGTCAGCACGGCGGGCAGCACGGTCAGCGAGATCAGCGCAGCCAACAGCACGACCAGCGAGCCGCCCAGCCCCATCGAGTAGAGGAAGCGCTGCGGGAAGACGAGCAGCGAGGCGAGCGCCGCGGCCACGGTCAGCGAGGAGAAGAAGACCGTGCGCCCGGCGGTGGCGAGGACGCGGCGCATCGCCGCCAGCCCGGGTCCGTCCTTGGCGATCTCCTCGCGGTAGCGGGAGACGATGAAGAGGCTGTAGTCGATCGCCAGCCCCAGGCCGAGGCCCGTGGTCAGGTTGAGGGCGAAGATCGAGATCGAGCCGAATTCGCTCGCCACGCGCAGGATCAGGAAGGTTCCGACGATCGCCAGCAGGCCGATCATCACCGGCAAGAGCGCCGCGACGAGGCTGCGGAAGAAGACGAAGGAGAGCAGGAAGAGCAGCGGGAAGGCGAGCATCTCGGCCCGTTGCAGGTCCTCCTCGACCTGCTTGTTGACCTGCTCTTGGGCGACCGCGGCGCCGCCGACGGTTACCCCGGGACGGGCGGAGAGCTCGTCGGCGATCTCGCCGCCCGCCTCCTGCCACTCCTTGTCGCCGGTCGGCTTCAGCGTCGCCACCAGGTAGGTGGCGTCGCCGTCGTTGGAGACGAAGTCGCGCGAGCGGGTCGTGTAGTAGCCGCTGACCGACTTGACCTCGCCGCGGGCGCGCAGCTCCCTTTCCAGCGCGGCGACGCGGCGACGCGTCGCGGGCTGGGACACGGGGGCGTCGTCGACCACGACGATCACGGCGGGGACGCGCAGTCCGGCGTCGCGCAGCTGGTCCCTGGCCTCGACCGCCTCGGTCGCGGGATCGTCGGCGCCGTAGGGGTCGAGCCGGTCGGCGACCGAGCCGCCGAGCGCCCCGGCGATCAGGAAAAAGGCGATTGCGAGGAGACCGACGCGGCGGGGCCGGCGATCGGCGAGACGGGCCAGTGAGTCGAACATCAGCTTCTTCCTTTCTCTCGTACCGGGGGCGCGAGCAACTGCGCTTCCATCCGCTCGCACCACTCGGCAAACCACTCGTTGAACTCGATCCCGGCCCGCAGGACCATCAGCGGGTAGGGGTCGTCGAGCTTCTCCACCTCTGCCGGCTTCGGCTCGATCGAGCGCAGCGTCTCGATCAGCTCGAGCCGGCGGCGCCGCATCGAGCGCAGCGTCTCGATCGCCTCGGCCGGCTTCAGCACGCCGGAGAAGAACAGTTTCAGCAGGCCTTCTTCGCGCATCTCCGCCGTCTCGGGCGGTCGCCGCAGCCAGTCCACCAGCTCGGCTTCGCCGTCGGCGGTGATCGCGTAGCGGGTGCGCTTGCGTTCCCCGGTAGAGGCGTCAACTCCCTCCACAAGCCCGGCCTCGGAGAGCTTTTTCAGCTCCGGGTAGATCTGCCCGTAGCTGGCCGCCCAGAAGAACCGCGTCGTGTTGTCCACGATCGCCTTGATCTCATAGCCCGTCCGCGGTTCCCGCCGAACCAGGCCCAGGATCACGTAAGCGGTAGCGCTCAACTCCATAGCTCCTAGATATATCAAATTGATATATCCGCAAGCGTGATCCCGATCACGCTCCTGTTGGCACCGACCGCGACTATCCTCGGACGTTCGCCATGAGCGGGGAGTCAGACATAGTCGTGATGAAGTTTGGCGGCACGTCCGTCGCCGGACCGGAGGAGATCAAGCGGGCGGCGCGGCGGATCGTCGCCGCGCGCGAGGCGGGCAACCGCGTGGTCGCCGTGCTCTCGGCACGGGGCAAGACGACGGACGAGCTGGTCGCGCAGGCGATGGAGATCTCCGAGCGCCCGGACGAGCGCGAGATGGACATGCTGCTCTCCACCGGCGAGCGGATCTCCTGCGCGCTCTGCGCGATGGCGATCCACGACATGGGCCACAAGGCGATCTCGCTGACCGGCTCGCAGGCCGGCATCGTCACCGACTCCTCGCACACGCGGGCGAAGATCATCGACGTCCGCGCCGATCGCATCAGCGAGATCCTCGACGAGGACCGGATCGTCCTCGTCGCCGGCTTCCAGGGCGTCTCCACCGACAGCCGCGACGTGACCACGCTCGGCCGCGGCGGCTCCGACACGACCGCGGTCGCCCTCGCCGCCGCCCTCGCCGCGAGCGTCTGCGAGATCTACACCGACGTCGCCGGCGTCTTCAGCGCCGACCCCCGCATCGTCCCCGAGGCGCGCAAGCTGCCGGTCGCCTCATACGAGGAGATGCTCGAGATGTCGGCCTCCGGCGCCAAGGTTCTGCAGCTGCGCTCGGTCGAGTACGCGCGCAACAACGGCGTGCGCATCCACTGCCGCAGCAGCTTCGAGGACGGCCCCGGTACCCTCGTCGTCAGCGAAGAGGAGAGCGAGCAGCAGACCATGGAGCAGCCTTTCGTAACGGCAGTGACCCACTCCGACGGAGAGGCGCGCGTGACCCTGACCGGGGTCCGCGACGAGCCCGGCGTCGCAGGGCGGATCTTCACCGCGCTGGCCGCCGCCGGCATCAACGTCGACGTGATCATCCAGAACGAGCCCGTCGACGGCGCCCTCGCCGACCTCTCCTTCACCGTCGACCGCGGCGACCTGACCGGCGCGCTCGACACGGTCAGCGGCCTCGACGTCAGCCAGGGCGTGCGCAGCGACGAGCAGATCGGCAAGGTCTCGATCGTCGGCGCCGGCATGCGCTCCCACCCGGGCGTCGCCGCCAAGGTCTTCGAGGTGCTCGGCGGCGAGGGGATCAACATCGAGATGATCTCCACCTCGCCGATCAAGATCTCCTGCGTCATCTCCGCCGACCGGGTCCCCGACGCGGTCAAAGCGCTGCACCAGGCCTTCGACCTCGGCGCCGACGCGGTTCGCCCCGAGGACCCGATGGGCGTCGCTCACAGCCCCACGGCCGGCGGCTGAGCCGCGTCATACTCGGGCGATGGCGGGCGACGGATACAGAGTCGGCGTGGTCGGCGCGACCGGGCTGGTCGGGACGACGATCCTCGACCTGCTCGCCGCGCGCGAGTTCCCCGCCTCCGAGGTGGTGCCGTTCGCCTCGCAGCGCTCGGCCGGCAAGGCGATCGAGTGGGGCGAAGAGGAGCTCGAGGTTCGTCTCCTCGCCGACGACACGATCCAAGGATTGGACATCGTGCTTTCCTCGGCAGGCGGTTCCATCAGCGCCGAGTGGACGCCGAAGCTGGTCGAGGCGGGCGCCGTCGTCGTCGACAACACCAGCTGGTGGCGCATGCGCGACGACGTGCCGCTGGTCGTGGCCGAGGTCAACCCCGACGCCCTCGCCGGGCACAAGGGCATCGTCGCCAACCCCAACTGCTCGACCATGCAGATGGTCGTCGCGCTCAAGCCGCTCTACGACGCGGCCGGGATCGAGCGCCTAGTCATCTCCACCTACCAGGCCGTCTCCGGCACCGGCAAGGCGGCGATCGACGAGCTGCGCGCCCAGTCGCAGGCGGCGCTGGAGCGCGGCGACGTCGCGGCGGCTTCGGTCTATCCGCACCCGATCGCCTTCAATGTCCTTCCCCAGGCGGGCAGCTTCGCCGACGGCGACGACCACACCGACGAGGAGCGCAAGCTGATCAACGAGACCCGCAAGATCCTCGGCGACCCCGAGATCAAGGTCAGCGCGACCTGCGTGCGCGTGCCGGTCGTCACCGGCCACTCCGAGGCGGTCAACGTGCAGACGCGCGAGCCGCTCGATCCCGAGCGCGCCCGCGAGCTGCTCATCGCGGCGCCGGGCGTGACCGTCCTCGACGAGCCGGGCGCCGCCCGCTACCCGATGGCGATCGACGCCGCCGGCAAGGACGACGTCTTCGTCGGCCGCATCCGCCGCGACCCGGGCAACGAGCGCGCGCTCGACCTCTGGATCGTCTCCGACAACCTGCGCAAGGGCGCCGCCACCAACACTGTGCAGCTGGCCGAGCTGCTGATCGATCGCGACCTGCTGACGGCCCCAGACGCCGCCATGCGGCGTCCTCGGTCGGCCAAATAGCGCTGCTATTCGGCCTTCCTGCGTCCTGGCCTGGCGACGTCTGGGTCTCGTCAGTCGCCAAGCACATATAAGACCCGTATGGACATCGACTTCGGCGATGCGCTGCTCCTCTTCGGCGGGCTGCTTGCCGTCGTCGCCGCCCTCTCAGGGCTGATCCGCGGCACGGTCCTCTCCGCCTCGGTGCTTTCGGTGGTGGTCGGGATCTGCCTGGCGGCGACCGACGTGGTCAGCGTCGACGTCGAGGACGAGTCGATCGTCCAGCTGGTCGAGCTGGCGCTGATCCTCACCCTCTTCTCCGACGGCATGTTCGTCGAGCGCGAGCTGCTGCGCCGCCACTGGAGCCCGGTCGTGAGGGCGCTGGTGATCGCGATGCCGATCACGATGGTGCTGTTGGCGCTGGCGGCGAAGGCGCTCTTCCCGAGCCTCGACTGGGCCGAGGCTTTCCTGCTGGCGGCGGTGCTCTCGCCGACCGACCCGGTCGTCACCTCCGCCGTCGTCACGTCGAAGCTGGTGCCGAGCAGCGTGCGCCACACGCTCAACCTCGAGTCCGGCCTCAACGACGGGCTGGCGCTGCCCTTCGTGCTCTTCTTCCTCGTCCTCGCCGGCCCCGGCGGCGACGCCGGCGGTGAGGCGACGAAGCTGGTCGGCGAGGCCCTGGTCGGAGCGGCGATCGGGGTCGCCCTCGGCGTCCTCGGCGGCCGCCTCCACAGCCGGCTGCCGGGCGGCGGGCTGACGCAGCGCTACGAGGGCATCTACGCGGTCGGCTTCGCCCTCGTCGCCTTCGGCCTCTCCGACGTCACCTTCGGCAACGGCCTGATCGCCGCCTTCGTCTGCGGGATCGCGATGGCGGCGGCAGAGCGCGACGTCCCGGACGGGTTCGTCGAGTTCGCCGAGAACGCCTCGGCGATCTTCCAGGTGCTGACCTTCTTCGTCTTCGGCGCGCTGATCGTCGCCACCGGCTTCGACCACAGCGTCCCGGCGTTGGTCGCCTTCGTTGCGTTCACCCTCTTGATCGCCCGTCCGGCGGCTGTTCAGCTCTCCTTCCTGCGCACCGGCATCCCGCGAGCCGAGAAGGCCTTCATGGCCTGGTTCGGCCCCAAGGGGGTGGCGTCGATGCTCTTCGCCCTCTTCGTCCTGAAGTCGAACGTGGGGGAGGGCGAGCTGATCTTCGACATCGCCGCGATCGCGATCATCTGCTCGATCGTCGCCCACGGCCTCACCGACACCGTCGGCGCCCGCTGGCTGGCCCGCCGGGTTGGCCTCGACGACCGCGCTTGAGCTAGGCCGAGGCGGCTCGCTGCGAGCCGAGCAGCGGCCAGCAGACGAGCGCGGCGAGCAGGGCGACGGCGGCGGAGACGAGCAGGACCGCGTCGAGGCCGGCGACGATCCCGGCGAGGAGGCCGGCCTCGCCGCGCGCGTTGTGCTCGAAGATCGCGCCGAGGCCGGCGATGCCGATCGCGATGCCGAGCTGGCGGAAGGTGTTGTTGATCCCCGAGGCGACGCCGCTGCGCTCGACCGGCAGCACGGCGACCATCGCCGCCGCCAGGGCGGGGCTGAGCACGCCGACCGCCAGGCCGCCGACGAGCAGGCCGGGCAGCAGCGCCGTCCACTCGCTGCTCGGCTCGACCGCCCGCATCAGCAACAGCGAGACGCCGATCAAGAGGAGGCCGCTCACCAGCGGGATGCGCAGCGGAATGCGCACGCTGAGCCGGCCGGAGAGCGGCGCGACCGCGGCGAGCACGAGCGTCAGCGGGAGGATGCGAAGGCCGGTCCCAGTCGGCGAGTAGCCGAGCCCTTCCTGGAAGTAGATCGCCATGAAGAGCAGCAGGGGATAGAGGGCGACCGATTGGGCGAAGGCGACGAGGGCGGTGCCGGCGAAGGCGGGGATGCGGAAGAGCGAGAGTGGCAGCATCGGCGCCGGTCCGCGCTGCTCGACCACGAGGAAGGCGAGGGCGAGGATCGCGGCGAGGGCGAGCGAGCCGGCGATCGGGAGGCTGCCCCAGCCGTCCTCGTTGCTGCGGATCAGGCCGTAGGTGGCGAAGAAGCAGGCGCCGCCGAAGGTCGCCATCCCGGCCAGGTCGACCGGTCGCGGCCGCTCCTCGCGCGACTCGGGCAGCGAGCGCGCGGTCAGCCAGACGAGCAGGGCGCCGATCGGCAGGTTGACGAGGAAGACCCAGCGCCACCCCGCGCTGTCGGTGAGCAGGCCGCCGACCAGCGGCCCGATCGCCAGCGCCGCCCCGGTGATCGCGCCCCAGACGCCGAAGGCGAGCCCCCGGTCGGCGCCCTCGAACTCGTTGGCGAGGATCGCCAGCGAGGAGGCGAACATCGCCGCCGCGCCGACGCCCTGCGCGGCGCGCGCCAGGTCGAGCACCAGCGGCGTGCCGGCGAGGCCGCAGAGGGCCGAGCAGGCGGTGAAGAGGATCAGGCCGCCGCTGAACACGCGTCGCCGCCCGACTCGATCCGCCAGCGAGCCCCAGGCGAGCAGCGTCGCCGCCAGCGTCAGTGCGTAGGCATCGATCACCCACTGCAGCTCGGAGAAGCTCGCGCCGAGGTCGGCGCGGATCGCCGGCAGGGCGACGTTGACCACCGTCACGTCGAGCAGCAGCATCGCCGTCGCCGCCGAGACGACGGCAAGGGTGGTCGCGCGGCCGCCGCTCAGACGGTTGCCGGCGATGCCAGCCGCTCCTCGACCCAGCCGGTCGAGGCGATGTGCTTGCTCATCCCCAGCTGCTTGGGCTCGCCGCCGAGCGCCAACCCGACCAGCTGCGGCAGGTGGAGGACGGCGAGGCCGAGGTCGCGGTTGACGACCTTGGCCGCCTCGGGCTGCTGCATGTCGAGGTTGAGGTGGCAGAGCGGGCAGGGAGTGACGAGGCAGTCGGCGCCGGCGTCGATCGCGTCGCCGACGTGAGTGCCCGCCTGGCGCAGCGAGGTCTCGCGGTTCATCGTGATCACCGGGAAGCCGCAGCACTTTCGGGCGCCGTCGTACTCGACCACCTCGCCGCCGAGCGCCTCGATCACCTTCTCCAGGTAGAGGTCGCGTTCGGGGTACTCGTCGTAGCCGAGCCGCTCCTTCGGGCGCACGACGTAACAGCCGTAGAAGGGGCCGACGCGCAGCCCCGAGAGCGGCCGCTGAACCTTCTCCGCCAGCTGGTCGAGGCCGTAGTCCTCGACCAGCAGCCAGAGGAAGTTTTTGTTGGTGAAGCCGTCCTTGCCCTTCTCGTAGGAGAGGCCCTGGCCGTTCAGCACCTCGTTGATGTGGGCACGGTAGGAGGAGTCGGCATCCAGTCGTTGTTGGCACTCAGACTGAGCGCCCTGGCAGGTCGAGCAGATGTTCATCATCGCCAGCCCGGTCTGCTGGGCGAGGGCGAAAGTGCGGGCGTTGAGCGTGTCTGCCAGCTCCTGGTTGTGCTCGGCGATCACGCCGGCGCCGCAGCAGTTGGCGCGGTCGAGCTCGACCAGCTCGATGCCGAGCTTCTCGGCGGTGAAGGCCATCGAGCCGTGCAGCTCGGCGGTGAAGCCGCGCGAGACGCAGCCGGGCCAGTAGGCGAGCTTCATGCGGTCTCCTCCTTCGCGGCCTGCGCCTCGTCGGCGAGCACCGCGTCCGTGGGCTCGTCGGGCTCCGGTTCCACGTCCTCCTCGCCCCTGATGTACAGGTTGAATTCCTCGCGGTGCTCCTCGGCGTGCGCGTAGATCGCCTTGACCTCGTCCTGGGCGCCGTCGGGGAGCTTCGGGTGGACACCGGGGATCAGCTTCGGCAGCGAGCGCATCTTCCCCGTCTTGAGGCCGCGGATCGCCGTCGGGATCGAGCCGAGCAGGCCCTTGATCGCGCCTTTGGTCGGTTTGAGCTTGCCTTTGACTCCCGGCGCGTATGACTCTTGCAGCAGCAGCGACTCGTCGAGCGTGCCCTTCTTCTCGATGATCTTGGTGAAGGCGGCCATGTGGCTGTGGCCGTTGTTGGGATCCTCGACGTCGTTCTCCTCGGCTTTGCGGCGCAGGCGCATGATCTGGTCCATCGGCGCGACGCCCTTCGGGCAGGCGTCGATGCAGCTGAAGCAGTGCGTGCAGTCGTAGATGCCGTGCGGATCCTCGGCCAGGTCGTGGAGGCGCTCCACGGTCTCGCCGTCGCGCGGGTCGCCGACGAAGCGGTAGGCCTTGGCCAGCGCCGCCGGGCCGATGAAGTCCGGGTCGGCCTCCATCGAGAGGCAGGAGGAGACGCAGGCGCCGCACTGGATGCAGGCCATCGACTGGGTGATGTCGATCATCGACTCCGGCTCGACCACGTACTCGCGCTCGGGCGCCTCGCCGTGGGGGAGGAGCCAGGGCGTGACGCGGCGGATCTTGGCCCAGTGCGTCGACTCCATGTCCGTGATCAGGTCCTTGATCACCGGCATGTTCCCCATCGGCTCGACGACGATCGGCTCGCCGCCGCCGTTGCGCCGGTTGGCCTGCTCGTGGGCCTCGCCGATCTGCGTCTTGCAGCCGAGGCCCGACTCGCCGTTGATCTTCATCCCGCAGGAGCCGCAGATCGCCGCCCGGCAGGAGCAGCGCACCGAGAGCGAGCCGTCGTCGCGGTCCTTGGCCTGGAGGATCCCGTCGAGCACCGAGAGCGAGGGGTCGAGGTCGACCTCGAACTCCTCCCAGTAGGGCCCCTCGCCGCTCTCGGGCTGGTAGCGGCGGACTTTCAGGGTGTACTCGGCCATTGTCCTAGTACTTCCTCTCTTCGGGTTCCCACTGGGTGATCGTCACCTCTGAGTATGAGAGGTCGGGCCCGTCGTCCCCGCGCTGCAGGTCGATGTGCTTGAGCCACTCCTCGTCGTTGCGCTCCGGGAAGTCGGTCCTGTACTGGGCGCCGCGGCTCTCCTTGCGCTCCAGCGCGGCGATGCAGGTGCACTCGGCGTTGTCGAGCATGTAGCCGAGCTCGATCGCCGCCAGCACGTCCTGGTTGAAGACGCTGCCCTTGTCGTCGACGTAGGCGGCCTGCGCCTCCTCCTTCAGCCGGCGCACGGTCTCCAGCGCCGCCTGGATCCCCGCCTCGTCGCGGAAGACGGCGACGTGCTTGTCCATCGTCTCGCCCATCTCCCGCTTGATCTCCGAGACGCGCCGGCCGGAGCCCTTCTCGCGGGCGACGATCGAGGCGATCGCCCCCTCCTCGGCCTCGAGCACCTCGCGCGAGGGGCGCGAGCCCTCGATCCGCTTGGCGCGGCCGGCGGCGTCGACGCCGGAGCGGCGGCCGAAGATCAGCGTGTCGAGCAGCGAGTTGGCGCCGAGCCGGTTGCCGCCGTGCACCGAGACGCAGGCGACCTCGCCGGCGGCGTAGAGGCCGGGGACCTCGGTGCGCCCGTCGACGTCGGTCCTGACGCCGCCCATCGTGTAGTGGTTGCCGGGCTTGATCCGGATCGGTTCCTTGGTGATGTCGACGCCCGCGAAGTCCTTGCCGACGAGGACGATCTCGCGCAGCGCCTCGTGCACGCGCTTCTTCGGCACCACCGTGATGTCGAGCGCCACGGTCCCGTCGGGGAAGCCGCGCCCCTCGTTGATCTCGGTCTGCTCGGCGCGCGAGACGACGTCGCGCGAGGCCAGCTCCATCTTGTTGGGCGCGTAGCGCTCCATGAAACGCTCGCCCTTGGCGTTGAGCAGGTGGGCGCCCTCGCCGCGGGCGCCCTCGGTGATCAGGAAGCCCTTGCCCGCCAGCGTCGTCGGGTGGTACTGGATCATCTCCATGTCCATCAGCTTGGCTCCGACCCGGTAGGCCATCGCGATGCCGTCGCCGGTGCAGATCAGCGCGTTGGTGGTCGGCTGCCAGACCTGGCCGTTGCCGCCGGTGGCAAGGATCACGGCCTTGGCGGTGAAGAGCTGCATCTCGCCGTCGGCGACGTTGCGGGTGACCACGCCGCAGCACTCGCCCGCCTCGTCCATCGCCAGCCCCGTGCAGAACCACTCCTCGTAGCGGGCGACCGAGTCGGCGTGCTTCATCAGCTGCTCGTAGAGCACGTGCATGATCGCCTGGCCGGTGATGTCGGCGACGTAGTAGGTGCGCGCGGCGGAGGCGCCGCCGAAGGCGCGGGTGCCGAGCCTGCCCTCCTCGTTGCGGTGGAAGGTGACGCCGAGGTGCTCGAGGTGGAGGATCTCCTCCGGTGCCTCGCGGGTCATGATTTCGATCGCGTCCTGGTCGCCCAGGTAGTCGGAGCCCTTGACCGTGTCGAAGGCGTGCGACTCCCAGGAGTCGCCCGGGTTGAGCGCCGCGTTGATCCCGCCCTGGGCAGCGTTGGAGTGCGAGCGCACCGGGTGGACCTTGCTGAGGATCCCGACCGAGACGCCCTGCTCGGCGGCGGCGAGGGCGGCGCGCTGCCCTGCCAGGCCGGCGCCGATTACGAGCACGTCATGCGTAGGCACGGGCGCGGACTCTATAGAGGCGAAATCCGACCCCGCGGTCGGATTTCGCGGCTACAGCCAGCGCTCGTCGAGGCGCCTGATCGTCGCCTCGGAGAGGCGGATGCCGTCGGCGACGGTGTCGAAGTCGACGTTCTCGGCGAGGTCGTGCCACCAGTGGTAGTTGGCCGGCTGCTTGAGGTCGGTGCAGCTGGCGAGGACGGCGGTCTCGTAGCCGGCGGCGAGCGACTCGAGCCCGTCGGTGCCGTTGCGCAGGCGCAGGTTGGGGAAGAGGTCGATGCCGAGCTCCTCGGCGAGGCCGTCCATCAAGGCGAGGGAGCGCGGCGGGTACTCGCGCATCTTCAGGAAGCCCTCGCCGCGCAGCACCAGCAGGTGCGGCGAGCCGAGCGTCTCCAGGCAGAGGAAGAAGGTGCTCTCGCGCGGCAGCTCGGCGAAGTGGCGCTCGCCGAAGGCCTTGATCCCCTCGCTGAAGGACTCCTCCGCGCCGACCGAGAGCAGGACCACGCGGGTCTTCGTCGTCGGCTCCGCGAGCAGCCTTTCGGCGAGCGCGAGCAGGGCGACGACCGCGGTGCCGTTGTCGTTCGCCCCCGGGACGACGTCCCGCATGCCGATCTCGGCCATCGCCGCCGCCGAGCCGAGGCCGAGGAAGACGCCGATCCGGGTCAAGAGCCGCCGGCCGGTGAGCGCGCCGAGCGCGGCCAGTGCCGGCCCGCCGACCACCGGCGCCATCAGCGGCGGGCTGGTGTCGCTGCGCTCGATCAGGCCGAGGCTGTCGGCGATATCCGGCAGCCGGGGGTGGAAGACGATGCCCGAGTGGGCGGCGTCGTGGTGGGCGATGAGGACGACGGTGCGCTCCGCCTCGGCCGAGCCGAGCTCGCAGACGACGTTGTAGGTGGTGCGGCGAGGCAACAGCCGGCGCAGGTGGCGCTTGCCGGGCGGGTAGTCGGAAGCCATCCCGGCCGTCGCGGCGGCGGCGAGAGCGCCGCCGAGCAGCCGCCGTCCGCGCAGCGAAGCGATCCCGCCGATCGCCCCCAGGGCGGCGCCGATGCCGAGCGGCCACCAGTACGTCCCATGCGCCGGCTCAGCCTCGATCCGCGCCTCCGCACCAAGCTCAGCGAAACGCGCCACCAGCCACTCCGCCGCGCGCCGCTCGCCCTCGGACGCCGAAGGCCGCTCGATCCCCTCCAGCTCCTCGAGCCGGCCGCGCAACCGGTCTTTGTCGGGCTCCATCGCGGGGCGACCCTACCTGGCACTTAACATTGGTCGATGTTCGGCGGCGGCAAACCGATCACGCTCTTCCACGTGCGGGGGATCCGCATCGCCGTCGACTGGTCCTGGTTCCTCGTCCTCTTCCTCGTCATCTTCTGGCTCTCGGACTTCTACGGCCAGGTACTGGGGGAGAGCGGCTCCTCCTCGACGCCATTCCTGCTCGCGGTGCTCACCGCGATCGGCTTCTTCGGCTCGATCGTCCTGCACGAGCTCGGCCACGCCTTCGTCGCGATCCGCAACGGCATCGGCATCGCAAGCATCCAGCTCTGGATCTTCGGCGGGATGGCGCGGATGAACCGCGAATCGGACTCGCCGCGGACCGAGTTCGAGGTGGCGATCGCCGGGCCGCTGGTGACCCTGGCGATCTTCGTCGTCCTCACCGCGGTCGGGATCGGCGCGGCCGGCTGGGACGAGTTCAGCAAGGCGGCCGCGGCCGACAGCGACGCCGGCGTCTCCGGCGCGCTGGCGATGGTCGCCTGGCTGGCGACGATCAACCTCCTCGTCCTCGTCTTCAATCTGCTGCCGGCCTTCCCGATGGACGGCGGCCGGATCGTGCGCGCGATCGCCTGGTGGCGGACCGGCAACCGCAGCTCGGCGACCCGCTTCGCCGCCGGCCTCGGCCGCGTCTTCGCCTACATCTTCATCGGCGTTGGCCTGCTGTTGGTCTTCAACGGCGCCGTCTTCTCCGGCGTCTGGCTGGCCCTGATCGGCTTCGTCATCAACGGCTCGGCTCGGGCCGCCACCGCCCAGACCGCGATCACCAGCGGGATAAGCAAGCTGGTCGTCTCCGACGTCATGGACCGCGAGCCGGTCGCCATCTCGGACCAGCTCACGGTCGAGCAGGCGCTCGACGAGTACTTCCTCCGCTACCGCTGGCCCTGGTTCCCGGTCATCGACGCGGCGCACCGGTTCTTGGGCCTGATCGTCCGCGACAAAGCCGACGAGGTCCCGGAGACCTCGCGCACGACATCGCTCGTGGCCGACGTGCTCGAGCATGACGACGGCACCTTCCAGGTCCGCGACGACGCCCCCCTCGACACCCTCCTCGCCAACCGCGCCCTGCGCCGCTTCGGCGCCGTGATGGCGGTGGACGACGAGGGCAAGCTCAGCGGAGTGATCACCGCGGAGCAGGTCGGTCGGGCTCTGCGCGACGCGGCGAGCTGAGACGGCCGGCGATCAGCGCGTCAGCAGCTCCAGGGCCGACTCGACCACTTCCGACCGACTGCGTCCGTCGTGATCGACCCTGACGAAGTGGCCGCCGCTGAACAGTGAGAGGGCCAGCAGGCAGCGAGCCTCGACCTCGTCGTCGTCCTCGCAGATGGCGCCGAACAGGGGGCGCATGTAGTCCAATCTCCTCTGGTCGACTCGCCGCAATCGCTTGGCGACCGCCTCGTCGCGCCGGGCCCAGTCGCGGATCGCCAGCTCGATCTTCATCAGCTCGCCGATTGGCTTCGCCAGCTCGCCGCTCGACGCGGTAGCCAGCGCGAACAGTCGCCGCAATCGCGACCTCGCGTCCCCGTCCTCGGCCTCGATGGCCTCGGCCACGTCGTCGATCAGCGCGTGTTCCCATGCCTCCAGCAGCTCGTCGAGCAGCGCCTGCCGGTCTTCGAAGTGCCAGTAGAAGCCGCCCTTGCTGACGCCCAGAGCGCGTGCGAGCGGCTCGATACGGACGGCGTCCGGGCCGCCGTCGCTGAGGGCCCGCAGGCCCTTCTCGATCCAGCTGCTGCGCGGCGTGCGTGCGTGTGCCATTGTCGATCGACCCTCGGGAATGCCCGAGCATCTATCCATACGCTACCGTATAGAACAGAGATGCTCCTTCCACGTACTGCCCAGCTCTCCCAGCCATGGCGGATCCACGAGATCGTCCCCGACTTTCGGCTCGAGGATGTCTGGGCGCTGCCGACGCCCGGCCGGGCGGACGAGTTCCGGCTTCTAGTCGAGGGGTTGGCTGCGGCCGATCCGGCGGAATTGCCGTCCCGCATGGCGCGGGCCCTGTGGTCGCTGCGGTGGAAGCTCGGCGGTCTGCTCGGCTTGGAGGACGAGGACGCGGGACTCAGGGCGAGGGTGACGACGCTTCGCGAGCGGTTGCCGGATGACCTGCGCGCCTCGCCCGGGCCGGCGTTCGAGGCGCTGCCGCTCACCCCGCTCTACCTGATCAAGGACGAGTTTGCGGCCGAGGCCGCAAACCAAACCATGCACGGCGTCCTCCACCTCGGCTGGGTCCCTGATGGAAGCGGCGGCTACAAGGGCCAAATGGCCGTCTACGTGAAGCCGAACGGCCTCCTGGGGAATGCTTACATGGCCGCAATCAAGCCGTTTCGGCATCTGTTCTTCTACCCGCAGATGTTCCGTGCGATCGACCGGCGCTGGAGTGAGCGGTAGGGCCGATGCGGCCCCGAGCCGAGCGAGTTAGGAAATCGGCTTGTGCCGCTCGATGATGCGGCCGAAGTCGGTCCCCGCCGGCAGGGTCCCGAAGGCGTTGCCCCACTCGCCGCCGAGGCGCGAGGCGCAGAAGGCGTCGGCGACGGCGGGGTCGCCGTAGCGGACGAGCAGCGAGGCCTGCAGGGCGAGCGCCATCCGTTCGACGATTCCGCGAGCGCGGGTTTGAATCGTGTCCACGTCGCCCGGGATCTCCTCGCGGAGGGAGCTGACGTAGGAGTCGAGCCGGGGTTCCGCGCCGGAGGCCTCGAGGACCTCGGCGAAGAAGGCCTCGACGGAGGCCGGGTTCTTGACCATCGCCCGCAGCACGTCGAGGCACTGGACGTTGCCCGAGCCCTCCCAGATCGAGGCCAGCGGCGCCTCGCGGTAGAGGCGCGGCATGCCCGACTCCTCGACGTAGCCGTTGCCGCCGAGGCACTCGAGGCACTCGACCGCGTGCCACGGCGCCCGCTTGCAGAGCCAGTACTTGAGCACGGCGTTGGCGAGGCGGCGGAACTCGACCGCGTCCTCGTCCCCCGCGGCGACCTCGTCGTAGGAGCGGGCAAGGCGCATCGCCGCGATCGTCGCCGCCTCGGACTCGACGCAGAGATCGGCGAGCACGTTGCGCATCAGCGGCTGCTCGATCAGCTCGGCGCCGAAGGCGGCGCGGTGGGCGGTGTGGTTGAGCGCCTGCACGACGCCGGCGCGGTAGCCGGTGGCGGCGCCGATCACGCAGTCCAGCCGAGTGTGGTTGACCATCTCGATGATCGTCGGCACGCCGCGCCCCTCCTCGCCGACCATGCGCGCCCAGGCGCCGCGGAACTCGACCTCGCTGGAGGCGTTGGAGCGGTTGCCGAGCTTGTCCTTGAGCCGCTGGATGTGGAAGGCGTTGCGCTCGCCGTCCGGCGTCCAGCGCGGCATCAGGAAGCAGGAGATGCCCGAGTCGGTCTGGGCGAGGACGAGGAAGGCGTCGCACATCGGCGCCGAGCAGAACCACTTGTGGCCGACCAGCTCGTACTCGGCGCCAGGCCCGCCACCGTTCAGCGGGGCGGCCGTGGTGGTGTTGGCGCGAACGTCCGAGCCGCCCTGCTTCTCGGTCATCGCCATGCCGCAGAGGGCGCCGCGCTTGCGCTCGGCGGGCAGCGAGCGCTCGTCGTAGTCGAGCGAGAGGAAGCGCGACTCCCACTCCTCGGCCAGCTCGGGCTGTCTGCGCAGCGCCGGGATCGCCGAGTAGGTCATCGAGATCGGGCAGCCGACGCCGCTCTCGGCCTGCATCAAGAGGGTGAACAGCGCGGCGCGGGCGACGTGGGCGCCGGGCCCCGGTTCGCGCCAGGGCGACGCGTGCAGGCCCTGGTCGATGCCGATCCGCATCAGTTCGTGCCAGGAGCTGTCGAACTCGACCTCGTCGATGCGGTTGCCGTAACGGTTGTGCGTCTTCAACACCGGCTTCTTCTCGTTGGCCTCGAAGCCCCAGCGGATCGTCTGCGCGGAGCCGCTGATCGCCCCCAGCTCGCGCGCTTTCTCCTCGGCCCAACCGCCGCCCTCGCGGTGCAGCGCCTCGTTCAGCACCCGGTCGGCGTCGAAGGAGTTGTAGTCCTCCAGCGGGGGCGGCTGGTTGAAGACCTCGTGGGTGCCGCTCGATTGGCGCTCGACCGTGGCCATCGGCTTGATTGTCGCATCGATAGCATCGCCGCGCTCATGGCCAAGATCGAAGTCGAGAACCCGATCGTCGAGCTCGACGGCGACGAGATGACCCGCATCATCTGGTCGTTCATCAAGGAGCAGCTGATCCTGCCCTACCTCGATCTCGAGCTCGTCTACTTCGACCTCGGCATCGAGAGCCGCGACGCAACCGAAGACCGGATCACGGTCGAAGCGGCGGAAGCGATCAAGCAGCACGGCGTCGGCGTCAAGTGCGCGACGATCACCCCCGACGAGGCGCGGGTCGAGGAGTTCGGCCTGAAGGAGATGTACCGCTCGCCCAACGGCACGATCCGCAACATCCTCGGCGGCGTCATCTTCCGCGAGCCGATCGTGATCTCCAACATCCCGCGCCTGGTGCCGGGCTGGACCAAGCCGATCGTGATCGGCCGCCACGCCTTCGGCGACCAGTACCGCGCCACCGACATGGTCGTGCCGGGGGAGGGGACGCTCACCCTCACCTACACCCCCAAGGACGGCTCCGACCCGGTCGAGCTCGACGTCTACGACTTCCCGGGCGGGGGCATCGCGATGGCGATGTACAACCTCGACGACTCGATCCGCGACTTCGCCCGCGCCTCGATGCGCTACGGCCTCGACCGCGGCTACCCGGTCTACCTCTCGACCAAGAACACGATCCTCAAGCGCTACGACGGCCGCTTCAAGGACCTCTTCGCCGAGGTGTACGAGGACGAGTTCAAGACCGAGTTCGAGGCGAAGGGGATCTCCTACGAACACCGCCTGATCGACGACATGGTCGCCGCCGCGCTGAAGTGGGAAGGCGGTTATGTGTGGGCCTGCAAGAACTACGACGGCGACGTGCAGTCCGACACCGTCGCCCAGGGGTTCGGCTCGCTCGGCCTGATGACGAGCGTGCTGATGAGCCCCGACGGCAAGACCGTTGAGGCCGAGGCCGCACACGGCACCGTCACCCGACACTTCCGCCGGCATCAGGAAGGGGAGCCGACCTCGACCAACCCGATCGCTTCGATCTTCGCCTGGACGCGCGGCATCGCCGCCCGCGGCCGCCTCGACGGGACGCCCGAGGTGTCACGGTTCGCCGCGACGCTCGAGCAGGTCTGCATCGAGACGGTCGAGAGCGGCAAGATGACCAAGGACTTGGCGCTGCTCGTCGGTCCCGACCAGCAGTACCTCACCACGCAGGAGTTCCTCGCCGCGATCGACGAGCGACTCCAGCGCACGATGGCGTAGCACGCCGCAAACCCACGACTTCAGAGGAGAACGAACACGTGAGCACCCCCGTCAAAGTCACCGTCACCGGCGCCGCCGGCCAGATCGGCTACGCGCTGCTCTTCCGCATCGCCGCCGGCCAGATGCTCGGCCCCGACACGCCGGTCGAGCTGAGCCTGCTGGAGATCCCCGACGCGGTCAAGGCGGCCGAGGGCACGGCGATGGAGCTGGAGGACTGCGCCTTCCCGCTGTTGCGCAAGATCGACATCTTCGACGACCCCAAGCCGGCATTCGACGGCTGCAACGTCGGCCTCCTGGTCGGGGCGCGGCCGCGTGGGCCCGGCATGGAGCGCGCCGACCTGCTCGAGGCCAACGGCGGCATCTTCAAGCCACAGGGCGAGGCGATCGCCGCCGGCGCTGCCGACGACGTGCGCGTCCTCGTCGTCGGCAACCCCGCCAACACCAACTGCCTGATCGCGCTCTCCAACGCCGACGGCGTCCCGCGCGAGCGCTTCACCGCGATGATGCGACTCGACCACAACCGGGCGACCGCCCAGCTCGCCAACAAGCTCGGCAAGCCGGTTTCTGCGGTGAGCAACATGACCGTGTGGGGCAACCACTCGACCACTCAGTACCCGGACCTGGTCAACGCCACGGTCGAGGGGGCGAGCGCCTGGGACGCGCTCGACGACGAGGCCTGGATCGCCGACGAGTTCATCCCCCGCGTCGCCAAGCGCGGCGCCGAGATCATCGACGCCCGTGGCGCCTCCAGCGCCGCCTCGGCCGCCAATGCCGCGATCGACCACGTGCGCGACTGGGTGCTCGGCACCCCCGAGGGCGAGTGGGTTTCGATGGGCGTCCCCTCGACCGGCGCCTACGGCATAGAGGAGGGCGTAGTAGCCGGCCACCCGTGCGCCTGCGCGAACGGTGAGTGGAAAGTAGTAGAGAACCTGGAGATTCCGGACTTCTCCCGCACCAGAATCGACGCCAGCATCACCGAGCTACAGGAAGAGCGCGCCGCTGTCTCCAAGCTGGGCCTCACTTAGGGGCGATCCGGTAGGGGTGAAACGTCTTGTACTTTTTTTGCGGCGACGACCTCGGACGGCCGTCGACTGTCTTCA
>DATDBO010000096.1:0-3262 GCA_036524775.1 Solirubrobacterales bacterium
GGTGGTGAGTCGCCTTGCCGCCGCCCCCGGACGCGAAGCGGAGGAGGAAGCGGGTTATTCCGGAGGAGGCGGCGGTTTAGGAGAACAGCGAGGCGCCGGCGTGTTCGGCGAACTCGACCAACGGCTGCGGGACGATGCCGAAGAAGATTGCGCCCGCGGCGGCGAGCAGTGCCGGGCCGACCAGGTAGAGACGGCGGCCGGCGTCGGGGTCGATCGGGTCGGCCTCGGGCGAAGCGCCGGCGATCGCCGGGGTCGCCGAATCCTTGACCTCGCCGGGCCGCATCCACATCGCCGCCACCACCCGCAGGTAGTAGGCGAGCGAGATCATCGTGCCGACGGCGATGAAGACGGCCAGCCAGGTGTAGTCGCCCTCGACCAGGGCCTCGATCAGGTAGAGCTTGCCGATGAAGCCGACCGTCGCCGGCAGCCCGGCGAGGGCCAGCATCGAGATCGTCAGCGGCCAGGCGAGCAGCGGCCGCTCCCGGCCCAACCCGCGCACGGCGCGGATGTCGTCGCCGAAGGCGGTCTCGCGCTCGCGCGCGACGACGACGCTGAAGGCGGCGAGGTTCATGAACAGGTAGCCGGCGAGGTAGAAGACGAGGGCACTGATCCCCGCCTCGCTGGCGACGACGAGGCCGCCGAGGATGTAGCCCGCCTGAGCGACGCCCGACCAGCCGAGCAGGCGCTTGAGCGAGTCCTGGCCGAGCGCGCCGACGTTGCCGACCAGGATCGTCGTCGCGGCCAGCACCGCCAGGGCCGGCTGCCAGTCCTCGGCCTCGCCGCCGAGCGCGACGACGAAGAAGCGCACGAAGACGGCGAACGCCGCCGCCTTGGTCGCCACCGCCATGAACGAGGTGATCGGCGTCGGCGCGCCCTCGTAGACGTCGGGGGTCCACTGGTGGAAGGGGGCGATCGAGGTCTTGAAGGCGAGGCCGACGGCGACGAGGGCGATGCCGACGAGGATCAGCGGGTCGCCGACCAGCCCCGCCTGGTCGATCCCGGTCGCGATCCGGGCGAAGTCGGTCGAGCCCGAGCCGCCGTAGAGGAAGGCCATCCCGTAGAGCAGCGTCGCCGAGCCGAGTGAGCCGACGATCAGGTACTTGAGGCCCGACTCGAGCGATCGCTCGCGGCGCAGGTCGGTCGCGCAGAGGATGTAGAGGGGGATCGAGAGGGTCTCGATCGCGACGAAGAAGCTGACCAGGTTCTGCGCCTGCGCGAGCAGGATCATGCCGAGCACCGAGCCGATCAGCAGGGCGTGGTACTCGCCCGACCCCGCTTGCTCGACGGCCGGCTCGCGGATCGAGAGCAGCACGGCGAAGCCGGCGGCGGCGATCGCGATCAACGAGATCGCGATCGCGAGGTCGTCGAGGCGGAGGGCGCCGGCGACGAGGTCCTGCGGGTCGTTCCACTGCCAGATCAGCAGGCCCGCGGTGACGGCGAGGGCGATCAGGGTGAGCGCGGGCGCGGTGCGCCGCAGCTGCCTGCTCACCGCCGTCATCAGCACGACGCAGACGGCGACGGTCAGCGCGATGACCGGCGAGAGCGCCGCGTAGTCGATGGCGGGGGCGGTGAAGTTCAATGCTCGCTCCGAATCTCGCCGCTCCCGATCGCGACCTTGGTCTCGACCGGTTCCGGATTGACCGCCGCGACTGCGGCCGTCACCGCCTTGTCGGTCCGCTCGAGGATCAGCTGCGGGTAGAGCGCCAGGGCGACGATGCAGGCCACAAGCGGCGCCAGCACCAGCCCGTCGCGCAGCCCGATCTCACGCGACTCGACCCGTTCCGGCCTGCGGTTGTGCATCGTCCGCTGGTAGAGGCGCAGCGCGTAGAAGGCCGACAGCGCGACGCCGGAGATGGCGACGAAGGCGAAGACGATCTTCGCCTGGAAGAGGCCGTTGAGGATGTAGAACTCGCCGACGAAGTTGGCCGAGCCCGGCATCGCCAGCGTCGCCAGGGTGACGACCAGGAAGAGCGCAGCCAGCACCGGCGCGCGCATCGCCATCCCGCCCATCTCGCGCAGGTCCTCCGAGCCGCTGCGCTCGGCCAGGATCGCGACGACGATGAACAGCGGCGCGACCACCAGCCCGTGGTTGACCATCTGCAGCACCGCCCCGTCGGCCCCGTCGGCGCGCAGGGCGAAGATGCCGGCGGTGATGAAGCCGAGCTGGGCGACCGAGGAGTAGCCGGCGACCAGCCGCACGTTGGTCTGCGTGAAGGCCATCGCCGAGCCGTAGAGGATCGAGGCCAGGGCGATCACCAGGACGACCTCCTGGAACTGCACCGTCGCGTCGGGGAAGAGCGGCAGGACGACGCGCAGGAAGCCGTAGGCGCCGACCTTCGCGAGCACCCCGGAGAAGACCACCAACACCGGCAGCGGCGCAGCGCGGTAGGCGTCGGGCATCCAGCCGTGCAGGAGGAAGGCGGGCATCTTGACCAGGAAGGCCGCGGCGAAGAACCAGAAGATCCAGCGCTGGCTGCCCGCGCCGATCGGGTCCTGCGCCAGCTCGGCGATCGAGAACGTGATCCGGCCGCCGTCGGCGGCGATGATCGCGGTCGCGATCGCCGCGACCAGCATCAAGAGCGAGCCGATCAGCGTGTAGACGATCATCTTCAGCGTCGCCGCCGCGGCGGTCGGGCCGCCCTCGCGGTCGGCCCCCCAGGCGCCGAAGAGGACGTAGAACGGGCCCAGCATCAGGTCGAAGAAGAGGACGAAGAGGAGCAGGTCCTGGGCGAGGAAGGCGCCCAGCGTGGCGGTCTCGCCGAGCAGCAACATCAGGAAGAAGAGGTGCGGCCGCTCCTGCTCGCGCAGGGCGGCGAACGCCGTCCCGCCCAACCACAGCACCGCGGTCAGCAGGAGAAGGAAGACGTTGAGCCCGTCGACGCCGAGGCTGTAGTCGACTCCCAGCCCGGGGATCCAGTTGGTTTCGTAGGTGTCCTGGAGTCCCGCCGCGCCGGAATCGAACCCGGCGAGCAGGGCGATCGCGATCCCCAGCGTCACCGTGGCGCCGCCGGCCGCCCACCAGCCGACGGCCCGCTTCGGCAGGGCGAGCCCGGCGAGGCCGAAGATCAGCGGGGTCCAGAGCAGCGAGTTGGTCATGAGGCGCTCAGCAGGAAGTAGAGGCCGAGTCCGGCGAAGCCGGCGATCAGGAGCAGGGCGTAGCTGCGCACGAAGCCGCTCTGCACGACGCGGACGAGCCCGCCTGCGCTGCGCACCGTCTCGGCCGAGCCGCTGACCAGCCCGTCGACGACGATGCGCACGAAAG
>DATDBO010000097.1:0-41261 GCA_036524775.1 Solirubrobacterales bacterium
CCCCCCCCACCCCCCCCCCCCCCCCCCCCCCCCCCACCCTCCCACCACCGCGGCGGTCTATACTGGCCCCAAGCTTTTTGTCCCTATGCAGTTACGAGAAGTGGGCCTGGCCCACTTTTTTTTCGTCCCGAACCAGGCGCAACCAGGCATGGCAGACCTCAAAGACAGCATTCAGCAGCAGCTCGCCGAGCTCGACTCGGAGCTCGACCTGGTCGCCCTCGAGCAACCGGGGACCGAGTCGCTGCGCCTCTTCATCGACCACCCGGCGGGGGTCGATCTGGCGCTCTGCGAACGGGTCGCCAAGCACCTCAAAGAGCTGCGTGCCGAGTACGCGCTGGAGGTTTCCTCGCCGGGGCCGAAGTACCGCCGCACCGATCCAGTTTCCGAGACGACCGAGGAGCAGCCGTGAGCAAGGAGATCGTCGAAGCAATCAAGGCGCTCGAGCAGGAGAAGGGCATCGCCGCCGACAAGCTGATGGACGCCCTCGCCGATGCCCTCCTGTCGGCTTACAAGAAGACGCCGGGAGCGGCCAAATACGCCCGCGTCGACCTCGACCACGAAACCGGCGACTTCCGCGTCTTCGAGCTGATCCTGCCCGCCGAGCTGGAGGAGAAGCTGCTCGCCGAGGCCGCCGAGGCGCAGGAGGAGGAAGAGCGCGAGATCGACCCGGAAACCGGCGAGCTGAAAGAGCCCGAGGAGCCCGAGCTCGATCCGGAGATGATCGCCCCCTACGAGGATCAGATCGAGACCCGCGACGTCACCCCCGACGACTTCGGCCGGATCGCCGCGCAGACCGCCAAGCAGGTGATCCTGCAGCGGATCCGCGAGGCCGAACGGATGATGATGTTCGAGGAGTACCAGGACCGGGTCGGCGAGCTGATCACCGGGATCATCCAGCAGTCCGACAAGCGCTACACGCTGGTCCAGCTGCGCGAGCGGGTCGAGGCGCTGCTGCCCAAGTCCGAGCAGGTCTACAACGAGCGCTACGACCACGGCATGCGGGTCAAGGCGGTGATCACCGATGTCTCCGACTCGACCAAGGGCCCGGCGATCGTCGTCTCGCGGCGCAGCCCCGAACTGATCAAGAAGCTGTTCGAAATCGAGGTGCCGGAGATTGCCGACAAGCTGGTCGAGATCGTCGGCGTCGCCCGCGAGCCCGGCTACCGCTCGAAGATCGCCGTCGTATCGCACACCGACGGGGTCGACCCGGTCGGCGCCTGCGTCGGCCCGCGCGGCTCGCGCGTGCGCATGGTCGTCTCCGAGCTGCGCGGCGAGAAGATCGACATCATTCCCCACAACGACGAGCCCGCCCGCTTCGTCGCCAAGGCGCTCTCGCCGGCGCGTGTGCGCGAGGTGATCGTCGACGACGACGAGCGCCAGGCGACCGTGATCGTCCCCGACGATCAGCTTTCGCTGGCGATCGGCCGCGACGGCCAGAACGCTCGCCTGGCGGCTCGGCTGACCGGCTGGCGGGTCGACATCAAGTCCGAGACCGAGTTCGCCTCCGAGGACGAGGCGGAGGAGTACGAGGGCGAGGAGCTCTCCGACGGTCACTGCCTTGCGGTGCTCTCCAACGGTCGCCGTTGCCCCAACGCCGCGATCGGCGAGTTCTCCTACTGCGGCCTGCCCACCCACCAGGCGCTGGCCCGCTTCGAGACCAACCAGATCGTCGTGCTGGCGCCGCTGGAGGAAGCGGAGGTGGCGATCCTCGCCGATCCGGGGGCCGACGAGGGACAGGTTTCCGAGATCGTGGCGAAGGCCGAAGCGGAGTTCGAGGAGCCCGTTGACGAGGCGCCCGAGCCCGAAGAGGAGGCTCCCGCGGCAGACGCGCCTGAGGAAGAGACGCCCGAAGCGGAGGAAGTGGCGGTCGAGGAGGCTGAGCAGGCTTAGTGGCTAAGAAGCGCGTCCATGAAATCGCCAAAGCTCAGGGGCTGAGCAGCAAAGAGCTGCTCGCTGCGCTTAAAAAGGCTGGGATCGAAGCTAAAGCTGCCGCTTCCAGCGTCGAGGAGGCCGATGCGCTGAAGGCGCTTGGCAACGGGGGCGGCGCGGCAACTGCGACCAAGCCGAAAGCTCAAGCGGCGCCCAAAGCTGCTCCCGCTGCGCCGAAAACCGAGGCCAAGGCGCCTGTGCCGCCTAAGCAGGACGGGCAGGCGGCGAAACCTGCCGCCAAACCCGCGCCCGCGGCCAAGAAACCCGCCGGGTCGACGAAGAAACGGCGCGTCGTGATCGACTCGCAGGCCGCGCGCCGTGATCAGATGGGCGGGCCGCCGCCGCAGCGGCCGCCGCGCCGTCGTGGCGGTCGCAGGCGCCGGCCCTTGCTCGAGGAGCCGCCGGTCAAAGCCGAGGAGCCGGCCGAGCCGGAGGCGACCCGGGTCAACTCCGGCGCCACCGTGCGCGAGGTCGCCGAGCTGCTCGGCCTGGGCAGCGCCGAGGTGATCAAGAAGCTGATGATGATGGGCGAGATGGCGACCCTCACCCAGACGCTCACCGACGAGTCGATCAAGGCGATCGCCGACGAGTATGACCGCAAGATCGAGATCGTCACCGCCGCCGAGGAGGAGCCCGAGGCGCCCGAGTTCGACGACGCCGAGGAGAGCCTCGTCGACCGCCCGCCCGTGGTCACGATCATGGGCCACGTCGACCACGGCAAGACCTCGCTGCTCGACGCGATCCGCGAGACCGAGGTCGCCGCCGGAGAGGCCGGCGGCATCACCCAGCACATCGGCGCCTACCAGGTCCACCACGAGGCGAAGACGATCACCTTCCTCGACACCCCCGGCCACGCGGCCTTCACCGCGATGCGCGCCCGCGGTGCCAAGGTCACCGACGTCGCCGTCGTCGTCGTCGCCGCGGATGACGGCGTGATGCCGCAGACCAAAGAGGCGATCGACCACGCCCGCGCCGCCGACGTGCCGATCCTGATCGCGGTCAACAAGATCGACAAAGAGGGCGCCCAGCCGGACCGCGTCCGCAACGAGCTCGCGGCCGACGGGCTCACCCCCGAGGACTGGGGCGGGGAGACGGTCTACTGCGACGTCTCGGCCAAGACCCACGACGGCCTCGACAACCTGCTCGACATGATCCTGCTCGTCTCCGAGCTGGAGGAGCTCGGCGCCAACCCGGACGCGCCCGCCTCGGGCACCGTGGTCGAGTCCCAGCTCGACCCCGGCCGCGGCCCCGTCGTCACGATCCTCGTCCAGCGCGGCACGCTCTCGGTCGGCGACTCGCTGGTCGCCGGGCCGCAGTGGGGGCGGGTGCGGGCGATGCAGGACTTCACCGGCGCCCGCGTGGAGAAGGCGGTGCCCGGGATGCCGGTCGAGGTGCTCGGCTTCGACGGCGTCTGCGAGGCCGGCGAGCACGTCCGCGCGGTCGAGAACGACCGCCGCGCCCGCCAGCTCGCCCAGGAGCGCGGCAACCGGCTCAAGACCGAGGCCCTGGCCCGCCGCCAGGCGCGCAAGGTCAGCCTCGAGGAGGTCTTCTCGCGCGCCCAGGAAGGCGACATCAAGGAGCTCGACATCGTCCTCAAGGCCGACGTCGCCGGCTCGCTCGAGGCGCTGCAGGACGAGATCGCCAAGGTGCCGCAGGAGCAGGTCGCGATCAACATCATCCACTCGCAGACCGGCGGTATCAACGAGTCCGACGTGATGCTCGCCTCGGCCTCCGACGCGATCGTGATCGGCTTCAACGTGCGACCCCTCGCCGACGCCCGCAAGGCCGCCGAGCGCGAGGGCGTCGACGTCCGCACCTACTCGGTCATCTACAAAATCACCGAAGACCTGCGCAACGCGATGGAGGGCCTCTTGGAGGCAGTCGAGGTCGAGGAGACGCTCGGCGAGGCCGAGATCAAACAGACCTTCAAGGCCTCCAAGGTCGGCCGCATCGCCGGCTGCGTCGTCAACGAGGGCCGCGTCACTCGCGACGCCAACGTGCGCCTGGTTCGCGAGGGCACGGTGATCTGGGACGGCAAGCTCGGCTCGCTGCGCCGCTTCAAAGACAACGTGCAGGAGGTCGAGCAGGGCCAGGAGTGCGGCATCGTGCTCGAGGGGTATGCCGACGTCAAGGACGGCGACGTGCTCGAGTTCTTCGAGACCAAGCAGGTCGAGCAGACGCTGGAGTAGGATGACCGCCCCTCGCATGCGCCGCATCAACGAGGTGCTTCGCGAGGTGATCGGCGCCGCCATCGCCACCGAGCTGAGCGACCCTCGGATCGGCTTCGTCACCGTGACCTCGGTCGATACCAGCCCAGACCTCCGCAGCGCCAAGGTGCACGTCAGCGTGCTCGGCGACGAGGGCGCGCGCGAAGAGGCGCTCGCCGGGCTGCGCTCCTCGCACGGCATCCTGCAGTCGAAGGTCGCCGCCGAGACGCGGATGAAGCGCACGCCCACGCTCACCTTCCACTACGACCCGACGGTCGAGCAGGGGATGAGAATCTCGCAGCTGCTCGAAGAAGACGACGAGAGATGAGTGGCACCACCGACATCGCGCCCACCGCCCTGGAGCGAGCGGCGAACGAGATCCGCAACCGCGATCGCTTCATCCTCACCGCGCACGAGGGGCCCGACGGCGACGCGCTCGGCTCGCTGCTCGGTATGCACCACCTGCTCACCCAGCTGGGCAAGGACTCGGTGATGTTCCTCGCCGCTAAGGAGTTCCCGCTGCCGATCGAGTACCGCTTCCTGCCCCTCGAGGAGGTCTTCCACGAGGCCCCGGCCGACATGGCCGATCGCGCGGCGATCTTCCTCGACTGCGGAAACATCGACCGCATGCCGGTCGACTTCCTCTGCGCCGAGGACGTCTTCACGATCAACGTCGACCACCACCACGACAACACCCTCTTCGGCGACGTCAACCTGGTCGAGGTCGACGCCTCCTCGACCGCTGAGATCGTCTACGAGCTGGCGGTCCTGCTCGGCGCCCGGCTGACTTCCGAGATGGCCTCTGCGCTCTACGTCGGCCTGGTCACCGACACGGGCAAGTTCATGTACGAGAACACCAACGCGCGCACGCACCGCATCGCCGCCGACCTGATCGAAGCGGGAGTCGACGTCGACGAGACCTACCGCCGCCTCTACGAGCACGTCCCGGCGGAGAAGCTGCGGCTGCTCTCGCGCGCCCTGGAAGGGCTGCGGCGCCACTGCGACGACCGCCTCGTCCTCGCCTACATCTCCGCCGCCGATTACGAGGCGAGCGGGGCGGGGGAGGAGATGACCGAGGGGATCATCGACCACCTGCGCTCGGTCGAGGGCGCCCGCGTCGCGGCGCTGATCCGCGACCTCGGCGACCGCGGGCGCGCCGCCCGCAAGGTCAGCCTGCGCTCCAGCGACGGCGCCGTCGACGTCTCCGCGGTCGCGCGCCGCCACGGCGGCGGCGGCCACAAGCGGGCCGCCGGCTTCTCGACCGACCTCGAGGTCGACGAGCTGGTCGACTTCCTCTGCGACGAGGTCTCCGCCCAACTCGACACTTGACGGTCCTGCTCTGCGACAAGCCCGCGGGCATCACCTCGCACGACCTGGTGCGACGGGTGCGCCGCGAGCGCGGCTGCAAGGCCGGGCACGCCGGAACCCTCGACCCCTTCGCCACCGGCCTGCTGCTCGTCCTGCTCGACGACGCCACCCGGGTGCAGCGCTTTCTCACTGACCTGCCGAAGACCTACCTGGCGACGGCCCGGCTCGGCTGGCACTCGAGCAGCGGCGATCCCGAGGGCGAGCTGACCGAGACCGGCGTCTTGCCCGACTCGCTCGAGCTGCCGACCGGCACGGTGCGCCAGCGCGTGCCGATGACCTCGGCGGTGCGGGTCGGCGGCGAGCGCCTCTACCGCAAGGCGCGGCGGGGCGAGACGGTCGAGACCCCCGCCCGCGACGTCGAGATCTACCGGGCGGAGCTGCTCGGCCGCGACGGGGGGACCGCCCGCTACGAGATCGAGTGCTCCAGCGGCACCTACGTCCGCACCCTGGTCGAGACCCTCGGCGACGCCTACTGCAGCGAGCTGCGCCGCACCGCGGTCGGCCCCTTCCGCGTCGAGGACGCGGGCGAAGAGGTGTCGGTCGAGCGGGTCGGAGAGCTGATCCCCGCCGCGGCGGAGGCGCTGCGCTGATGGCTCGGATGGAGGTCACCAAGCTGTCGGAGGCCGAGCGGCGGCCACGCCGCGTCGCGATCGGCACCTTCGACGGCGTCCACCTCGGCCACCAGGCGGTGATCGACGACGCCGACACGGTCCTCACCTTCGACCCCCATCCGCTCTCGGTGATCCACCCCGCGGCGCTGCCGAAGCTGATCATGCCCTTCAACGTCAAGCGCGACGTGATCGAGGGGCTCGGCGTGCGCGAGCTGGTCGTGATCCCCTTCGACGAGGAGCTCGCGAAGCTCTCCGCCGAGGACTTCATCGAGCGGGTGCTGGTCGAGCGGCTCGGCGCGGAGAGGGTTTCGGTCGGGGAGAACTTCCGCTTCGGCGCCAAGGCCAAGGGCGATCCGGCGATGTTGGGCGCCCATCGCGAGTTCGAGACGCGCGTCGTGCCGCTGGTCGAGGTCGACGGCGAGACCGTCTCCTCGACCCGCATCCGAGCGCTGATCGCGGCGGGCGACATGGTCGGCGCGCGCCATTGCCTCGGCGCTCCCTTCATGGTCGAGGGGACGGTGGTCGAGGGCGACCAGCGCGGCCGCGAGCTCGGCTTCCCGACCGCCAACATCGTCCCCGACGACCACCTCGCTTATCCCGGCCACGGCGTCTTCGCCGCCTTCGCCGACGGCGTGCCGGCGGCGGTCAACGTCGGCGTTCGGCCGACCTTCGACAGCGGTCGCGGGGTGCTGATCGAGACCTACTTGATCGACCGCTCCGAAGACCTCTACGGCAGGACCCTGCGCGTCGCTTTCGTCGAGCGCCTGCGCGGCGAGAAGCGCTTTGCGAGCGTCGAGGAGCTGATCGCCCAGATGCGAATCGACGTCGAGGACGCCAAGCGGGTCTGTGCTAGCGTCACCGACGCTCCATGAGCCTGGCAAAAGAGAAGAAGAGCGAGCTGATCGGCAAGCACGGTCGCGCCGACGGCGATACCGGCTCGGCCGAGGTGCAGGTCGCCCTGCTGACCGAGCGGATCAACGAGCTCACCGAGCACCTGCGCGCCCACCCAAAGGACCACCACTCGCGGCGCGGCCTCCTGATGCTCGTCGGCAAGCGACGCCGCATGCTGCGCTACCTCGAGAACAGCGATCTCGAGCGCTACCGCGCCCTCGTCGCCGAGCTCGGCCTGCGTCACTAGTCCTGCTGTAGTCTGCTGGGCGAAAGAGAACGAGAGTTCTGAACGCAACGGCCGCCATCCGGGCGGCTCGGAGGTAAAAACTTAATGAGCATGTTCGAAGTTAGCCGCGTGTCGGCGGAGATCGGCGAGGATCAGATCTCATTCGAGACGGGAAAACTCGCAAAGCAGGCGGGTGGCGCGGTCGTGGTCCAGGCCGGCGACACGATGGTCCTATGCACCGCGACCGTAGGCAACCTGCGCGACGTGGACTTCCTTCCCCTCACCGTCGACATCGAGGAGCGGATGTACGCCGCGGGCAAGATCCCCGGCTCGTTCTTCCGTCGCGAGGGCAAATCCAGCGAGAAGGCGACCCTGACCGCGCGGATGATCGACCGGCCGATCCGGCCGCTGTTCCCCAAGGGATGGCACTACGAGACGCAGCTGGTCGCGATTCCGATGTCGGTCGACCAGATCCACCCCTACGACATCCTGGCGATGAACGGCGCCTCCGCGGCGCTGGCGATCTCCCCGGTCCCCGTCGCCGCTCACGTCGGCGCGGTGCGGATCGGCAAGCTCGAGGGCGACTTCGTGATCAATCCCCCGGAGGACCGCCACGAGGAGCTGGAGCTGGACCTGATCGTCGCCGGCACCGACGAGGCGATCCTCATGGTCGAGGCCGGCGCCGCAGGCGTCACCGAGGCCGAGATCCTCGACGCGCTCGACATCGCCCACGGTGAGATCAAGAAGCTCTGTGCGGCGATGGAGGAGCTGGCCCAGAAAGCCGGCAAGGAGAAGATCGAGGTCGAGGCGCCCGAGATCGACGAGGGCCTGATCAGCGATATCCGCTCCTCCCACGGCCAGGCCCTGGTCGACGCGATCGCAACCGAAGGCAAGCTCGAGCGCTACGAGGCGATCGACAACGTCAAGGACGAGGTGGTCGCCAAGTACGCGCCCGAGTCCGACGACGGAGAGACCGACGAGAAGCGCGTGGCTGAGGTCAAGGCCGCTTTCGGCTCGATCGAGAAGGACACGATCCGCAAGGCGATCGCCGTCGACAAGAAGCGCCCCGACGGCCGCGCCCAGGATGAGATCCGGCCGATCGAGTGTGAGGTCGACGTCTCCCCGCGCGTGCACGGCTCGGCGCTGTTCACCCGCGGCGAGACCCAGATCCTCTCCAACGTGGCGCTGGGCACGACGCGCATGGACATGCGCATCGACACGCTCGGCCTGCAGACCACCAAACGGTTCTGGCACCACTACAACTTCCCGCCCTTCTCGGTCGGCGAGGCCGGCTTCATGCGCGGCCCGAAGCGGCGCGACATCGGCCACGGCGCGCTTGCCGAGCGGGCCCTGCTGGCGACCGTGCCCGACGAAGAGTCGTTCCCCTACGTGATCCGGGCGGTTTCCGAGACGCTCGAGTCCAACGGCTCCTCCTCGATGGGCTCGGTCTGCGCCTCCTCGATGGCCCTGCAGGCCGCGGGGGTCCCGGTCAGCGCCCCGGTCGCCGGTGTGGCGATGGGCCTGATCAAGGAGGGCGACGACTACATCGTCCTCACCGACATCGCCGGCGTCGAGGACCACCTCGGCGACATGGACTTCAAGGTCGCCGGCACCGCGGAGGGAATCACCGCGCTGCAGATGGACATCAAGATCACCGGCGTAACCTTCGAGATCCTCACCGACGCGCTCGAGCAGGCCCACAAGGGCCGTCAGTTCATCCTCGGCAAGATGGCCGAGGCGATCGACGGGCCGCGCGAGTCGCTCTCCCAGCACGCGCCGCGGATCGAGGCGATCAAGATCGACCAGGAGAAGATCGGCGCCGTGATCGGCAAAGGCGGCGAAACGATCCGTGCCCTCTGCGAGGAGTTCGAAGCCGAAATCGACGTCGAGGACGACGGCACGATCCGGATCTACGCCCCGACCGGCGAACTGGTCGAGGCCTGTGTGGCGCGGATCGAGTCGATGACCAAGGAGGCCGAGGTCGGCGATCACTACCCCGCCGCCAAGGTTGTCAAGACGACCACCTTCGGTGCCTTCGTCGAGCTGGTCAAGGGCACCGACGGCCTGCTGCACATCTCCAACGTGAAGCCGGGGGAGAGGGTCGACTCGGTCGACGACGTGCTCAGCGCCGGCGACGAGATCGACGTCACCGTGGTCGAGGTCGACCGCGAGCGCGGTCGCGTCGGCCTGCGCCTCTCCGACGACCCGTCGGTGGCCGGCAAATCGCCTGAGGAGCTGGCCTCGGGCGACGGCGGGCCGCGGCGCAACGGCGGCGACCGCGATCGCGGCGGTCGTGGTGGCGGCGGCGGCGGTCGCAGGCGCGAGCGTGAGCGTCGCAGCTAGAAATTGTCCGGCGCGAAGCTGAGCGAGCTCGGCTCGGGCGTACGGGTCGTGACCGAGGAGGTTCCCTCGGTCCGCTCCGTCGCGCTCGGGCTCTGGGTCCGCACCGGCTCCAGGAACGAGACGCCCGCCCAGGCCGGCGTCTCGCACTTCCTCGAGCACCTGCTGTTCAAGGGGACCGAGCGCTACTCGGCGATCGAGATCTCCGAGCTCTTCGACGGGCTCGGAGCCTCGGTCAACGCCGCGACCGGCAAGGAGACCACCCACCTGCACGCCCGCTTCCTCGACGAGCACACCGAGGAGGTCTTCGACCTGCTGGCCGAGATGCTGCTGGCGCCGACCTACCCCGAAGTCGACTCCGAGCGCGAGGTCGTGCTCGAGGAGATCGCGATGTACGAGGACGAGCCGCAGGACCGGGTCCACGACGTGCTCGCCGACGCAGTCTTCGGCGGGCACCCGTTGGGCCGCCGCGTGCTCGGCGAGGCCGAGGTCATCTCCTCGATCCCGGTGCCTGACATCGAGGCCTATCGCAGCGCTCGCTACACCGGCGCCCACATCGTCGTCGGCGCCGCCGGCCACCTCGAGCACGACCGCGTCGTCGCTCTCGCAGAGCGGCTGGTCACCCCGCCGGCGGGCGGGAACGGCACGCAACCGGTCTCGACTGACACGGGCTCGCGGCTGCGCTTCTACTCGAAGGACACCGAGCAGTACCACATCTGCTTCGGCGCGACCGGGATCGTCCGCGACGACGAGCGCCGCTACCCGCTCGCCGTGCTCGACTCGATCTTCGGCGGCTCGACCTCCTCGCGCCTCTTCCGCGAGGTGCGCGAGAAGCGCGGCCTCGCCTACTCGGTCGGTTCCTACAACGAGCAGTACACCGACTCCGGCATGGTCGCGACCTACGTCGGCACGCGCGAGGACAACGTCGAGGAGGCCTGCGCGGTGATCGGCGCCGAGCTGCAGCGGCTGCGCAGCGAGCCGGTTTCCGACGAGGAGCTGGCGCGGGCCAAGGAGAGCGTCAAGGGCCGCCTCGTGCTCTCCTCCGAGTCGACCGCGGCGCGGATGTCGCGGATCTCGCGCGCGACGCTCTTCGGACTGCCGATCGAAAGCCTCGACGAGATGCTCGCCAAGGTCGATGCGGTGACGGTCGAGCAGTTGAGCGAGCTGGCGAGCGAGCTCTACGGGCCGGAGCGCCTCTCGGCCGCCTGCATCGGCCGCGACGAGGACTGCTTCCGCAAGGCGCTGGCGCCGGTCAGCGGAGAGCTGGCGGCGGCGTGATCCGGGTAGGGGTTTCGGGTGCGAACGGTCGCATGGGCCGCACCGTCTGCGACGCGGTCGAGGCGGCCGACGGCATGGAGCTGGTCGCGAAGGCCGATCCGGCGCTGGGCGTGGATCTGGCCGACGTCCTCGGCGAGGTCGACGTCGTCGTCGACTTCAGCACCCCGGACGCGGCGCTCGGCAACGCGACGGCCTGCCTGGAGGCGGGCGTCCACGTCGTCCTCGGCACGACCGGCTTCGACCTCGACGCGCTGCGGGCGGTTGCCGAGCGCGGCGAGGCGAACTGCTTCGTCGCACCCAACTTCGCGATCGGCGCCGTGCTGCTGATGGAGGTTTCGCAGACGATCGCCCGCCACATGTCCGAGTGCGAGATCGTCGAGCTGCACCACGATCGCAAGCTCGACGCCCCCTCGGGCACGGCCAAGCGCACCGCCGAGCTGATCGCCGGCGCGGGCGGCAACGTTCACGAGCCGATCCACTCGGTGCGCCTGCCCGGCCTGGTCGCCCACCAGGAAGTGATCTTCGGCGGCGAGGGACAGACGCTGGCGATCCGGCACGACTCGATCGACCGCGTCTCCTTCATGCCCGGCGTCGTCCTCGCCGTGCGCGAGGTCGGCGGCCTGCCCGAGCGCTTCACCGTCGGCCTCGAGAAGCTGCTGTAGGTTCACCCCGTGAGCGACGATCTGTCACGCCTAGACGCGACCGCGCAGGCCCAGCTGGTCCGCGACGGGGAGGCGACCCCGGCGGAGCTGGCCGAAGCGGCCATCGCCCGGGTCGAAGCCGCCAACGGCGAGCTGAACGCGGTCATCCACCCGCTCTTCGAGGAGGGGCTCGAGGCCGCGCGCGGCGAGCTGCCCGACGGTCCCTTCAAGGGCGTCCCCTTCCTGCTCAAGGACCTCGGCGCGGCCTTCGCCGGTCAGCCGCTGCACCTCGGCATGCGGTATCTGAAGGAGCGCGATTTCCGCGCCCCCGTCGATACCTACCTGGCGCAGCGCTTCCGCGAGGCCGGCCTGGTGACGATCGGCAAGACGAACACGCCCGAGCTGGGCATCCTGCCGACCACCGAGCCGCGCGCCCACGGCCCGAGCCGCAACCCCTGGAGCTTGGAGCACTCGACCGGCGGCTCCAGCGGCGGCTCCGCCGCAGCGGTGGCGGGGGGCATGGTGCCGATGGCGCACGCCAACGACGGCGGCGGCTCGATCCGCATCCCCGCCTCCAACTGCGGGCTCGTCGGCCTCAAGCCGAGCCGGCAGCGGATCAGTGAGGGGCCGCTCGCCGGCGACTTCATGTCGGGCCTCTCCGCCGAGCTCTGCGTCTCGCGCTCGGTCCGCGACACCGCCGCGCTGCTCGAGGCGGTCCACGGCCCCGCGCCGGGCGACCCCTACGTCGCTCCGCCCCCCGTCCGCCCCTACACCGAGGAGGTCGGCGCCGACCCCGGCAAGCTGCGGATCGCCCTCTGGACCGAAACCGTAATCGAGCAGGACGCCGACCCCGAGGTCGTCGCGGCGGCACGAGCGGCAGCCCGCGAGCTCGAGGGCTGCGGCCACACGGTGGAGGAGGCGGACATGAGCATGCTTGCCGGGCTCGACATGGTCGAGCCCTTCCTGGTGCGGTGGGCGGCCGGCCAGGCGCAGGCGCTCGACCAGCTCGGCATCGTCGGCGGGCAGCCGATCGGCCCCGACGACGTCGAGCCGCTGACCTGGGCGTTGGCCGAGATCGGGCGCAGCCGCAACTCCGGCGAGTACCTGGCGGCGGTCGGCCAGCACCAGGCGCTGGGGCGGATGATCGCCGGCATCCACGAGTCCGGCTTCGACCTGCTGCTGACGCCGACGATGGGCGAGCCGCCGCCGCCGCTCGGCAGCTTCGACGACTCCGGGCCCGATCCGATGGCGGCCTTCGAGCGCGCCTTCCTCAGCGGCTGCTTCACCGCCGCCTTCAACGCCACCGGCCAGCCGGCGATCTCGCTGCCGCTGCACTGGAGCGAGGCCGGCCTGCCGATCGGCGTCCAGCTCGTCGCCCCGCTCGGCCGCGAGGACGTGCTCCTGCGGGTCGCCTCCCAGCTCGAGCAGGCGGTGCCGTGGGCCGACCGAGTCCCTACCCTTCTCGCCTCGTGATCCGCGGCGTTCTCACGGCCATGGCGACCCCCTTCGACGAGGCGGGCGGCGTCGACGAGGCCGCCGCGCGCCGCCTCGCCGCCCACCTGGTCGAGCACGGCTCCCACGGCGTCGTCGTCGCCGGCTCCACGGGTGAGGCGGCGACGCTCGACGACGAGGAGCACATCTCGCTGCTGCGCGCGGTGGTCGAGGAGATCGGCGAGCGGGCGACGGTGATTTGCGGCACCGGCACCAACGACACCCGCCACTCGGTCGAGCTGACCAGGGCGGCGGCCGAGGCCGGCGCCGAGGCTGCGCTGATCGTCACCCCCTACTACAACAAGCCCAACCCGGCCGGGATCCTCGCCCACTTCGAGGCGATCGCCGCCGCCGTACCCGGCCTGCCCCTGATCGCCTACAACATCCCCTCGCGCGTGGTGATCAACGTGCCGCCCGAGCTGCTCGCGGAGATCGCGAGGATCGACGGCGTCGTCGCGGTCAAGCAGGCCAACAACGACGAGCTCGGCCCGATCGAGGGGATGGAGGTGCTGGCCGGCAACGACGACGCCTTCCTTCCGACGCTCGAGCTCGGCGAGGCGGGGGGGATCCTCGTCGCCTCGCACCTGGCCGGCGAGCAGATGCGCGAGATGTGGGACGCCGCGCAGGCCGGCGACCTGGCCCGGGCGCGCGAGGTCGACGAGGGACTGCGCCCGCTCTACGACGCGCTCGGGATGACCACCAACCCGATTCCGATCAAGGCGGCGCTGGAGATGACCGGTCTGATCCCTCACGGCGGGCTGCGGCTGCCGATGGTCGAGGCCGACGCCGGACAGCGAGCGGCGGTGCGCGAGGCGCTCGACGCGGTCGGCATCGCGGTGCCCTCCTAGCATGGCGGCGAAGCTGCGAGTACTGCCGCTCGGCGGCCTGGGCGAGATCGGCAAGAACATGACCGTGGTCGAGTACGACGGCCGCATCGTCGTCGTCGACACCGGCCTGATGTTCCCGAGCCCGGAGATGCTCGGCATCGACCTCGTGCTGCCCGACTTCTCCTACCTGCGCGAGCGGGCCGCGGACATCGAGGCGATCGTCCTCACCCACGGCCACGAGGACCACGTCGGCGCGCTGCCCTACGTGCTGCGCGAGATCGGCATGCCCCCGGTGATCTACGGCGGCCTGTTGACGATCGGCATGGTCCGCTCCAAGCTCGACGAGCACAAGTTGAAGGACGCGCCGCTGGAGGAGCTTCCCGCCGGCAAGAAGGTGCAGCTCGGCCCGTTCGAACTCGAGCTGGTCCACCTCTCGCACTCGATCCCCGACATGCGCGGGGTGATCCTCGGCACCGAGCTGGGCAAGGTGCTGATGACCGGCGACTACAAGTTCGACCAGACGCCGGTCGACGGCCGCCCGGCCGACATCTCGCGCCTCGCCGAGCTGGGTCGCGAAGGCCTGCTGCTGCTCTGCGGCGACTCGACCAACGCCGATCGCCCCGGGGTGGCCCCTTCGGAGTCGAGCGTCGGCCCGGCGCTACTCGAGACCTTCGCCGCCTGCAAGGGACGCGTCGTCGTCACCTCCTTCGCCTCCAACATCCACCGCGTGCAGCAGGTGATCGACGCCGCCGTCGCGCTCGACCGGCGCGTTGCCCTGGTTGGGCGCTCGATGCGCAAGAACTTCAACATCGCCTCCAGCCTGGGCATCGCCGACGCGCCGTCGGGTCTCTTCATCCAGCCGCGCGAGATCGAGGACTTCCCCGACGAGAAGGTGGTCGTGATCTCGACCGGCAGCCAGGGCGAGCCGCTCTCGGCGCTGCGGCGGATGGCCAACAACGACCACCGCGACGTCGAGCTGCACTCCGGCGACACGGTCGTCTTCTCTGCCACGCCGGTGCCCGGCAACGAGCGCGCGGTGAACGAGACGATCGACCGCATCTACGAGATCGGCGCCACGGTCGTCACCGCCAAGGAGGCGCCGATCCACGCCTCGGGCCACGGCTGGCAGGAGGAGTTGAAGCTGATGCTCAACCTGACCAAGCCGCGCTACGTGATGCCGGTCCACGGCGACCACCAGCGCCTGCGCCTGCACGCCGGCCTCGCCCACTCGGTCGGCATCGACCCCGAGAACGTCTTCCAGGGCCGCAACGGCCTGCCGCTCGAGGTCGACGCCGACGGCGCTCGCTTCGGCGAGGAGGTCCACGCCGGGGTGATCTACGTCGACGGGGTCAACGTCGGCGAGCCCGACGACGTCGCCCTGCGCGACCGGCGCGAGATCTCCGCCGACGGCATCTTCATCGTCGTCGCGACGATCTCCGCCGAGGACGGCGCCGTCGTCGCCGATCCCGAGGTGATCGTCCGTGCCGTCGCCCTGCCGGACGGCGAGGACGCGCTGGTCGAAGAGCTGAAGGACGTCGTCGAGGACTGCCTCGAGGAGGCGGCCGAGGCGGGCACCCGCGAGGTGCACCTGATCCAGGAAGACGTCCACGACGCAATCGCCAAGCTGCTCTACGGGCGCCTGCGCAGCCGGCCGATGATCCTGCCGGTCGTGGTCGAGGTCTAGCTGTCGCGCTCGAGAAAAGGGCCCGCCGACTGCGTTGGGGAGAGTCGGCGGGCCCCTTGTGTCTCGTCCGCTGCGGACCGTAAGCCGCGGCGCTAAAGCCGGTCTAAAGCGGGGCTAATTCCCCGCTCAGACTTTCGCAGCGGCAGGCGGACGCGGAAGAGGGCGCCGCCGAGATCGGCGGTGTCCACCTCGGCGCTGCCGCCGTGCGATCTCGCCACGGCGCCGACGATCGCCAGGCCGAGGCCGCTGCCCCCGGCGACCGCGGTGTCGGCCGGACCGTCGCCGCGGGCGAAGCGCTCGAAGACCTGCTCGCGCAGGTGCGCCGGCACGCCGAGACCGTCGTCGGCGACCTCGACCACGGCGTCGCCGGCCTCGGCGCGCAGCCGCAGCTCGATCCGCGAGCCCGCCGGCGTGTGGCGGGCGGCGTTGTCGAGCAGGTTGAGCACCATGCGGTGCAGCTCGTCGGGGTTGCCGTCGACGGGCAGCGGGCGATCGGCCTCTACGCGCAGCTCGCGTTCGCCGATCGTCGGCGCGACCTCGGCGGCGGCCTCGCGGGCAACCTCAGCGAGGTCGCAGCGGGTGCGCGCGCCGATCCGGCCGGCGTCGGCTCGGGCGAGCAGCAGGAGGTCGCCGACCAGGCGGCTCATCCGGCCCGAGGAGCGCAGCGCCGAGTCGACCATCGCCTGATCGTCCTCCCGAGCGGTCTCGCGCAGGGATGCCTGCAGCAGCTCGAGGTTGGCGAGGATGCTGGTCAGCGGCGTGCGCAGCTCGTGCGAGGCGTCGGCGACGAAATCGCGCTGGCGCTTGAGCGCCGCTTCGCGCTCGGCCCGGGCGGCGTCGAGAGAGCGCAGCATCTGCTCCAGCGTTCGGGCCAGCTCGCCGACCTCGTCGTCGGCGCGCGGTTGGGGCATGTGGCTGGAGGGGTCGCCGGTGGCGGCGATTGTGCGCGCCGTCGCGGTCAACGAGGAGATCGGCCGCATCGCCCGGCGGGCGATCGCGACGCCGGCGAAGCTCGCGAGCAGGGTCGCGCCGAGCACGCCGGCGGCAATGAAGAGCCAGAGGCGCTCGATCGTCGAGTCGATGTGCTGCTCGTTGCGGCCGTACTGGACGTAGCCGGCGATGCGCCCGGTCTGGCCGCTGCGCAGGGCGACGGTGACGACGCGCATCTCGCCAACCGAGTGGACGCCGGGCGTCGGCAGGCCCAGCGGGGCAGCGTTCGGGCTCGCGTCGAGCTCCTGCCCGCGGGCGTCGTAGATCCGCGCCGAGGCGTCGTTGGGGCTGGTGAAGTCGCCCAGGTCGGGCTCGCGGACGATCAGCGTGTTGGTGATCGTGTCGACGATCTGGACTTGCGAGGCGAGGGTCGCGACCGCGCCCTTCATCTCGCGGTTGAAGTCGTCGCGGACCCGCTGCGCGGCGAGGTTGCCGACGATCGCGCCGAAGAGGATCAGGATTGCCAGCGTCAGCCCGGCCGAGACGGCGGCGAGCTGCCAGCGGACGGGCCAGTTGCCGGGCCTGAGCGCGCTGAACCGAGCGGAGGAGGTCATCAGGCCTTCAGGACGTAGCCGGCGCCGCGTTTGGTGTGCAGCAGACGCGTCTCGTCGCCCGACTCGAGCTTGCGGCGCAGGTTTGAGATGAAGACGTCGATCGTGTTGGTCGCCGCGGTCGGGTCGTAGCCCCAGACCTCGTCGAGCAGCCGCTCGCGCGAGACGACGAGGCGCTCGTTGTGCATCAGGTACTCGAGCAGCTCGAACTCGCGGTTGGTCAGCTCGATCTCGCGCTCGCCGCGGCGCACCTCGCGCGTCGCCGGGTTGAGGCTGAGGTCGCCGACTTGCAGGGCGGCGGCGCCGCGCGGCGGACGGCGGCGCAACAGGGCGCGGATCCGGGCCAGCAGCTCCACCCGCTCGAAGGGCTTGACCAGGTAGTCGTCGGCACCGCTGTCGAGCCCCCCGACCCGGTCCTCGGTCTCCGCCCGCGCGGTCAGCATCAGGATCGGCACGTCGCCCTCGGCGCGCAGGCGGCGACAGACCTCGACCCCGTCGAGCCGCGGCAGCCCGAGGTCGAGCACGACCAGGTCGGGGGCGAACCCGACGGCGGCGTCGAGCGCCTCGATCCCGTCGCCGCAGGTGCGCACCTCATAGCCCTCGTTGCGCAGCGAGCGACGCAGGACGTCGGCGATCGCCTCGTCGTCCTCGACGACGAGCACGCGCCCCGCGGGCGCATCGCTCCCGTTCGAATTGCCAAGCATCGAAATCGATGTTAGCCGGCCCCCGCCGACCTTCCGCGTGCTTTTAGTGCGAATTTAGGCACGGAGATAGCGGGGAAGGCGTGACTTTCGGGGCAGTTGCCATCTGCCTCGCTTGGCATGATCGCTCGCACCCGTGAGCTCCTCCTCCGCCGTCCACCTGCATGCCCACAGCGAGTACTCGCTGCTCGACGGGGCCTGCAAGATCGACGCGATGGCGGCCCGCGCGGCCGAGCTGGGCCAGCCGGCGCTAGGCCTCACCGACCACGGCGTGATGAACGGCGCCGTCGATCTATACAAGGCCTGCCGGAAACACGGGATCAAGCCGATCGCCGGGCTCGAGGCCTACCTCGTCGACGACGTCGGGACGATCAAGGAGAAACCCAAGTACGAGCGCAACCACATCACCCTGCTGGCCGAGAGCGACGCGGGCTTCGCCAACCTGGTCAAGCTCACCTCGGCGGGCTTCCTCGAGGGCTTCTCCCGGGGCAAGGCCAACGTCGACATGGCGATGCTCGCCGCCCACTCCGAGGGCGTGATCGTGCTCACCGGCTGCCTGCAGTCGCGTTTCTGCCGCCGCTTGGTCGAAGAGCGCGAGGACGACGCCCGCGCCCACCTCGACGACCTGATCCAGGCCTTCGGCCCCGACCAGGTCTACTTCGAGGTGCAGAAGAACGGCATCGAGGAGCAGGAGAAGGCCAACCGGGGGATCGTCCGCTTCGCCCGCGAGCTGAACCGGCCGCTGGTCGGCACCGCCGACGTCCACTACCTGCGCCGCGAGGACTTCGACAACCACGCGGCGCTGCTCTGCGTGCAGACCAAGTCGACCTTGGAGGCGCCGAAGCTGAGCTTCGACACCAACGAGTTCTTCCTCAAGAGCAACGAGGAGATGACGAGCTCCTTCGCCGAGTGGCCCGAGGCGGTGCCGACGACGCTGGAGATCGCCGAGCGCTGCGAGATCGAGATCGAGCTGGGCAAGCTGCTGCTGCCGCGCTACCCGACCCCGGACGGGTCGGAGCCGGAGGAGATGCTGCGTCGTATCGCCGACGAGGGCCTGCGCGCCCGCTACGGCGATCCTCCTCCCGCCGAGGCGGTCGAGCGGCTCGAGTTCGAGCTCGGCGTGATCGAGGAGATGGGCTTCTCCTCCTACTTCCTGATCGTCTGGGACTTCATCCGCTACGCGAAGCAGAACGGCGTCGCCGTCGGCCCGGGCCGCGGCTCGGCTGCCGGCTCGATCGTCTCCTACTCGCTCAGCATCACCGATCTCGACCCGCTCGCCAACGACCTGCTGTTCGAGCGCTTCCTCAACCCGGGGCGCAAATCGATGCCCGACATCGACATCGACTTCTCGGTGCGCGGGCGCGAGCAGGTGATCCGCTACGTCGGCGAGAAATACGGCCGCGAGTCGGTCGCCCAGATCGTCACCTTCGGCAAGATGGCGCCGCGTGCCGCAACGCGCGATGCGGCCCGCGTGCTCGGCTTCGACTACGGCAGCGGCGACCGTCTTGCCAAGCAGATCCCCGAGCCGATCCTCGGCCGCAACCCGTCCTTCGAGGAATGCCTGCAACCGGGGCAGGAGCTGAAACGGACCTACGACTCCGAGCCGGACGCGAAACGGATCCTCGACGTCGCCCAGGGCCTCGAGGGGATCATCCGCAACAACTCGATCCACGCCGCCGCGGTGGTCATCGCCGACCGACCGCTGCAGGAGATCGTGCCGCTGCAGCTCGCCGAGGACCGCGGCGCCGGCAACGGCGCGACCAAGGGCGAGCGCCAGTACAAGATCGTCACCCAGTACTCGATGGGCCCGATCGAGGAGATCGGCCTGCTCAAGATGGACTTCCTCGGCCTGCGCAACCTCGACGTGATCGAGGACGCGGTCGAGATCGTGCACCGCTCGCGCGGGGTCGAGCTCGAGATGACCGCGATCCCGATGGACGACGCGAAGACCTTCGAGATGCTCTCGCGCGGCGACGGCACCGGCGTCTTCCAGCTCGAGTCCGAGGGCATGCGCGAGGCGATGAAGAAGGTGCGGCCGACCGAGTTCGACGACATCGTCGCCCTCGTCTCGCTCTACCGGCCCGGCGCGATGCGCTACATCCCCGAGTACGCGAAGGGCAAGCGCAACCCCGAGGCGGTCACCTACCCCGACGAGCGCCTGCGGCCGATCACCGAACCGACCTATGGCTGCGTCCTCTACCAGGAGCAGCTGATGGAGATCGCCAAGCAGATGGCCGGCTTCAGCCCGGCCGAGGCCGACGACCTGCGCAAGGCGATCGGCAAGAAGAAGCGCGACCTGATGGCGACGATGAAGGCCAAGTTCATGGAAGGCATGAAGGCCTCCGACACCGCCTCGAAGGTGGCGAGCGACATGTGGTCGCTGATGGAGGCCGCCGCCGACTACTCCTTCAACAAGTCGCATGCCGCCTGCTACGCGCTGATCGCCTACCGCACCGCCTACCTCAAGGCGAACTACCCGGCCGAGTACATGGCGGCGGTGATCTCCTCGGTGATGAACACCAAGGACAAGGTGCCCTTCTTCGTCAACCGCTGCGAGGAGATGGGGATCGACGTGCTGCCGCCCGACGTCAACTCCTCCGACCACGACTTCGTCGTCTCCGAGAAGGCGATCCGCTTCGGCCTCGACGCGGTCAAGAACGTCGGCCACAGCGCGGTGGAGGCGATCCTGCGCGCTCGCGAGGACGCCTCGATCGACTCGATCTGGGATTTCTGCGAGCGGGTCGACGCGCGCGCGGTCAACAAACGGGCGATCGAATGCCTGGTCAAGTGCGGCGCCCTCGACTCGACCGGGGCGACGCGCAAAGGGATGTTGGAGGCGCTGCCCGCGGCGCAGTCGGCGGGGCAGAAAGCGCAGGAGGACGCGCAGCTCGGGCAGGGGTCGATCTTCGACTTCGGCGACGGGGGCGGGGAAGAGGGGGCGTCGAGCTCGCACCACCGACCGCCGATCTCGGCCGCCGAGTTCGAGCGCCGCGAGCTGCTGGCGATGGAGAAGGAGACGCTCGGCACCTACCTCTCCTCACACCCGCTCTCGGAAGTGCGCGAGGCGCTGCGGGCCCGCGTCGACTGCAGCCTCGCCGAGCTGGCCGGCAAGCCCGACGGCGCCTGGGTGACGGTCGGCGGGATTGTCGCCGAGAGCAAGAAGATCCGCACCAAGAGCGGCAACCAGATGATGTTCGCGACGCTCGACGACGTCGAGGGCCAGGTCGAGATGCTCGTCTTCAAGGCCGACCAGGCGGAGAGTGCGGGGGCGATCGAGACAGACGCCGTCGTGCTCGTCCGCGGCCGCATCGACCACAAGGAGCGCGGCGAGACCAAGCTCGTCGTGCAGGAGGCCGAGCGCTTCGAACCCGACGTCGAGGAGATGGCCAGGGCGAGCGCGGCGGCGGCCGCGCCGACCGAGCCGCTTCGGTTGACGATCCCGGCGGCGAGCCTCAACGACCACCTGATCGACGAGCTCAAGGCGGTGATCGAGGGCCATAAGGGCAGCGCCGACGTCTATCTGGCGATCTCCGGCGCCGACGGCGAGCCGCGGGAGTGGAAGCTCGGCGACAAGTTCAAGGTGCGCCCCTCGAGCAAGCTCCAAGCGGAGCTCGACCACGTCCTCGGCGCCACCGCCATAGCGGCGTGAGAACCGGCGCATCTCGGCGTCCTCGGTCGCTCGCGTGCAAAGCACGCCACGCTCCCTGCGTCCACCGATCTGCTTGGTTCTAACGCCGCTATGTGTCCCTAGACTTTCGCTATGCCCGCCACGCGGTTGAAGACCGGGGAGTGTCGCCAGTGTCGCTCTTTCTGCGACAAGATGGTCGAGCCGCGCTCCTGCGTCGAGATGGGCTGCCGCTTCCTCTACAGCGTCGTCGACGGCCTCACCGGCATTCAGTATGTCGGTTGCATGCAAAACGTCTTCGGCGCCAGGGTGGAACTCGACGCCGTCCTCCAGCCCGGCGGCTTCGGCGGCGTGAAGATGACCGGCGCGGCGCTGCCCCACTGCCCCTTCGATGTCGAGCACGCCTACGCGGGCGACGGGCCCGAGTACGACTGCGTCAACCGCCGCTTCTTCGACTGCGCCGACGGCGGCCCGGAGGGCCTGCGCGCCTTCGATCTGCGCGATCTGGCCCAGGAGTCGCCCGGTTTCTAAGTCGACACGATTCTCTGTAGGATCGCGTGCATGAGCAATTCTTCAGCGGTGGCAGATGCGGCGGAGCAGTTGATCTCGGGCGAGGAGAACGGTGCCGGGGCCGAGGGCCCCAAGTTCACGCTCGAGCTGAACCAGGACCAGAAGGACATCCGCGAGTGGGTGCACGGCTTCGCCGAGGGCGTCGTCCGCCCCGCAGCGGCGGAGTGGGACGAGCGCGAGGAGGCTCCCTGGCCCGTCATCCAAGAGGCGGCCAAGATCGGCCTCTACAGCTTCGAAGCGCTGGGCCAGTTCTTCGCCGACGAGACCGGCCTGACCCTGCCGATTGCCAACGAGGAGCTCTTCTGGGGCGACGCGGGCATCGGCATGGCGATCATGGGCACCTCGCTCGCCGTCGCCGCGATCTTCGGGCAGGGGACCCCGGAGCAGATGGGCGAGTGGATCCCGCAGTGCTTCGGCACGCCCGAGGATCCCAAGGTGGCGGCGTTCTGCGCCTCGGAGCCCGATGCCGGCTCCGACGTCTCGGCGATCCGCACCACCGCCAAGTACGACGAGGCCAAGGACGAATGGGTGCTGAACGGCCAGAAGGCCTGGGCCACCAACGGCGGCATCGCCGACGTCCACGTGGTGATCGCCTCGGTCGACCGCGAGCTGCGCTCGCGCGGCCACGCCGCCTTCGTGATCCCGCCCGGCACCAAGGGCTGCGAGCAGGGCGCCAAGGTGAAGAAGCACGGCCTGCGCGCCTCGCACACCGCCGACGTCCATCTCGACGACTGCCGCATCCCGGGCTCCTGCCTGCTCGGCGGTAAAGAGAAGCTCGACGAACGCCTCGCCCGCGTGCGCGAGGGCAAGAGCGCCAAATCGCAGGCGGCGATGCAGACCTTCGAGGCCAGCCGGCCGACCGTCGGCGCGCAGGCCGTCGGCATCGCCCGCGCCGCCTACGAGTACTCGCTTGAGTACGCCAAAGAGCGGCAGCAGTTCGGCAAGGCGATCATCGAGAACCAAGCGATCGCCTTCGCCCTTGCCGACATGAAGATGGAGATCGACGCCGCCCGGCTGCTCGTTTGGCGCGCCGCCTGGATGGGGCGCAGCGGCCAGAAATTCGAGAACGCCGAGGGCTCGATGTCGAAGCTGAAGGCCGGCGAGGTCGCCGTATGGGCGACCGAGCGGGCGATCCAGATCCTCGGCGGCAACGGCTACACCCGCGAGTTCCCGGTCGAGCGGATGCACCGCGACGCCAAGATCTACACGATCTTCGAGGGCACCTCCGAGATCCAGCGCCTGGTAATCAGCCGCGCGATCTCGGGTGTCCAAATTCGCTAGGCGTCACTCGCTCTCGCGGCACGGCCGCAGGGGGAAGCCCGGCCGTCCTCCGGGCGAATTGATGTCGCACGCGCTTCGCGCCTTAGCGACGAAGATGCTGCGCCGCTTCGCGGCGCCCCACCTCAGATTGCATATCGCCGCTCCGCGACATTCGCCCGGAGGACGACCGGGCTTCCTGCTGCGAGGCGAAAGCTCGCCAGCTAGGCGCTTGCGAGAAAGGGTGACGCAACCTCCACGGCATCAAAGTAGTGCGCATGAGTTCGCTTGATCGTTTCGAGCGAATCAGCTCCGACCAGAACGATCTCTAGGTCATTCCGACCTTTGTATTGATGCTCAAGCGCAGCGTAGGCGCTGGCGGCTTCCTCACCGTCGCCGAACTCCTCCTGACCGATCAGACGTTGGGCGTCAAGGTCATAAACGAGAAGGAAGTGCTGTAGGGCCATGCAGACAGGCTACTCGCTGGGGTCTAAGTAGTGGTCGATTCGAGCTTTGAAGCGGGATAGGACGTGCATGAAGTCTTCATCTGGCTTCTCGCCCCGCTCATCGGCAGAAATAGCCCAAGCGACTAGCTCAAGATACGTCAGCAGCTCTGGCGGGCCCTCCCCGTCCTTGAGTGCGAAGCGGGTACGGGCAGCCCAGCGCTCCACCGCCTCGGCCCATTCATGCTGAAAGGGAGTCCTCAGCTGAATCTCGACTGGATGATCATCTCGGCGAACGACGACATGCAAGGCCCTATAGCCCGTGTTTTTGGGCGAGGCAACGTAGTCATCGACTCTGATGACGTTCCAGTTGCGGCGTATCCGTTTCAGTACTCCCGTCACCTCGGGCGCGCCCCCGGGAAGAATCGCTCGACAACCGGCGATGTCCTCCATCTGCGTTAGTCGCATCGAGCGAAATCGACCAAGCTTGTTCAGGATTTGGGGATCGCGCTTCAGTCGCTGGCCGACGACGATCTCGCTCGACTCCCTCTCTACAAACTGACGAAGGCCGACGGTAACCTTCTTGAGCGGATCCTGGAAGCCGCTCCGGTAGTCGACGATGGCCCCTACCGCCTCGGTCAGCTCCTCCTCGTCAAAGGCTTGCGCCTCTTTGCTCCCGCTTGGCGTTTCCCACCAATCCCGCAACAGCCTTCCGGCTCGATCGATCCTGGTGCGAGATGCCACTATGCGTTCCACTCAATCACGTCGACGTTTGAGGCCAGCTTTGCGGAGGCGCTTGGCGGCTTGGACTTCTTTGCGGTCGGGCCCTTTCTTGTTTGGGCCCGGCGTCTCCAGGGTCGCCGGGAGGCCCTCGAATCTTGGCTCTGAGAGGAAAGCGGCTAGGCCTTGCTTGCCCATTTCGCCCTTGCCTAAGTTGGCGTGGCGGTCGCGGCAGGAGCCGAGGGGGGCGGCGGCGTCGTTTACGTGCAGGCAGTGGAGGCGGTCTAGGCCGACCTTGGCGTCTGCTTCGTCGACGATCTTCCCGAGGGAGTCCGGGTCGGTCACGTCGTAACCCTGCACGAAGAGGTGGCAGGAGTCGAGGCAGAGGCCGAGGCGGTCGCCGGCGCCGGCCAGCTCGATCAGCTCGGCGGTCTCGTCGAAGTCGCGGCCCAGCAGCCCTTTGTGGCCGGCGGTCTGCTCCAGCAGCAGCGGGCAGCTCTCGCTGTCCTCCAGCGCCGCGGCGATGACCTGGGCAGCCCGCTTCATCGAGGGGCCGTGGGGCTCGCCTTTCTGGGCGCCGGGGTGGAGGACGACGCCGGCGGCGCCGATGCCGTCGCCGGTGCGCAGCGCGTGGGTCAGCGAGGCGAGCGACTTCTTGCGCATCTCCTTGTCTTTCGTCGCGCAATTGATCAGGTAGACGGCGTGGATCACGACCGCTTCGACCGGCGAGTCGTCCATCGCCTCACGGAAGGCGGCGAAGTCCTCGTCGGTGAACTTGGTCGGCCGCCACATGCGCGGGCTCTGGTTGAAGATCTGGATCGACTCGCAACCGCGCTCGGTGCCGCGCTCGATCGCCTTCGCCAGTCCGCCGGAGGTCGATACGTGTGCCCCGATCAGCATCGAGGCGCCATCCTATGTTTCCTCAAGTCTCCAGCTGCACCGCCACCTCGTATTTCTCCACCGAAACCCGCCGGCCGTAGCCTTCGTCGGGCGGCGACATCGAGTCGAGGGTCGCGTCTCCTTCGCGGTAGTCGTCCTCGGATTCGAAGAGGGTGATCGCCAGCGAGCGGCCGCTCTCGCCGTCGTTGAGGATCAGCAGTCCCTTCGCGGGCACTCCCTCGGGAGGCCCTCCCTCGGACTCGGCCCGAGAGCGGATCTCGCTCGAGGCCCGCTCGAGGCTCTCCGCGTCGGCACCTTCCCAGCGTACGACTCTTGCGTACATGTCTCCTCCTTCACTGGTGATGGATAGACCTCTGCGGCCGAGCGTACACCCGCACCGGCGCACCCCCGGGGATGTCGGGGCCGGCGGCCTGTGGAAACATGCGCGCCGTCGTGGCCGACCCCCAGACCCGCCTCAGGTTCGCTCCCTCGCCGACCGGCGCCCTGCACATCGGCGGCGCGAGGACGGCGCTCTACAACTGGCTGGCGGCTCGACACGGCGGCGGCTCGCTGATCCTGCGGATCGAGGACACCGACCGCGAGCGCTCCACCGAGGAGAACGTCGAGCAGATCCTCGACGCGCTGCGCTGGCTGGAGCTCGAGTGGGACGAGGGGCCGGTTTCGCAGGCCTCGCGGGCCGAGCGACACGGGGCGGCGCTGACGCGATTGCTGGAGAGCGGCGCCGCCTACCGCGATCACGCGACCGCCAAGGAGGTCGAGGCGTGGAAGGCCGAGCACGGCGCCGACCGCGGCTACCGGGGCGAGCCGACCGAGGACGGGGACGCGGCGGTACGGCTGCGGGTGCCGGACGAGGGGGAGACGGTGGTCGAGGACCTGATCCGCGGCCCGGTCAGCTTCCCCAACCGCAGCTACGACGATTTCGTCATCGCCCGTGGCGACGGCTCGGTCCTCTACAACTTCGCCGTCGCGGTGGACGACGCCGAGATGGGGGTCACCGAGGTCGTGCGCGGCGACGATCACCTCTCCAACACGCCGAAGCAGCTGCTCGTGCTCGCGGCGCTCGGCTTCGAGGCGCCGCGCTACGCCCACCTGCCGCTGCTGCACGGGCCCGACGGGCGCAAGCTCTCCAAGCGCCACGGCGCCGCCTCGGTGCAGGAGCTGCGCGAGGCGGGCTACCTGCCGGCGGCGGTGCGCAACTACCTCGCCCTGCTCGGTTGGGGCGCCGACGACGACGCGACCCTGATCCCTACCGCCGAGCTGGTCGAGCGCTTCCGGGTCGAGGACGTCGGCCGGGCGGCGGCGATCTTCGACGAGAAGAAGCTGCGCTGGGTCAACGGCCGCTACATGCGCGAGATGCCGCTTGAGGAGTACGTCGAGGCCGTGGCCCGGCACCTCGACCGTCCGCCCGACGAGCGCCTGCGCGCCGCCTGTGAGATCGCCCAGGAGAAAGCGCAGACGTTGGCCGAGGTCTGGCCGCTGATCCGCTTCCTCTTCGAGCCGCCGGTCGACGACGAGAAGGCTTGGCGCAAGACGATGAAAGACGAGGCGCCGGCAGCGCTCGAGGCCGCCCGCGAGGCGCTGGCGGCCGGCGCGGGCTTCGACACCGCAGCGGTCGAGGCGGCGCTCTCGCCGTTGCCCGAGCGCCTCGGCCTCAAGCCCGGCCGGGTCTATCAGCCGATCCGGGTAGCGATCACGGGCACGACCGTCTCGCCCGGCATCTTCGAGTCCCTCGCCGTGCTGGGACGCGAGGAGTCGCTGCGGCGCATCGACGACGCGCTCGTACGCCTTCGCGCATAACCACACCCAGTAATGGGGAGCCTGACGCTAAACCGTGCGTCCTCTCTTGCCGATGAGGGGGGCGGAGCACCTGGTCAATGGCGACTACGAAGAAAAAGAGCAACGGCAAGGTGTCGAGCGCCGATGCCCCGCGTGGCAACGCCCCGGCGGCCCCCGGCGCCCGCCTCGCCTCGGCCTTCGAGGCGGTGGAGAAGTTCCCCGCCCTGATCGAGTCCCGCACCAGGGTGATGGAGGCGGCGACGGCCGAGACCGCGCGCGTGGGCGAGCTGGTCGAAGCGGTCGAGGCCGACGTGGCCCTGACCATCGCCGTGCTGCGCTTCGCCAACCGGAGCAACGGCGCGGGCAGCGTCGGCGGTGTGCCGGCGGCAGTCGACGTGCTCAAGCCCTCCGGCGTCCTGGCGATTGCCGGCACCGCACCGGTCTTCGACTTCTTCGAGCCCAACGGAGGTTGGGAGCTGCGCCCCGAGCAGTTCCGCGTGCACGCCCTGGCGACCCAGCAGGCGGCGACGCGGATCGGCCGTGAGATCGGCTGGGGCGACCGCGACGAACTCGTCGTCGCCGCCCTCCTGCACGACATCGGTCGCCTGGTCATCTCCAAGCTCCACCCCGGCCGCCGCACCTACTTCGACGCGACCTCGCGTACGCCGGAGCAGCGGCTCCGCGAAGAACGCGACCAGCTCGGCATCGACCACGCCCTGGTCGGCGGCGTGCTGGCGCGGCGCTGGAACGTGCCGCAGAGGATCGCGGTGGCGATCGAGCGCCACCATTCCGAGGACGCCGAGGACCTGGCGGCGATCGTCGCCACCGCCGACATGGTCGCCCACTACTCGCAGGGCGAGGCTGTCACCCCCGAGCGCTTGCGCGAGAGCGCAAAGCGCTGCGGCCTCGGCCCCGAGGGCCTGCGCGAGCTGCTCTACGAGCTTCCCTACCCACGCGAGTCGGACGCGCGCGTCAGCGAGCCCTGCCCGCTCTCCAACCGCGAGCTGGACGTGCTCCGCCACCTCTCCGAGGGCATGGTCTACAAGCAGATCGCCGGCGAGATGCAGCTCTCGGTCTCGACGATCCGCACCCACCTGCACAACGTCTACGGCAAGATCGGCGCGGTCGACCGAGCGCAGGCCGTGCTCACGGCGCGCGACTGCGGCTGGATATAAAGCGCCGCCTCCTCTGCTCCCGGGAGGGCCTGAAGAATCAGATATGGACAAGCCCTCCCTCCCGCGTCCGGGGGCGGCTTGGCCTAATCGATTAGGCACTCCCTGAGCGCTATGGCCACTGCGTGAGTCCGGTTCCTTGCGCCGAGGCGGGCGAGGGCGTTCTTGGTGTGGGTCTTGATCGTTTCCTGGCTGAGGCCAAGCTCGCGCGCCGCGGCGACGGTCGAGCCACCGTCGGCCAACAGCTGCAGGATCTCGCGCTGGCGTCGGGTCAGCTTGCCGCGGCTGCCGCGTGGTGGCACGGCCGGATCGACGAACCGCTCGTGGTCGATGGCGGCACGTGCGGCCCTTGCCAGCTCCTCCGTGCCGGTCGTCCGCGCGACGTACGCAGTGGCGCCCGCCTGCAGCGCCGCCGAAGCGATGTGGCGCTCGGGGCGCTCGCCGTGGGCGACGATTCCCATCCCGGGCGCGGTTCGGCGAAGCGCACGGATCGCCTCGTGGCCGGCGATGGCGCCGTCCTCGTCGGCCGACTCGCGCCGCAGGTCGACGATCGCCACGTCGATGCTGCCGACGTCGCGAATCAGGCCGACCGCATCGCCGCGACTCTCGCTCTCGTGGATCTCGAAATCCCCGCCCAGCGCCTCGCGCACGCCCAGCCGGACCAGCGGGTGGGGGTCGATGACCAGACATTGTGGGCGCTCGCTCAGGACCGTTCGATCCTAACCCAGCCGGGTCCGCCTCGTACGGTAAAAAGGGCGCCGTGATCTCCATCACCTCGAAGTCGCGCTACGCCGTAGTCGCGATGGCCGAGCTGGCGCGGTCGGGTGAGCGGCCGGTCCCGATCAAGGAGCTGGCCGAGCGGCGCAACATCCCCGAGCAGTTCCTCGAGCAGCTCTTCTCGACCCTGCGCCGGGCCGGTCTGCTGACCAGCCACCGCGGCATGAAGGGCGGCTACACGCTCTCCCGGCCGGCGGAGGAGATCACCGTGCTCGAGGTCGTCCAGGCCCTCGACGGCAAAGTCGGCGAAGAGGCCGACGAGGCCGGCGGCATTTGGGCCGAGGGCGTCACCGCCCTGCGCAAGGTCTTCGGCCAGACCACGATCGCCGAAGTCGCGAGGCGCGAGGCCGAGGAGGCCGGCTCCGGCATGTACTTCATCTGAGCCCCTCCCTCGCGCTGATCTCGGTTGGAGCTCAATAGGGCTAGCCTGGAGACCCCATCGTGGAGCTGACCGCCCGTATCCACAGCGAGAAAGACGCCTACTGGGCCGACGTTCCCGAGCTGCCCGGTTGCTTTGCCTCCGGCGACACTCTGGATGAGCTGTTCGAATCGCTTCAAGAGGGAGTAGCGCTCTATCTCGTCGACGAGGGTGAGCTGAGCGGCCCGCTGCACGTCGCGACGGCGACCCTGATGGATCGGCCGCTGACGGGCGCGTAGGTTCTGTCGCTCGATCGGGGCGTGTGTCGTCTCTCGGATCAACCCGCTACCACTCGTGTAGTCAAAGACGCTACGGTCTCGATTCAATTCTAGGAACACTCTGTCGGCAATCTAGTCAGGGAGACAGGATGTGGAACGTCGTACGACGGGCGGCCGATTGGCCTGGGTGGCAGCGCTGGGATGTTTACTTGTCGGCTTGGTGGGCTGCGAATCGCCTCGCGAGTCGTTTAGCCTCGATTCGCTTGGCCTGAGTGGCCCTGGTAGCCCGCTCGAGCGCGATCTTGCGAGAGCTCTTCGGGTTGAAGGGCGCGTCGAATGCATGCTCTATGTCGACGAACGCGATCTTTGGCGGTGCAGCATCGAGCACGACCCCGGCAGCGGCTTTTCACGGAGCGTATCTCTCCACTTGGGCAAAAACGGCTGCTGGCGTGCGCGGTACGTTCGGTTCGAAAAGGGCACGAAGTCCGCAATCACGCAATCTGACCTTTCGGTTGGCGAAATGCACCCCGTCGGCCGAGCCTTCAAGGGCTGCACCGAGCTGGAGTAGGCAGCGTCGCGACCGCGCGTTCATCTCCTGACACTTCGCCGCGCTAGGGTCGCGTCTGTGAGGACGCGAGGGCGGTCGAGTTGAGGATCGGGGGGGAGGCCTCGGGAGTTGTCGGCGGAACGCCGCTGGTGGCTCTGCGGCGGCTGGGGGAGGGGTTGCCCGGGGAGGTCTGCGCGAAGCTCGAGAACTTCAACCCGGGCGGGTCGGTGAAGGACCGGATCGGGGTGGCGATGATCGATGCGGCTGAGCACGAAGGGCTGATCGAGCCGGGAAGGTCGGTGATCGTCGAGCCGACCAGCGGCAACACGGGTATCGCCCTGGCAATGGTCTGCGCCGCGCGCGGCTACGAGCTGATCCTGACCCTGCCCGAGGGGATGAGCCGCGAGCGGGCGAAGCTGCTGCGCGCCTACGGAGCCGAGGTGCGCGAGACGCCTTCGCTGGGCGGGATGGGCGAGGCGGTCGCGCTGGCCGAGGAGATCCGCGAGCAGCGCAAGGGCTTCATGCCGCAGCAGTTCTCCAACCCGGCCAACCCGGCGGCACACCGGAAGACGACGGCCGAGGAGATCTGGCGAGACACCGACGGCGAAGTCGGCGCCTTCGTCGCGGGGGTCGGCACCGGAGGCACGATCACGGGGGTCGGTAGCTTGCTGCGCGAATGCAGCCCAGAGACGCTGGTCGTCGCGGTCGAGCCCGCCGCCTCGCCGGTCCTCTCCGGCGGCCCTCCCGGGCCGCACAAGATCCAGGGGATCGGCGCCGGCTTCGTCCCCGAGGTGCTCGATCGCTCGGTGATCGACGAGACGATCGCCGTCTCCGACGAGGACGCGTTGGAGACCGCCCGCCTGGCGGCGCTACGCGAGGGCGTTCTCTCCGGGATCTCGTCAGGGGCCAACGTCAAGGCGGCGCTGGAGGTGGCCGGCCGGCCGGAGATGGAGGGCAAGCGCGTCGTGACCGTGGTCTGCGACTCGGGCGAGCGCTACATGTCCCTACCCTTCTTCGCACCGTGAGAAATATTCCGCCACCTCCTCTGCTTCCACGAATGTCCATGAATGCGGATATGGAGGGGGATTCGTTCCCGCGTCCGGGGGTGGCGGGTGTTTAAGCGAATCCTTCGGGAGATCCGAGCCGATGTCGCCGCGGCGCGGGATCGCGATCCTGCGGCGCATGGCGTCTCCAGCTTCGAGATCCTCGTCGGGTGGGCGGGGGTGCAGGCACTGCTGGCGCATCGCGTCGCGCACGCGCTGTACGAGGCGGAGGTGCCGCTGGCGCCGGGGGCGATCGCCTATCTGGTGCGTTCGGTCACCGGGGTCGAGATCCACCCGGCGGCGAGGATCGGGCCGGAGTTCTTCATCGACCACGGCTCCGGTGTGGTGATCGGCGAGACGGCGGAAATCGGCCGCCGCGTGACCCTCTACCAGGGGGTGACGCTGGGCGGAACCGGCTTCCAGCCCGGCAAGCGCCACCCGACCCTGGGCGACAACGTCACGGTCGGCTCCGGCGCCAAGCTGCTTGGCCCGATCGCCGTCGGCGACGGCGCCAAGATCGGCGCCAACACCGTCGTCGTCGAGGACGTGCCGCCGAGCTCGACCGTGGTCGGCAACCCGGGCCACCCGGTCAAGGTCGAGGGCAAGCGCCCGGAGGGGCCCGACGCCGACTGGATCCACCTGCCCGACCCGATCGCGGAGGCGATCAAGACCCTCTCCGAGCGGATCGCGAGGCTCGAGGAGCGCCTGGCGGAGCTCGACGGTGGCGATGGCTCGGGCGACGCTGACGAGGGGCTGCGACCCCGCACCGGTCGCTCCTCCGCGGGCGGCTGAACCGGCCGCGCCCGCCTCTATTCTCGGAGGCGATGCTGCAGACCGAGCCAGAGGGTTCGCAGGACGCCGTCGAGGGGCTCGGCGGCGCTCCGACCGAACCCGGCGCGGACCGTGCCGAGCGCCTGCTCGCCGAGCTGAACGAGCCGCAGCGCGAGGCCGTTCGCCACGGCGACGGCCCGTTGCTCGTCCTCGCCGGCGCCGGCTCGGGCAAGACGCGCGTGCTCACGCACCGGATCGCCTGGCTGCTCGCCACCGGCCGGGCGCGCCCTGGGGAGATCCTCGCGATCACCTTCACCAACAAGGCGGCCACCGAGATGCGCGAGCGGGTCGAAGCGCTGGTCGGCCGCGCGACCCGGGCGATGTGGGTGACGACCTTCCACTCGGCCTGCGCACGGATGCTGCGTGCCGACGCCGAGCGGCTCGGCTACTCGCGCGGCTTCACGATCTACGACGAGTCGGACTCGCTGCGGATGCTCAAACGCTGCATGGAGGAGCTGCACGTCGACCCCAAGCGCTACCCGGCGCGGGCGATCCGCGCGCAGATCTCCGGTGCCAAGAACCAGCTGATCGACGCCGACGCCTACGCACAGACCCAGGGCAGCGTCTTCGAGGAAACCACCGCCGGCGTCTATCACCTCTACGAGAAGCGGATGCTCGCCGCCAACGCGATGGACTTCGACGACCTGCTGGTGCGCACGGTCAACGCGCTGGAGCTGTTCGAGGAGGTGCGCGAGCGCTGGCGCCGCACCTTCCGCCACGTCCTCGTGGACGAGTACCAAGACACCAACCACGCCCAGTACCGCCTCCTGCAGCTGCTCACCTCCGAGCACGGCAACCTGATGGTGGTAGGCGACGAGTCGCAGTCGATCTACGGCTTCAGGCACGCAGACATCAGAAATATCTTGGACTTCGAGCGTGACTTCCCAGAGGCGACCCTCGTCGCCTTGGAGCAGAATTATCGCTCGACGGAGACGATCCTCTCGGCTGCCAACGCGGTAATCGAGCGCAATCGACAGCGTCGGCCGAAGCGGTTGTGGACTGAGGACAGCGGGGGGGAGCCGCTTCAACTGGCCGAGCTCACCGATGAGCACGAAGAGGCTCGCTGGGTGGGCGGTGAGATTGAGCGCCTCGGAGAGGACGACGGCATCGCCCCTTCTGATGTCGCGGTCTTCTACCGGACCAACGCGATGAGCCGCGTACTAGAGGACACCCTCAAGCGATTCAACATGCCGTATCAGGTGATCGGCGGCACCAAGTTTTACGAGCGAGCCGAGATCAAGGATGCGATCGCCTACCTCAACCTGCTGGCAAACCCGGCCGACCAGATCTCCTTCTCGCGGATCGTCAACTCGCCGCGACGGGGGATTGGTAAGACCAGCCTGGGCCGGCTCGCCGCCTACGCGAACACCACCGGCTTCACGCTCTGGGAGGTGATCGAGCGCCCCGAGGAGGTGCCGAGCCTCGGCGGGGCGGCGATAAAAGCGGTTTCGCGGTTCTTCGCGACAATGGACGGGCTTCGCGCTCGCGCCGAAGAATCCTCGTCGGTTGCGGAGCTGCTGAAGGCGGTCCTAGACGAGACGGGATACATGGATGCCCTCTCGGCCGAGCGCACGATCGAGGCCGAAGGACGTGCCGAGAATCTCGAAGCACTCATCGAGGGTGCCGCCGAGTTTGACCGCGAGCGCGAGGTCGAGGGCGAGAGCGAGGAGTTACCGCTGGAGGGATACCTGCAACAGATCTCGCTCTACAACGACCAGGACTCGCGTGAGGACGAGGAGGAGCAGATCACCCTGATGACGCTGCACAACGCAAAGGGACTCGAGTACGGCACGGTCTTTGTCGTTGGCTGCGAGGACGGCTCTTTTCCGCATTCTCGAGCACTCAAAGAGGGGGGTGAAGAAGAGGAGCGCCGCCTTTGTTACGTCGCGATAACCCGCGCGCGTCGCCGCCTCTACATGACCTGGGCGCGCCGCCGGCGACTCTTTGGGCAGGACGAGGAAGCTCTTCCGTCCCGTTTTGTAGGCGAGCTGCCTGGCGAGTTGGCTGAGTACCGCCAGAAATCGCGTGCCAGTGGGGGAATGAGCTGGAACGCATCGGAGATGGCGGCGGGCACCGACTCCCCCCAGCAGCTCACTCCAAGCCCCGTGTTGGCAATGGCGGTTGGTGACGACGTAGTCCACGCGATGTTCGGAGACGGGGTCGTTACTGGTGTCGAGCCGGACGGCATCGTCGTCCGCTTCGCCGGCGACGGCACCGAGCGCAAGCTGATGGCCGACTATGCCCCGATCCGGAGAAGGTGAGCGAGTGGCCGCCCGGGTGATCGACGGCAAGGCGGTCGCGGCGAGGATCCGCGAGCGGGTGCGTGAGGAAGTCGCCGAGATGGCGACGCCGCCCGGCCTGGCGACGATCCTCGTCGGCGACGACCCGGCTTCTGCCGTCTATGTGCGGATGAAGCGGGAAGACTGTGCCGAGGTCGGTATCGAGTCCTTCCACCACGAGCCCAGGGGGGACGTCACCCTGGAGGAGCTCGCCGCCCTGATCGAGTCGCTCAACGCCGACGACCGCGTACACGGGATCCTCCTCCAGCTCCCGCTCCCCGACCACCTCGACCAGGACCCGCTGATCGGCCTGATCGATCCGCTCAAGGACGTCGACGGCCTGACCCCGCTCAGCGCCGGCCTGCTCGTCCAGGGTCGCCGCGAGGCGATCGCCCCCTGCACGCCGGCCGGCGTGATGGAGCTCCTGCGCGAGGCGGGTGTCGAGGTCGAAGGCGCGCGCGCCGTCGTCGTCGGCCGCTCGATCCTCGTCGGCAAGCCGTTGGCGGCGCTGCTGCTCGCGGCCGACGCGACCGTCACCCACTGCCACTCGCGCACTCGCGACCTCGCCTCGATCTGCCGCGAGGCCGACATCGTGATCGCCGCGGCGGGGCGGCCGGGCCTGATCTCCGGCGAGATGGTGCGCGAGGGCGCCACGGTAATCGACGTCGGCACGAACCGAGTCGACGGAGGGCTCGTCGGCGACGTCGAGTTCGACTCGGTCAGCGAGCGTGCCGGGGCGATCACCCCCGTGCCCGGCGGGGTCGGCCCGATGACGCGGGCAATGCTGCTCGTAAATACGCTGGCTGCCGCCCGAGCCCGGGTGTAGTGTCGCCGCAGACCCCTACTCCTCGGAGGAATAGATGGAACTCGACAGGTTGAGCACGGGGGAGAAGATCTCCGCAGTCTCCGCGGTGCTCCTCTTCATATTCATGTTCTTCGACTGGTTCGGCGCCAAGGTCGAGGGCGTAGCCGGGTTCACCGGCAGCATCGAAGCCGGCGGCAGCGCCTGGGACGCGCTCGACACGATCCCGCTGTTCCTCATGCTGGCGATCGTCGTCGCGCTTGCGGTCGCCGTGATCCGCCTGACCGATGCCGACGTCGAGCCGCCGGTTTCGATGAACGCGATCGTCGCCGCGCTCGGCGGTCTCGCCGTGCTCCTGATCCTCTACCGGATCGTCGATCCGCCCGGCAGCGGCGACGCGCTCGCCGGCGTCGGCGTCGACATCACGCTCAAGCTCGGGATCTTCCTCGGCCTGCTCTCCGCCGCCGGCATCGCCTACGGCGGCTACAGCGCGATGCGCGAGGAAGGCGCCAGCTTCGGCGGCGAGGCCGACCGCCTGGGTGGAGGTGGCCAGCCTCCGGCGGATGGACCACCGCCCCCGCCGCCTCCCCCGGCGCAGCAACCGCCACCGCCGCCCCCACCGCCGTCAACCTGATCGCCTTCCGACGGTTCCAGACCAAGTAGGGCTAGGACGCAGGGAGGCCGTCAAGGGGAGCGCACTTCTAGTGCGTGACCCGAAGACGGCCGACCGAGGACAACGCCCTACGCCGGTCTGGGGCCGTCGGCCACTTCGGCGGCTACGCGCTTCGCGAAGGCGATGATCGTCATCATCGGGTTGACTCCCACGGCGGTGGGGAAGAGCGAGGCGTCGGCGACGTAGAGGCTCTCCACGCCCCTCACGGCGCCGCGGCTGTCGCAGACCCCCTCGCCTTCGCCGGCGATCCGCGCCGTGCCCATCGGGTGGAAGGCCTCGAGCCGCAGCTCCGAGGGCTTGAAGCTGGTCGCCTCGAACTCGGCGACCTCGCCGGGGCGCAGGACCGGGGCGCGGCCGATGTTGGGGTAGACCTCGGCGGCGCCGGCGGCGAAGTGGACCTCTGCGGCGCGGGCGATGCCGAAGGTCACCTTGCGGACGTCCTCGTCGGTCAACCGGTAGCGGGCGCGGATCGAGCCGTCGCGGGCGATCCCCACCCGCCCGCTCGACTCGTCGGTCAGTTGCACGCCGATCGAGCCGACGTGGTCGAAGCCGAGGATCGACTCCTGGTGCTCGCGGCCCGAGCCGGCCAGCCAAGCTCCGCCGAAGGGCAGCGGCGTGAAGGTGGCCTCGAGCAGCACCCCCTCGGCCTCCCACTCGTCGACGTAGTAGCTCTGCATCACCCCTTCCCAGCCGCGCACCTCCTCCTCGTAGCGGGCGCCCACCCAGCAGGCGGGGTGCATGTGGAGGTTGCGGCCGACCTGATCGCCGCCGAGGCCGGAGCGAAGCAGCAGTTCGGGCGTGCCGAGGGCGCCGCCGGCGACGATCGTCGCCCGGCGGGCGCGCACGGTGTAGGGGCGGCGACTTCCGTTGGAGGAGCCTGGCTGCTCGACAGCGCAGCGGACCCCGGCGACGCGGCCGTCCTCGACGATCAGGCGACGCGCTTCGACGCCCGCCCGCAGCCGCGCCCCGGCGGCAACCGCCCGCGGCACGTAGCTGACGTGCATGCCCTGCTTGGCGTCGATTCGGCAGCCGTAGGGGCAGGAGCTGCACTGGATGCAGTTGCCGGCGTTGCGCGAGATCGGGCCGCCGCTGACGCCGAGCGCCGCCGTTCCCTCCATCGCCAACTGCCCGTTGCGGCCCATCCGCTCGGGGTCGAGCGGCGTTACCCGCAGGAACTCCTCGGCCTCGGCGAAGTCGGGGGCCAGCTTGTCGGCCCAGGCGATGCCGTAGCGCTTGCGCCAGCCCTCCAGCACCGGCTCCGGGGCGCGGAAGCAGGTCCCCGAGTTGATCACCGTCGTGCCGCCGACCGTGCGCGCCACCGGCACTGGGATCGGCGGGCGCCCCTCGGCGATGGTCAGGCCACCGTCGCGGTAGATCGAGGCGATCGCCTCGAGCGGGTCGCTCGGGTAGGTGTCGCGGTCGTAGCCGGCGCCCGAGCCGATCACCACGACGTCGCATTCCTCCCCCTCGCCCGCCGGCTCGAGGTCGCCCAGCGGCCCGGCGGGCTCGGGCAGCGAGTCGTCCTTGACCCGGCAGCTCGTCTCCAGCCCCAGCCTCGCCTCGACCCGCGGGTCGGCCGCGTAGCCGAGCGTGGTGAAGGTCTTCGCCATCAGCAGCAGCTCGTGGTGGAGGCCGAAGCGGGAGCGCTCCATGCGCCGCAGGAAGTCTTCACGCGTGCCCGGGTCGAGGCGGCTGAACCGCCAGGGGAAGGGAAGCCACTCGAAGAGGCGCAGCGCCAACCGGATCCTGGTCAGGACGCGCGGCGAGAGCGAGGTGAGCAACCTGGCCACCGGCCCCGACACATCGACCTCGCGCTCGGCCGCGGGCAGGCCGTCGAGGGCGGGCGCCATCGCCTCGCAGATCGCGCTGAGGGTGCGTTGCTCGGCGGTCGACAGCCCCGGCGGGCGCCTTCAGCCAGGGTCGGCGCGTTCGACCCGCGCGCTCAGCGACCAGAGCCAGAGCGCAGCCAGGGCGAGGAAGCCGTCGACCAGGAAGTTGAGCAGGTAGATGAAGACGTCCTGGTCGAAGAGGTAGAAGCCGAGCGAGGCGAGCGAGGAGGCGGCCTTGCCCGCGGCCAGCACCAGCAGCAGCGGCCGGTAGCGGACCACGTCGGCCTGGGCGACCAGGCAGATGCCGGTGATCACGACCATGTAGGCGAAGCCGAGCGCCAGCCAGAGCTGCTCTTCGCCGTGCGGCGCCGGGGTGAAGTCGCCGATCGCGTCGCCCAGGTCGGTGATCGTGTCGAGGACGCCGTTCGGGACGGCGATGAAGAGCAGGCCCACGACGGCGAAGCCGAGCGCCATCAGGCGCAGGTTGAGGACGACGAATGCCTCTGCTTTGGCTCCCCGCATCGGTGGCGGGACTTTAACTGGCCGGCTGGCCAGGGTGCATGACGCCTAGAATCCGCGCCGTGATCGAGCGGGAGCAGGTACTTCACGTCGCCAAGCTGGCCCGGCTGCGGCTGTCCGACGACGAGGTGGAGAGGATGGCCGGAGAGCTCTCGGGGATCCTCGATCACGTCGACCGGATCGGCGAGCTGGACCTCGACGACGTCGAGCCGACCTCGCACGTAGTCGCATTGGAGAACGTGCTGAGGCCGGACGAGCCACGATCCAGTTGGCCGCGCGAGGCGGTGCTGGAGCAGGCGCCGGACCCGGCCGAGGGCGCGTTTCGAGTGCCTTCGCCGCAGGCCGAGGCCTGATGAGCGAGCTGCTGAAGCTGAGCGTCGCCGAGGCGGCGCGGAAGATCGCGGACGGGGAGGTCTCACGGGAGGAGTACGGCGACGCTTGGCGCGAGGCCGCGGCCGCGGACGAGCTCAACGCCTACCTCTGGCGCGCCGAGGACGGGGCGGGGGAGGGCGATGGGCCGCTGGCCGGGATCCCGGTCGCGGTCAAGGACCTCTTCTGCACCGAGGGCGTGGAGACGACGGCCGGCTCGCGCATCCTCGAGGGGCACAAGCCGCTCTACACCGCGACCGCGGTGCGGCGCCTGGCCGAGGCCGGCGCCGGGATCCTCGGCAAGACCAACATGGACGAGTTCGCGATGGGATCGTCGAACGAGAACTCCGCTTACGGCCCGGTGCGCAATCCCTGGGACCGTGGGCGCGTCCCCGGCGGGTCCTCGGGGGGCTCGGCGGCGGTCGTCGCCGCCGGCCTGGCGCCCTGCGCGATCGGCACCGACACCGGCGGCTCGATCCGCCAGCCGGCCTCGCTCTGCGGCATCGTCGGGTTGAAGCCGACCTACGGGGCGATCTCGCGTTACGGGATGATCGCCTTCGCCTCCTCGCTCGACCAATGCGGGCCGCTGACCCGCGACGTGACCGACGCCGCGCTGCTGCTGGCGGCGATGCAGGGTCGCGACCCCTGCGACTCGACCTCGGTCGGGATCGAGGACGGGGTGGAGGCGCCCAGCCGCGAGGACCTCTCCGGCCTGCGCTTCGCCGTTCCCGCCGAGCTCGCCCACGACGCGATCGACGCCGGCGTGCGCGCCGTCTTCGAGGCGACGCTGACCCGGATCGAGGAGCTGGGCGGCGAGATCGCCGAGGCGCCGCTTCCGCACGCCGAGCACGGCATCTCCGCTTACTACGTGATCGCCCCGGCCGAGGCCTCCTCGAACCTCGCCCGCTACGACGGCGTCCGCTACGGGATGCGGGTCGAGGCGGCCGGGGACGTGGTCGAGATGTACGAGGCGACGCGGGCCGCGGGGTTCGGCGACGAGGTCAAGCGCCGCATCATGCTCGGCACCTACGCCCTCTCTTCGGGCTACTACGAGGCCTACTACGGGCAGGCGCAGAAGGTTCGCACCAAGATCGCCGGCGACTTCGCCGCGGCTTTCGCCGAATTCGACTTCGTCGTCACGCCGACCTCGCCCTCGGTCGCCTTCGGGCTCGGCGAGAAGACCGACGACCCGCTGGCGATGTACATGAACGACTTCTTCACCGTGCCGATGAGCCTGGCCGGCATCCCGGCGATCTCGATCCCGGCCGGCCTCGCCGAGCCGCCGGGTGGCGGGCCGCAGCTGCCGGTCGGCTTCCAGATCGCCGCGCCGGCCTTCGCCGAGCAGCGGCTGCTCGAGGCCGCCCACGCGCTCGAGGGCGCGATCGGGTTCGACGCCGTGCCGGGAGGAGGCGCCGATGGCTGAGCTGGAGGCGGTGATAGGGCTGGAGATCCACGTCCAGCTCTCCACCAAGACGAAGATGTTCTGCGGTTGCGAGCTCTCCTTCGGAGACGAGCCCAACGTCCACACCTGCCCCGTCTGCCTCGCCCACCCGGGCGTGCTGCCGGTGCCCAACGAGGAGGCGATTCGCTACGCCCTGAAGATCGCGGCGGCGCTGGAGTGCGAGGTCGCGCCGCGCTCGACCTTCCACCGCAAGAACTACTTCTATCCCGACAACCCGAAGGCGTACCAGATCAGCCAGTACGACGAGCCGCTTGCGGTCGACGGCACGCTCGGCGGGATCCGCATCCACCGTGCCCACCTCGAGGAGGACGCGGCGAAGACGATCCACCTCGGCGAGTCGGGCCGGATCCACGGCTCGGGCGCCTCGCTGGTCGACTTCAACCGCGGCGGCACGCCGTTGGTCGAGATCGTCACCGAGCCCGACCTCCGCGACGCCGCCGAAGCCGCTTCCTGGGCGCGCCTGCTGCGCACCACCGTGCGCCAGCTCGACGTCTCCGACGTCAACATGGAGGAGGGCAGCCTGCGGGTCGACGCCAACGTCTCGGTCCGTCCGGCGGGCAGCGAGACACTCGGCACCAAGACCGAGCTGAAGAACATGAACAGCTTCCGCTTCCTCGAACGCGGGATCGAGGCCGAGCTGGCGCGCCAGCGGGAGCTGATCGAGGCGGGGGGGACGGTCGTCCAAGAGACGCTCCACTTCCACCCCGAGGACGGCACGCTGCACCCGCTGCGCTCGAAGGAGGAAGCGCACGACTATCGCTACTTCCCCGAGCCGGACCTGGTTCCCCTGGCGCCGAGCGAGGCGATGCTGCGCGAGGCGCGCGAGTCGCTGCCGGAGCTGCCCGAGGCGCGCCGGCGACGTTACGAAGAGGAGCTGAAGCTCTCCGCCGAGAACGCCGCGCAGCTTGCCGCCGGCCCCGAGGAGGCCGCCTACTTCGAGGCCGTCTGCGGGGCCGCGGCAGGCGTCGAGCCGCAGACGGTCGCCAACTGGGTGACGGGAGAGCTGGCCGCGGCGCTGCGCCAGGCCGACGGCGGATCTCCCGGCGACTCGAAGGTCGAGCCCGTGGCGCTGGCCGCCTTGGTCGCGCTGGTCGGCGAGAAGAAGATCTCGCACGGCAGCGGCAAGCAGGTGCTGGCAGCGCTCGTCGCCGAGGGCGGCGACCCGGCGACGATCGTCGAGCGCGAGAGCCTCGCCCAGATCTCAGACAGCGGCGAGCTGGAGGCGATCGTCGCCGCCGCGGTCGAGGCCAACCCCGACGCCGCCGAGCAGATCCGGTCGGGCAACCAGAAGGCGAT
>DATDBO010000098.1:0-5339 GCA_036524775.1 Solirubrobacterales bacterium
GCGGCGCTCGGCTCGCTCGCCGCGCAGCGCGAGCAGCGCCAGGCCGGCGAGCGCGGCGAGCAGCGGCACGACCGCCGGCAGGACGATCTCCGGACGGGCGATGATGTCGCCGGTCTCGCCGACGAGGAAGGTGACCCCGGCCTCCCAGAGGCGGTGGCCGAGGCTGCGCCCGCCGATCCACTCGGCGCGACCGGCCAGCATCTGGTGGATCGCCAGCGGCGCCAGCGCCAGGCCGGCGAGGGCGACGATCCAGAGGCCGGCGACGGCCGCGCGTCCCCGCCGCCAGAGCAGCCAGGCGGCCTCGAGCGCGAGCGGGAAGATCGCGAAATAGTGCGTGGCGAGCGCCAGCGCCGCGGCGATCCCCCAGCCGGTGAAGTCGCGCCGCCGACCGCTGTCGAGGGCGCGGACGAAGTAGAGCGCGGCGACCGAGGTGAGCAGGACGAGCAGCGCGTAGCCGCGCGCCTCCTGCGAGTACCAGAGCAGCATCGGGTTGACCGCGACGAGCGCGGCGGCGAGCAGGCCGGCACGACGGCCGCGCAGCTCGGCGCCGAGCAGATAGGCGACCGGCACCGTGGCGACCCCGGCGAGGGCGGAGAGCGAGCGCAGGCCGACCTCGCCGGTGCCGGTCAGCTGTGTCCAGAACCAGGCGAGCGCGTAGTAGAGCGGCGGCGCCGACTCGCTGAACCCGACCGCTTCCATCGCGTGGACGAAGTCGGCGCGCAGGACGCGGCTGGCGGTGACGATCTCGTCGTGGTGGTAGGCCTGGACCCCGAGCGTCGCGAAGCGCAGCCCGGCGGCGAGGACGGTCAGCCCGGCGACGATCCAGAAGGCCCGCGAGCGCGCCCGCGCCATCTCGCGGAGCGCCTCGTAGTACGTCGAGAGGTTGCCCCTGCCCAGGGCCCCGGCCGCCTCCATGCCTAGAGGGCGGCGTCGATCGCCTTGGCGACGTCGTCGACGAAGACGAACTCGAGCTCGCTGCGCTCGTGCTCGGGGATCTCGGCGACGTCGCCCTCGTTGCGCTCGGGCACGATCACCCGCTTGATCCCCGCCCGCTGCGCCGCCAGCGACTTCTCCTTGAGGCCGCCGATCGGCAGCACCTGGCCGGTCAGGGTCACCTCGCCGGTCATCGCCACGTCGTTGCGCACCGGCCGGCCGGAGATCAGCGAAGCGAGGGCGACGGTCATCGCCACCCCGGCGGAGGGACCGTCCTTGGGCACGGCCCCGGCCGGGACGTGGATGTGGATCTCGTGCTCGGCGAACCAGCCCTCGCCCAGCTCGGGAGCCAGGTCGGCCCAGTGGCCGCGCACGTAGGAGAGCGCCGCCTGCGCCGACTCCTTCATCACGTCGCCGAGCTGGCCGGTGATCGTCAGCTTGCCCGAGCCCGGCATCGACGTCGCCTCGATGAAGAGCACGTCGCCGCCGGTCGGCGTCCAGGCCAGGCCGGTGGCGACGCCGGGGTCTTTGGTGCGGCGGCGCTGCTCGGCGAAGAAGCGTCGGCGGCCGAGCAGCTCGCGCGCCCGCTTGGCGGAGACCTTCACCTTGCCGTTGGTCGCCTCGCCCTCGGCGACGTCGCGGGCGACCTTGCGGCAGATCGTGCCGATCTGCCGCTCGAGGTTGCGCACCCCGGCCTCGCGCGTGTACTCCTCGACGATCGCGGTCAGCGCCGGGTCGGCGAACTCGATCTGGGAGGGCTTGAGGCCGTTGGCCTCGATCTGGCGCGGCACCAGGTAGCGACGGGCGATGTGGCGCTTCTCCTCCAGCGTGTAGCCGGCCAGCTCGATCGTCTCCATCCGGTCCTGGAGCGGGCCGGGGACGGTGTCGAGGATGTTCGCGGTGGCGATGAACATCACCTCGGAGAGGTCGAACTCGAGGTCGAGGTAGTGGTCGCGGAAGCTGTCGTTCTGCGCCGGGTCGAGCACCTCGAGCATCGCCGAGGAGGGGTCGCCGCGGAAGTCGGCGCCCATCTTGTCGATCTCGTCGATCATGAAGACGGGGTTGCGCGAGCCTGCGTCGCGCAGGGCGCGGACGATCGTGCCGGGCATCGCGCCGATGTAGGTGCGGCGGTGGCCGCGGATCTCGGCCTCGTCGCGGACGCCGCCGACCGAGATGCGCTCGAACTCGCGCCCCAGCGCCTTGGCGATCGAGCGGCCGAGGCTGGTCTTGCCGACGCCGGGCGGGCCGACGAAGCAGAGGATCGGGCCGGGCGAGTCCGGCTTCAGCTTGCGCACCGCCAGGTACTCGAGGATGCGGTCCTTGACTTTCTCCAGGTCGTAGTGGTCGGCGTCGAGGACCTCGCGCGCATGGGCGATGTCGAGGTTGTCCTCCGTCGTCCTGGACCAGGGCAGCTCGACCAGCCACTCGAGGTAGGTGCGGATGACGCCGTGCTCGGCCGCGGCCGGGGGCAGTTTCTCCAGACGGGAGAGCTCGCGCTCGGCGGCTTTCATCGCGTGCTCGGGCAGGCCGGCCTCCTCGACCCGCTCGCGCAGCTCGTTCGCCTCGGCCTGCTGCTCGTCGCCCTCGCCCAGCTCGTCCTGGATCGCTTTCAGCTGCTGGCGGAGGAAGAACTCGCGCTGGCCTTTGTCCACTTCGGACTGGACCTGGGACTGGATCTGGCTGCCGAGCTGGACGACCTCGAGCTCGCGGGCGAGGATCTGCGAGAGCTTGCGCAGGCGGGCGGCGACGTCGACCTCCTCGAGCAACTCCTGCTTTTCCTCGGTGGAGATCCGCAGCGCGCCGGCGATCAGGTGACCGAGGGCGGCGGGGTCCTCGATGTTGGCCACCGCCATCTGCAGCTCCTCGGGCAGGTACGGGATGTGCTCGACGATCTCCGAGAAGGTGCCCTGCACGTTGCGGCTCAGCGCCTCCAGCTCGGGCCCCTCGTCGACCACGTCGGGCAGCTCGGCGATCCGCGCGACCAGGTAGGGCTGCTCGGCGACGTAGGGGCCGAGGCTGACCCGCTGGGTGCCCTGGACGAGGATGCGCAGGGTGCCGTCGGGCACTTTCAGCATGCGAGTGACGACGCCGACCACGCCGACGTCGAAGAGGTCCTCTGGCCCGGGCTCCTCGTCCTCGGGGTCGCGCGCGGCAACCATCGCCAGCATGCGGTTGGCGCCGAGCACGTCGTCGACCAACTTGATCGAGCGTTCCTGGCCGACCGCGAGCGGGGTCAGCGTCTCGGGGAAGGTGACGGTCTCGCGCAGCGGCAGAACCGGCAGCGCGTCGGGCAACGGCCGGCTGGCGCGGATCGCGTCCTCGGCATCGAACGGCGCCTCGACCACTTCGAGCGCCGGCGAGCCCTCCATCACTCCCGCCCTATCGGCACCCGGCGGGTCGTCTGCGCTGGATCGCGCAGCGGCAGGTCGATCCGCAGCACGCCGTCCTCGTAGGTCGCCTTCGCCGCGTCGGGGTCGACGTCGACCTGCAGCTCGACCACGCGACGAAACGGGCCCGAGGGAATCTCTACCTGCTGGTAGACCCGCCCCTCGGTCTCCTGCACGGGGCGTTCGCCGACGATCGCCAGCTGCCGTCCGCTGACCTCGATCCCGACCTGGTCGAGGTCGACGCCGGCGAGGTCGACCTTGACCACCGCCCGTTGCGGGTCGCCGCAGTAGTAGACGTCGACGTTGGGCGAGAAGCCGGTGCTGCGCCGGCTCACGTAAGCCGTGCGGCCCCAAGCGCCGCCGAGCATCTGGTCCATCTCGCGGCGCATGCGGGCGAAGTTGGCGAAGAGGTCACGCTCCGACATGAGCGAAAACCATAGCCGGCGGGCGCTACGCGGTGCCGGTCTGAGCCGCCCAGCGCGGCGGGCGCATGAGCAGGACCGGCTGGCGGGGCGGCACGAGGCCCTCGGGGCGGTTCTGGCGGAAGGTGGCGCAGGGCTCCTCCAGCTCGAGCGCGCAGAGCTGGTTCTTGCGGAAGTAGCAGTCCTCGCAGGTCGGGGCTTTGGGCTTGCGCGGCACGGCGGCCATCTTGCCAAGGCCGTGACACTTCCGTGACGCCTGATTTCGCAAATCGCAACGTTCTTGACACAGGCCCGTCACATCTTCCCCGCGTCTTGCGGGAGTCGGCTCCAACGAGCGCTAGCATTGGCGATGGATGGAGGCTCACAACCGCACCGACAAGCTGTCGGCCTCGCCCCAGCTGTTCGAGAGCGAATTCCTCAACTTCTTCTCGCGCGTCCACCCGGCCATCCCGGCAATGATCTTCGTGCCGGTCGTGGTCGCGATGGAGTGGCTGGGGGCGGACCGCGGCCAGGCGGCCTGGGAGATCGCCCTGCTCACCCTCGGCGGCGGCGGCATCTGGACGCTGACCGAGTACTGGCTGCACCGCCTCGTCTTCCACTGGGAGCCGGACAACGCCTTCGGCAGGCGGATGCACTTCATCATCCACGGCATCCACCACGACCACCCGAACGACAAGCTGCGGCTGGTGATGCCGCCCGCGGTCTCGATCCCGCTCGCCGCCCTCTTCTTCCTCGCCTTCACGCTGGTCTTCGGCACGCCCGCCGCCTACCCCCTCTTCGCCGGCTTCATCCTCGGCTACCTGCTCTACGACTACACGCACTACTACGTACATCACTTCGTGCCTAAGTCGGACCTCGGCAAGCGCCTGCGCGAGCAGCACATGCGCCATCACTTCCAGGACCACCGCTTCGGCTACGGCGTCTCCTCGCCGCTCTGGGACGTCGTCTTCCGCACGCTGCCGGGCAAGCGCCGTCCCTGACAGACCGAGGGTGTAACGCCCCGGCAAAAGGATGTGTGCATTAGTCAGGTCGCGCCGGGTAAACAAATCGCTGGTGTGGCCGGATAGATGTCCACACTCACTGTGACTGTGCAACACTGCGGTACGTAACTCCCCCTCTTAGTGACCCGGCCGGTATGACGCGGCCGGACGAAAGGAACGAGATGCCAAGCACCACTCACGTACTCGACGAGGCGCGCGACCTGGTCAAGAAGCGCCTTGCCGAGCTGGATGACGAGCGCAAGCGCCTCGAGCGCGCCCTCGCCGAGCTGGGCGAGAAAGCGGTCAGTCGCGTCGGCCGCCGTCCGGGCCGTCCCCGCGGCAGCGCCAAAAAAGCGAGGGGCGCGAAAAAAACCCGGCGCCGTCGCAGCGGGACCCGCGCCGACCAGGCCGTGAAGCTGGTCGAGGGCAGCCCCGGCATCACCGCTTCGGAGATCGCCAAATCGATGAAAATCAAGCCCAACTACCTCTACCGGGTGCTCGGCGACCTGGAGAAAGAGAAACGGGTGAAGAAGAAAGGGCGGAAGTACTTCCCCGCCAAATAGGCATGTGTCAGGGGCGATCCGGTAGGGGTTTCACTTAACTTTTTTTGAAGACAG
>DATDBO010000099.1:0-46970 GCA_036524775.1 Solirubrobacterales bacterium
GAGAAGAGGTAGGTGCGGAGGGCCCAGGCGCGTTCTTTGGTGCGGAGGAGCTTGGTCGAGAAGTAGATGAAGGCGGCGCCGAGCAGCATCGAGGGGATCAGGTAGGCGACGCCGAGGCCGCCGGCGCAGAAGGGCAGCTGCGTCACCGCGTAAAGCAGGACCGTGTAGAGGAGGATCTGGCGGCGGGTCTCATCCTCGCCACGGACCACCGGCAGCATCGGGATTTTTGCGTTGGCGTACTCGTCCACCATCAGCAGCGAGAGCGCCCAGAAGTGCGGCGGGGTCCAGAAGAAGACGATCGCGAAGAGGTAGAAGGCCGTGCCGCTGAGGCTGCCGGTGACCGCCGCCCAGGCGACCAGTGGCGGCACGGCGCCCGCGGCCCCGCCGATGACGATGTTCTGGGGAGTGCTGCGCTTGAGCCAGAGCGTGTAGACGAAGACGTAGCCGGCGAAGCCGCTGAAGGAGAGCGCCGCGGCGAGCGGGTTGACCGCCAGCGCCAGCAAGGCGATGGAGCAGAGCTCGAGCAGGACGCCGAAGCCGATCGCCGTCCGCGCCGAGATCCGCCCGCTTGCCACCGGCCGGTCCGCCGTGCGCGCCATCGTGCGGTCGATGTCGCGGTCGATCGCGTGGTTGACGGCGCCCGCGCCGCCCGCCGAGAGGGCGCCTCCCAGGCAGGTGAGGAGGACGAGGCCCGGCGAGGGATCGCCTGCCACGTACATCGTCGTCGCCGTGGTGAAGAGCAGCAGCGACTGCACCTTCGGCTTGGTCAGCGTGACGAGGTCCCGCAGCAGCGAGGGAACGGCGGGGCGCCGCGGGATGGCAACCGTCTGAGCGCCGGTCATCGGTCGCTCAGGCTACCGGCTGCGACTCGCGGGCCTGCTGCTCCGCGCGGGCGCTGCGCCGCCCGATTGCGTCGCGGATGTCGCGCATCGGCCTGGGGCTGCGCACGTCCGGCAGGACGTCGAAGTTGTGCGGGTCCGGAGGGGAGAGCGCGAACCACTCGAGCGAGTCGCCGCCCCAGGCGTCGTGCCCTGCGGGGGCGCCGCCCTCGCGGCTGAGGATCGCGTTGGCCAGCGTCATCAGGATCCCCGCGGTGAGGACGAAGGCGCCGATCGTCGCGATCAGGTTGTAGCCGTCGACGCCGGTGCCGCCGAAGAACTTGTAGGCGTCGATCACCTGGCCCTCGACGGCGCCGGCGAGGAAGAGGGGGGCGAAGGCGAGCGCCAGGCCGAGCGCGATGGTCCAGAAGGAGAAGCGGGCCAGGGTCTCGCCCATCGCGCGTCCGGTCATCTTCGGGAACCACCAGTGCAGCGCCGCGAAGCCGCCGAGGACGGCGCCGCCGGCAAGGGCGAAGTGGGTCGCCGCGGTGCTGTCGGTGGTGTGCTGCAGGCGCCACCCGAGCGCAACCATCGAGTGCGAGATCTCCGAGGCGAGGCCGACCGAGATCGCCGCGATTGCGCCGGCGGCGAAGAGCAGCGGCGCCCGCATCCTCACCGTGCCGCCCGCGAGGGTGGCGACCAGGTTGAAGAAGATCAGCCCGAAGGGGACGATCAGCGCCAGCGACATCGCCATCGCGAAGTACATCCAGCCGATCCCGATCGGCGCCGTGAACATGTTCTGCATCCAGGCGAGCGTGCCGAGCACGGCGATCGCGACCAGCGAGCCGATCACCGCGCCGCGGTTGAAGAGCGGCTTGCGGGCCAGCGCCGGGACGATCTCGGCGATCGTGCCGAGGGCGAAGATCAGGACCAGCATGTAGGCGCCGGTGTAGAAGATCCAGCTGAGGTGCTGCCAGAGCAGCGGCGAGCCGCCGGCGTCGCCGGCGAAGAAGATGCCTTCGAAGTTGCGGTCGATGAGCAGCATCGCGATCGCCGCCAGCATCACGGGGCCGATCACGAGCAGCAGCCAGGAGCCGATCGCCGCCGCCCAGGAGAAGACCGGCAGGCGCCGCCAGGCCATCCCCGGAGCGCGCAGCCGGCGCAGCGTCGCCACCAGGTCGATCGCGACGAGGACGAAGCCGAGCGTGGTCAGGCCGGTCGCCGCGGCCCAAGCGTCGACGCCGTTGTCGGGCAGGAAGGTGAGGCTGGAGAGCGGCGGCAGCGGGTTGACCCCGGCCTCGCTGGGGGTGAAGAGGAAGCCGGAGTAGAGGACCGTGGCGCCGGCGACGAAGAGCCAGGTGCCGATCTGGCCGAGGCGCGGCAGGGCGGTGCCGCGGGCGCCGATCTGCAGCGGCGCGACGTAGTAGAAGAAGCCGAGCGCGAGCGGCACGGCGAAGAGGGAGATCGCGGTCGCGCCGTAGAGCGAGAGCATGCGGTCGAAGGTGACCGGGGTGAGGAAGGTGTTCTCGGGGATCGCCAGCTGCAACCGCATCAAGAGCAGCTCAATCAGGGCGATGAAGAGGAAGCCGAGGGCCCCGGCGATGAGGATGCGACCGAGGTCCTTGTGGTCGGCGCTGGTCGCGATCTCGACCCAGCGAGGCCGGCGCGGCGGGAAGCCGTCGATGACCTGCTCGGGGTTGCGCCTCGCTGTGCTCATGGCGTTTCTCCCTTTTCGATCAGGCTGACGACGCGGTCCTGGGCCGCCTGGATGTCGGCTTTCCTCTGCTCGACGAAGGCCTCGTAATCCTGCGGGGAGACGACTTCGACCTCGGTCCGCATCGCCGCGTAGGCCTGGCCGGAGAGGGTCGCCGCTTGACCGGCGTAGGTGCCCACCTCGTCGGCGCGGAAGACGACGCTGTTGGTCTTGCCGGGCACGGCGTCGCGCTTGCCGGAGAGCGCGGGGACGTCCCAGGTGTGGACGACGTCGGTCGAGACGAGGTCGAGCTCGACCGCGGTATCGACCGGGACGACCAGCTTGTAATAGGAGAAGGCTTCGTTGGGGTAGTCGTAGCGCCACAGCCACTGCTGGCCGGTGGCGGCGATCTTCAGCGGCTCCGATTTGGCGGCGACGAGGCCGCCGGCGGCGGTCGCCGGGGTCTCCCTCGCCTTTTCGGTGTAGACGACGGCGAAGACGAAGACCGCCGTGGCGAAGACGCCCAGCGCCGCGCCGACCCGCACCTGGATGCGCCGATCGCCGGTGACCTGGCGCGGCTCGGCGCCGCGCTCCGCGCGGTAGCGACGCAGCGCGTAGATCAGGGCCGCGTTGATTGCGACGATGAGGATCGTCGCGACGACGAAGCCGATCCAAAGCAGCGTGTCGATCTGGTCGGTGCCGGGGCTGTGAGGCGCCAAAGCGCGGCCATCCTATACTCGCCGCCCTCATGAAAGGGACTCCGCCACCCCCGCTGCTACGCCGGGCGGTGCGCGCCGGGGCGGCGGCGGCGATCGGCGCCGCGATCGTCGTGCCGCTGGTGCGCCGCCGGGCGCGGATCCCCGCTTCGGCGACCGTCGCGGCCTGCGCCGCGGGGCCGTTGGGACTGGCGGTGCTGCGGCCGCGCTCGCACAAGCGCGACGTCGCCCTCTACGCCCTGCAGATGTGGGCCTTCACGATGGTCCACGAGCTGCCTTTCGACAACCCGCAGCGCCTGCGCGAGCGGCTGCGGATCCGCTACCCGATCGTCGTCGACCGAGCGCTCGGCCTCGGTCGACTGCCCAACGTGCGGCTGCAGCGCGCCCTCGCCGGCCGGCGAGGCGTCGGCGCCGTCAACCGCTTCCTCACCTGGGTCCACTGGCTCTGGTTCATCGAGCCCTACGCGGCGCTGCTCTACATCTTGGTGCGGCACCCGGAGCAGTTCCCGCGTGCCGCGCGACGCCTCGCCGCAGTCTTCGACGCCGGCTGCGCGGTCTACTTCGCGGTGCCGACCGCGCCGCCGTGGTGGGCTTCCGAGCATGGCCACAGCGGCGAAGAGGTTCGCCGGATCATGGAAGAGGTCGGGGTGGAGACCTGGAAGGGCGCCTGGCCGGCGATGTACGGGGCGCTGGGTGGCAACCCCTGGGCGGCGATGCCCTCGCTGCACTTCGCGACCTCCCTGGTCGTCGCCGATGCCCTGGCCGAAACCGGGAAGGTCGAGGGTGCGGTCGGCTGGGCATACGCGCTGACCCTCGGCTTCGCCCTCGTCTACCTGGGCGAGCACTACGTCACCGACCTGGTCGCGGGCGGCGCCCTGGTCGCCGCGGTGCGGCGGGCCGAGCCGCACGCCGAGCCGGCGGTCCTCGCCGTCAATCGCGGCCTGCAGCGTCTGGAGCGCCTCGCGAACGTCAGATGACCAGCCAGTCGGGCGCGCCCGACTGGCCGATCATCTAGCTTCTCCATGTGTCTCCCGAGCAGCCGGCGAACGGAAGCGGCGGCTTAGAGCTGCCGCTGATCACGCGGCGACGGGTGGCGCAGACGCTGCTCGTCGTCCTGCTGCTGCTGATCGGGATCTACTTCCTCTTCCCGAAGCTGATCGGGCTGGGCGACGCGATGAGCAAGCTCAGCGAAGCGGAGGCGATCTGGATCGCCGTCGCGATCGGCTTCGAGATCGCCGCTATAGCCACCTACATCGCCCTCTTCAAGGCGGTCGTCGGCGGCGACGTGCTGCGGCTCAGCTGGAGCGAGACCTACGACATCAACCTCGCCGGGGTGGCCGCGACCCGTCTCTTCTCGGCCGGCGGAGCGGGTGGGATCGCCCTCACCTGGTGGGCGCTGCGCAGGGCGGGCATGGTGCGCCGCGAGGTGGCGCGGCGGATGGTCGCCTTCCTCACCCTCCAGTACGTCTTCTATCCGCTGGCGCTGATCGTCTTCGGCGTGCTGCTGCGCACCGGCGTCCTGCCCGGCAAGGCTTCGGTCGAGCTGACGATCGTGCCCGCCGGGGTATCGGGCGTGATCCTGATCCTGGGCGTGCTCGTCGCCCTGATCCCACCCGATCTGGGCACACGCCTCGCCTCGCACGTCCACGGGCAGCGGGGCAGGGCGGTCGCCGATAAAGCGGCCAGGGCGGTGGCGACGGCCCGTGAGGGCGTCAGGTTCGGCTTCCACCTCCTCATCCACCCCGGCCGCGGCGGGCTGGCGGTGATCGGCGCGGCCGGCTACTGGGCGGCCAACATCGGCATCCTCTGGGCCTCGTTCAAAGCCTTCGGCGTGCACGTGCCGTTGGCGGTCGTCGTCCAGGGGTTCTTCCTCGGCATGGTCGGCAACCTGTTCCCCCTGGCGCCGGCGGGGGTGGGCGCGGTCGACGCGGGGATGATCGGCGCCTTCGTCCTCTTCGGCATTCCCGAGGGGACCGTCTTCCCGGCGATCCTGATCTACCGGCTGGTCGCGTTCTGGCTGCCGATCCCGTTTGGAATCGTCGCCTTCTTCCAGCTGCGCAAACGCGTTGCGCACTGGGAGGACGATGGCCTGCCGGTTGACCGGGGCGTTACTATAAAAAGTAAAGTATTGGCCTGATTAGACTGCCGCGAGGAACGATGGACGGGAAGAAGAAGATCGAGAACGTGATCGTCGTCGGCGGCGGGCCGGCGGGTTACACCGCCGCCCTGTACACGGCGCGGGCCAACCTCGAGCCGCTCGTCTTCGAGGGCTTCCAATGGGGCGGCCAGCTGCAGAACACGACCGACGTCGAGAACTACCCCGGCTACCCCGAGGGGATCATGGGGCCGGAGATGATGAGCCAGTTCCGCGCTCAGGCGGAGCGCTTCGGCACCCGCTTCGTCACCGACGACGTCGACCGCATCGAGCTCAGCGACGGCGGCGTGCAGAAGGTCTTCCTCGGCGACGAGGAGCACCTGGCGCGCACGGTGATCCTGGCGATGGGGGCGGAGCCGCGCCGGCTCGGCGTCCCCGGCGAGATCGAGCTGGGCGGCCGCGGCGTCTCCACCTGCGGCGTCTGCGACGGCGCCTTCTTCAAAGGCAAAAAGGTGATCGTGGTCGGCGGCGGCGACTCGGCGATGGAGGACGCGATCTTCGTCGCCAAGTTCGCCGACGACCTCACCATCGTCAATCGCCGCGACGAGTTTCGCGCCTCGCAGATCATGCAGGAGCGGGCGCGCGAGCGGGAGAACATCGAGCTGAAGACGCCGTTCGTGCCGGAGGAGTTCGTCGCCGGCGAGGACGGCAGCCTCGACCACGTCCGGCTGCGCAACGCCGAGACGGGGGAGACGGAGGACTTCGCCGCCGAGGGCGCCTTCGTCGCGATCGGCCACATCCCCAAATCGGAGATCGTCACGGGCCAGGTCGACACCGACGAGGACGGCTACATCGTCACCGAGCGGGGCTCGACCAAGACCAACCTGGCCGGGGTCTTCGCCGTCGGCGACGTCGTCGACCGCACCTACCGCCAGGCGGTCACCGCCGCCGGCACCGGCTGCATGGGCGCCCTCGACGCCGAGTGGTACCTGCGCGACACGCCGCCCAGCCCCGAGGCGCACTGGCAGCCGGGCGGCGAGCCCACCGAGATCGCCCCTAAGGTCGTCTGACCGGCGCATATCGGCGTCCTCGGTCGGTCGTGTGCAGAGCACACTTCCCTCCCTGCGTCCTTGATCTGCTTGGTCAGGCGACCTTAGGGAGCCAGTTTCTGGACTACGAAGGCACGGACACCGCCGGGGGTCTCGACCTCTACCCGTGCGCCGGGCTCGACGTCGAGCAGGGCTTGGCCGATCGGGGACTCGGCTGAGAGCTTGCCGGCGGCGAGGTCGGCCTCGGTCGAGCCGACAAGCGTCCAGGTGTTGACGGCGCCTTTCTCCTCGTCGAGCACCTCGGCGGTGCGGCCGAAGGCGAAGCGGTCGGCCCCGCCGTCGACCTCGACCACCACTGCGGTGCGCAAGCGCTCGCGCAGCCGCTTGATCTTGGTCTCGAGGTGGGCCTGGTCGTCCTTGGCGATGTGGTACTCGGCGTTCTCCTTGAGGTCGCCTTCCTCTCGGGCGACCTTGATTCGGGCAGCCATCTTGAGCCGCGCAGGGCCTTCAAGCTGCTCGATTTCCTCGCGCAGGGCGGCGATCCCCTCCGCGGTGATCGGCTCCCCGCCTCCGTCGCTGCCGCTCATTCGGCTCACCTTTGCATATCAGCGCACCGGCTACCCGATTGCCTGCCGACCGGCCTCAGAGGTTGGTCGCCAGTAGTCCGAAAAGCGTGGCGATCAGCGAGATTACGAGGGTGCCGACGATTTGCAGGATCGTTCTGTTGAAGGCGTGCATCTCGAGGTTGATGTGCTGAATACCGGAGTTGACCTGCTGGATCTCTTGCCGGAGTCCAGTGTCGACCCGGGCGATCTCTTCACGCAGTCCGGTCTCGACCCGGGTGATCTCCTTACGCAGTCCGCTCTCGACTCCCGCGATCTCCTTACGCAGCCCGCTTTCGACCGCGGCGATCTGTCCGCGCAGTTCGTCGCCCTGGTCCTTGATCTCGTCGCGCAGGTCTTGAGTGGTCGATGCGATCTCCTCGCGCAGGTCGCCGATCTCCTCATCGAGCTGGCCAAAGCCCGCCTTCATCTCCCCGCGCAGGTCCCTGATCTCGCCTCCGACCCGGTCGAAGCGTTCGTCCATCCGGTGGGATAGATCGTCGAGACGGTCGTCTGTCCAGCTCTGCCTCATTGCCTCCATGCCTCCAGGCTAGGGAACCGAGTGTGACAAATGGTGCGTTGATTGTAACTCTTTGTCACAGTAGACGAATGTCTGAACTGATGGGCCTTGGTCTATCGTCAGTCGCACGCCTTCAAGTTGCACCCACATCGACTCGATCCAGTACTTCGACCTGCCGGCGGAGCCGGCCGGTTGTGAGGAGTGCTTGGCGCTGGGGACGTCGTGGGTGCACCTGCGGATGTGCCAGAGCTGCGGCCACGTCGGTTGCTGCGACGACTCGCCGGGCAAGCACGCGACCGCCCACCACCGCGCCACCGGACACCCGATCGTACGCTCCGCCGAGCCGGGTGAAGACTGGAGCTGGTGTTACGTGGACGAGGCGATGTTCCGCCTCAGCCGCGACTGAGGCGGATTTCGAGGGGTAGCCCTCAGTACCGCAGGCTCTCGCAGGCGACGCCGTCTCGGTCGGCGTCAAGGCGGTGCGGGTCGCGCCTGGGGCCACCATGGTTCTTATAGAAGTTTTGTGCCTGTCGCCACGTGCGGAAGTCGGAGCAGTCCTTGTCGGCTGCGGTCGCCGCGGTGGCGGGAACGGTGAGGGCTGCCACGGCGACGATCGTGGCAATTAGCCTGGTTCGCAAAGCGTCTCTCCCTTGTTCGGTCGAAGAGACTCAAAAGTATCTAAAAAGAGACTGATCAGTATCGAGTGGATCTATGGGTCATGGCAGGGGATGAATGGCTACCCCGGTATTGGGTATTGACCGGGTCGTCCGGCCCTAGTTAACTGCGGCGCGATGGGAGGAGCGCCTTGATCCGTTTGCGCGCGGTGCTGACGGCTGCCGCTTTGGCGTGCACCCTGCTCGGCATAGCTGGCCCGGCGTCGGCGAGCACGCCGCATGATCTGACCGGGACTTGGAGCTGCTGCGGCAGCGGTGGTGCGGGTTCACAGACCTGGACGATCACGTCGATGAACAAATCGTCGGGCGTATTCTCCGGCACCGGGAAAGGGGGATGCTGCACCTTCCCCGTTAAAGGAACGGCAAACGGCTCGTCGGTGACGTTGACCACTGGCCCATACGAACCGTTGACCAGTTATTCCGCGACGTTCACGGGCACGATCTCTGCAGACAGCAAGACGATCACGGGCGATTGGGACGACGACTCGAGCCCGGATCCGTCGGGCACGTTTACGGCCACCCGCCCCTCGGCTCCGACCCCCGATGGCCCCGGCGACTCGCCGGATGGGCCCGCAGGGCCCGGCGGGACGAAAGCCAAAGCGGTCGTCGGAGACGTCTACGTCGCCGACTCCAGCGCCAACGTCGGCAGCGGCGCCGTCTACAAAGTCAACCCGGAGAACGGGACGTCGACCCTTGTCCACCAGGGCGCGCCGTTCTCGCAGATCCGCGACATCGCCTTCGGCCCCGACGGCAACCTCTACGTCACCGACCTGGGCGCAAGCGCGGTCCACGAGATCAACCTCAAAACCGGCGCCGTCACTCGCCTCACCAAACAGTTCGACCCGCTGCTGCGCAACCCGTGGGGGATCGTCTATGACCCTGTGCTCGGCGACTTCCTCGTCACCGACTTCTTCTTTGCCTCGGTCGTCCGCGTCGACCCGAAAACCGGGGCGACCAAACGGCTCGTGCAGGACGACGTCCTCAAACGGGCGCACAGCATCGCGCTGGCGCCGGGCGGGCCGGCCTTCGTCACCGGCTTCAAAGAGCGCGGCGTGGTCAAAGTGGAGGGGACGAAAGCCTCGACGTTCAAGAAAGGTCCATTTGCCGCCCTGTTCGGGATCACGATCGCGACGACCCCGGCGGGCTACCGCTTCTTCGTCACCGACGCGGTCCCCTACACCCAGTCGGGCGGCATCTACAGCTGGGTGGACAACGGCAAACCGGACCTGATCGTGAGCAACAGCCAGATCGGCACCCCGGCGGGCCTCGGCCTCTCCTCCGACGGCAAGACCCTCTACATCGGCTCGACCGGGACCTCGGCCGGCACCGGCTCGATCCTCGAGATGAACCTCGCCGACGGCAAACTGAAAACGCTGGCCGGGGGCTTCGTCTCGCCGACCAGCTTCGCGATCGCCCCGCCCAAAAAAGCGACCGTGCAGGTCGGCGCCGGCGGCTCGACCGCCAACGCCAACCCGAACGGGGTGACGACCACGGTCACCTCGCCCAACCAGCCGGTCTTCGCCGCCGTCGCGGTCAGCGTCAACCTGCCGGGCGGCTTTGCACGGGTGTCGAAAGCGGTCAAGGTGAAGGCGGTCGGGCGGCCGGTCCCGCCGGGCAAGCGCACCAAGATCAGGGTCAAGTTCAAGCGCGCACTGGCGAAGAAGATCAAAGCCGCGCTGAAAGCCGGCGTGAAGGTGAAGGCGAAGGTCACGGTCAAGGCGACCGCCGCCTCCGGCGCCTCCAGCCGGTCGGTCAAGCAAGTCCGGATCAAGGCCGCCGGCTAAGCGCTGGTGCGCCCGGGGCTACGGGCGCGGGGTGACGATCGGGAAGGCGGGGTCGGGTTCGTCGAGCAGGCCGAGCAGCTCGCCGAGCCTCTCGGCCTCGCCCTCGACCCGCAGGCGGCCGCTCTCGGCCAGGAGCCCGATCTGGGCCGGGTCGAGGAGCAGGCGGTTGAGCCCGTCGCGGTCGACGACCAGGGTCGCTTCGGCGGCCGGGTCGTGGCGGCCGGGGCGGTGGTGGAGGACGCCGTTGCGGACCGTCAGCGCGTGCTCCTCGTCGGGGTCGGAGATCGCCCACCCGATCCGCAGGTCGCAGCCCCAGGCGCGCGGCCCGTCGAGCCGGATCGCCATCGCGTCGAGCAGCTGGTCGACCGAGAGGTTGGCGACGACGTCGGGCGGCGCGGTCGAGGTCGGCGTGCCGCCGATCCCCTCGCGCAGCTCCTTCGCCCCGGTCAGGAAGAAGTTGCGCCAGGTGGCGTTCTCGGCGCCGTGGCCGAGTCGCTCGAGCGCCGTGGCCTGCAGCTCGCGCGCCGCCTCGTTGCCGGGCTCGGCGAAGACGACGTGGTCGACCACCTCGGCGACCCAGCGGTAGTCGCCTTCCTCGAAGCAGCGGCGCGCCCGCTCGAGCACCGCCTCGGCACCGCCCATGAACTCGACGTAGCGCCGCGCCCCCTCGACCGGCGGGTGCTGCCAGAGGTGGGCGGGGTTGCCGTCGAACCAGCCCATGTAGCGCTGGTAGATCGCCTTCGTGTTGTGGCTGACCGAGCCGTAGAACTCGCGGCAGTGCCACTCCTCGGCGAGGCTGGGCGGCAGCTCGATCGCCTCGGCGATCTCGGGCCCGGTGTAGCCCTTGTTGAGCAGGCGCAGGGTCTGGTCGTGCAGGTAGGCGTAGAGGTCGCGCTGCTTCTCGAGCAGGTCGACGATCCGCTCGCTGCCCCAGCAGGGCCAGTGGTGGCCGCTGAAGAGGACCTCGGACTCGGCGGCGAACAGCTCGATCGCCTCGTCGAGGTAGCGGGCCCAGAGGCGCGGGTCGCGGACCAAGGCGCCGCGCGGGGTGAGGATGTTGTGCATCGAGCGGGCGACGTTGTCGGCGACGCAGAGCACCCGCACCGCCGGGAAGTGAACGTTCATCGCGGCCGGTGCCTCGGTGCCCGGGGTCAACTGGAAGGTCATCTCGACGCCGTCGACGACCTCGGTCTGCCCGGTCGCGCCGATCTCGACCGTGGGCGGGATCAACGTGATCGTGCCCAGCGAGGTGGTCTGGCCGAGGCCGGACCCGACCTGCCCCTCGGGGCCGCGCTCGAGCAGCGCCCCGTACATATATCCGGCGCGGCGGCCCATCGCCGTGCCGGCGAAGACGTTCTCGCCGACCGCGTGGTGGAGGAAGCCCGCCGGGGCGAGGACCGGGACCCGCCCCGCCTCGACCTCCTCGGCGGAGACGACTCCCCGGGCGCCGCCGAAGTGGTCGACGTGGCTGTGGGTGTAGATGAGGCCGGTCACCGGGAGCTCGCCGCGGTGCTCGCGGTAGAGGGCCAGCGCCGCGGCGGCGGTCTCGGCTGAGACCAGCGGGTCGATCACGACGATCCCGTCGGTGCCCTCGACCACGTGCATGTTCGAGAGGTCGAAGCCGCGCAGCTGGTAGAAGCCCGGCGCGAGCTCGAAGAGCCCGGCGATCCGGGTCAGCCGGCTCTGCTGCCAGAGGTTGGGGTGGACGGTGTCGGGCGGCTCGCCCTCGAGGAAGTCGTAGGAGCGCAGGTCCCAGACGACGCGGCCGCGCTCGTCCTCGACCAGCGGCGGGTCGAAGGGGGCGACCAGCCCCCGGCGCGCCTCCTCGAAGTCCGATCCCTGCTCGAAGTCACGCGCCTCCACCGGCGGCAGTCTGCCGGCCCCGAACGGCGAGGGCCCCGCGGTCGCGGGGCCCTCGTCTCGCCAGATCTGGCCTTTGCCTTATTTGATCGTGTACACGTCCGAGAACTTCGGCACGCGCATCGCCATCAGCTGGCCCAGCTCGACCTTCGCCGGGTCCGGCGAGGCTTTGTGGACCTGCGCGTCGAACAGGAACCAGCCCCTGCCGAGCACCTCGGAGGCGTCGATGATGCCGCTCGACTCCTCGTCCTGGGTGAGGAAGCCGGGGCCGCCGCTGCGGAACAGGGCGGGATCGAACTCGGCGACGACGCCCCGTTTGCCCGTGTCGACGTCATAGGCAACGATGCGGGCGAGCTGGGCGTTGCCGCCCGGGTCCTCCTGGATCAGCAGGTTGCCGTGCTTGTCGACGCCCATGTTGTCGGGCTTGTTGAGGAAGGGCGCCTCGCTGCCGTCCAGCAGCAGCTCGATCGTGCCGCCTTTCTCCGGGTTGTCCACGTCTTTGAAGTGGACCTTCCAGAGGCCGCCGCCGTCGCGCGTCACCGCCGGCTCGGAGGGGACGACCCCCGGAGAGCCCTCGGTGGTGAGCACGTAGTAGTCGTTCCGGTGACGCGGGTCGAAGACGCCGTCCTCGATCCGGTTCAGGGTCAAGCCCTTGGCCGCGCCCTCGGCGTTCTGGCGGGCGCCGGAGCTGTCCCAGTCGACGACCTCATCGGAGCCGAGCGTGAACGGGACCGCTTTGCCCTTGCCGTATTTGGCGCGGAACTGGGGGTCGGTCGAGACCGACTCGTCTTTGAGGTCGAGCACGAAGCTCGTGCCGTTGGTCAGGCCTGCCTCGTCGAACGGCGTGCCGCTCTTCTGCTTGGTGCCGACGTAGACCCAGAGCTGGCCGCCGGCCGCGTCCTCGTTGCCGATCACCAGCGTCGTGTCGCTCTTGTTCTCGGCAGCGATCGTGTTCTCCCAGGAGAAGAGGCCGAGCCGCGGCAGCTGCTGCGCCTGGCCGTTGACGGTCACGCCGAAGAGCCGACCCTCGTCGCCGTTCTCCTCGTTGGCGAAGTAGATCTGGCCCATGTAGCCGGTCTTGGTGGCCGGGTTGTAGAGCTGACCCCACTCGGTGATGCTGCTCGAGCAGAAGCGCTGGAACTCGGCCGTCTGGGCGAGGAACGTGTCGCTCGCATCACGCGGGTTGACGCCGCCCGGGGACGGGGTCGAACCGTATTTCTGGGTGAGGTAGTTCCAGTAGCGGACGTCGGAGTCGATCAGGTCGCGGGCCTGCTCGACCTCGAAGCTGTCGGAGTCGATCTCCAGCTCCGAGACGAAGGCCCCGATCTTCCCGTGCTTGCGGACCACACCCTGGTTGCCCCTGAGCTCGTGGTTCATCAGCAGTCGGAAGTCGTGACTTCCCCGCGGTGAGCGCACGAGTCCTAGCCCATCGGGGATGCCGACCATCTCGTAGCCGTTGCCGGCGGCGCCCTCGCCGACCGTCAGCAGCGACTTGACGCTGACGCCGTCGCCGACTGGCAGTACGTACGGTTTGGTCGTGGTGTTGGGGCCGGTGCTGGTGCCGCCGGGGGCGGCTACCGCCGCCGAAGCCGTGGCGGCTACGATCAGCCCCGCCAGAGCGAATGCCCTGAGTCGTCGGGTGTTCAAGGGTTCTCCTTCCGAGAGGTGGAAATTTCCCGGTCGGGGCTGGACCCCGACCACACTCGACGTTTCTATGGGCGCAGCCTGCGGGCAGGGTTTAGTCGTCGTGAACTTCGGGTGACACGGAAGTGAACTTCCCGTGACCGAATTTCACGGCGCAGCGAGCAGGCGGGGCGCCGGGCGGTAGGCGTCGCCGTGCTCGGCGCGCAGCGCTTCGAGCAGGGCGCCGGCGCGGCCCGGGCCGATCAGGTCGGTCAGCTCGAGCGGGCCGCGGGGCCAGTTGAAGCCGAGCCGCATCGCGGTGTCCATGTCCTCGGGCGCGCCGATCTCCTCTTCGAGCGCGAAGGCTGCCTCGTTGGCGATCTGGGCGAGCAGGCGGGGCAGGATCTCCCCGGCGGCGGGGTCGATCCGCGCCAGCTCGGCGGGGTCGAGGGTGGGCGCCGCGATGCCGAGGTCGGGGTCGGGCGGGCGGTGCGCGCCCTCGCCGTACTCGTAGAAGCCACGTCCGCTCTTGCGGCCGAGGCGGCCTTCGCCGACCAGCCGCTCCTGGATCTCGCTCGGGCGCCAGCGCTCAGGTTCGCCTCCCTGGCTGTAGAAGGAGCGGGCGACGCTGAGGTTGACGTCGAGGCCGATCAGGTCGATCAGCTCGAACGGCCCCATGCGGAAGCCGCCGCCGAGGCGGCAGACGCGGTCGATCGTCGCCGCGTCGGCGACGCCTTCGGCGAGCATCCGCAGCGACTCCAGCGTGAAGGGGCGGGCGAGCCGGTTGGCGATGAAGCCGGGGCTGTCCTTGGCGCGGATCGGCGTGCGGCCCATCCGCCGCCCGACCTCGGTCGCCGCCGCCAGCGCCGTCTCGCTGGAGCGAGCCGTGGCGACCACCTCGACCAGCCTCATCAGCGCCGGCGGGTTGAAGAAGTGCATGCCGACGACCCGCTCGGGGCCGGGCACCCCGGCGGCGATCTCGGTCACCGGCAGCGAGGAGGTATTGCTGGCGAGGATCGCCTCGACGCCGCAGGCGTCGGCCAGCGCCGCGAACAGGTCGCGCTTCAGCTCGAGGTCCTCCGGCGCCGCCTCGACCACCAGGTCGCATTCGCAGAGCTCGTCGAGGCTCGCCGCCGCGCCCGCCCGGGCGCTGGCGTCTTCGGCTTCGCGCTCGCTCCACATCCCCTTGGCCACGCCCTTGGTGAGGGCGACCCGCAGCCGCGCCGTCCCTTTCTCGAGCGCTGCGGGGACGGGGTCGTGAAGGCGGGTCTCGTAGCCGCCGAGCGCCGCGACCTGGGCGATCCCGGCGCCCATCGTGCCGGCGCCGACGACGCCGATCCGCTCGACCTCGCCCGCGCCCTTCACCGTCCCTCGAACTTCGGCTCTCGCTTCTCGAGGAAGGCGCGCATGCCCTCGACCCGGTCCTCGGTCGCCATCGCCAGCTCGTAGAGGCGGCGCTCGTGCTCGAGGCCGGCGGAGAGGCCGGTTTCCTCGGCCGCGAGGACCGCCTGCTTGGCGAGGCGCGCCGCGATCGGCGGCCGCTCGGCGACGGTGCGGGCCAGCTCGAGCGCCTCGGTCAGCCAGCGGTTCTTGCCGACCACCTGGTTGACCAAGCCCCACTCTTGCGCCATCCCGGCATCGAAGCGGCGGCCGGTGAGCACGTACTCCATCGCCCGCTGCTTGCCCAGGACCCGCGCGAGGCGCTGCGTGCCGCCGCCGCCGGGGATGATCCCCAGGGTGATCTCCGGCTGGCCGAAGAGGGCGGTGTCGGAGGCGACGATCATGTCGCAGGCCAGCGCCAGCTCGCAGCCGCCGCCGAGCGCGTAGCCGGAAACCGCCGCGACCAGCGGCGTCTTGATCGCGGCGACGCGACGCCAGAAGGCGGCGGCCGGGTGGCGCAGCGCTTCCTCGAAGCTGCGCTCGCTCATCGCCCGGATGTCGGCGCCGGCGGCGAAGACCTCGTCGGAGCCGGCGATGACGATGCAGCGCACCTCGGGGTCGGGGTCGAGCCGCTCCAGCTCGCCGGCGATCTCGTCCATCATCTCCGGCGAGAGGGCGTTGCGCGCCTCCGGCCGGTCGAGCCGCAGCAGGGCGACGTGGTGCTCGTCGAGCGTCGTCTCGACCAGCTCGCCCATCAGTTCTTTCCGGCCTCCAGCGGGGTCATCGCGTTGATCCCCGTCGCGGCGCGGCCGATGATCAGCTTCTGGATCTGCGAGGTGCCCTCGTACAGGGTGGTGACGCGGGCGTCGCGCAGGTAGCGCTCGACCGGGTAGTCGTCGACGTAGCCGGCGCCGCCGTGCACCTGGATCGCCAGGTTGGCGCATTCGACGGCCGACTCGGTCGCGTAGAGCTTCGCCACCGAGGTCTCGGTCGTGTTCGGCACCCCTTCGTCCTTGAGCGCGCCGGCGCGGTAGACGAGCATCCGCGCCGCGTCGCGCTTGACGATCATGTCGGCGATCATCTCCTGGACCAGCTGGAAGCGGGCGAGGGGGACGCCGAACTGCTTGCGCTCCTTGGCGTAAGCGACAGAGGCGTCGACGCAGCCGTCGCAGATGCCGACGCAGCCGGCGGCGACGCTGTAGCGGCCGTTGTCGAGCGCGCTCATCGCCACCTTGAAGCCGTCGCCGATCTCGCCCAGCATCGCGTCCTCGCCGACCTCGACCGAGTCGAGCGAGATCTCGCCGGTGTCGGAGGAGCGCAGGCCGAGCTTGCCGTGGATCTCCTGCGTCGTGAAGCCCTCGCTCTCGGTGGGGACTAGGAAGCAGGCGAGGCCGCGGTGCTTCTTCTCGGGGTCGGTCTGGGCGAAGACCAGCGCCACCTCGGAGAAGTTGGCGAGTGAGATCCACATCTTCTGGCCGCTGATCGACCAGCCGGAGTCGGTCTTGGTCGCGCGGGTGCGCAGGTTTGCGGCGTCGGAGCCGGTGTCGGGCTCGGTCAGGCCGAAGCAGCCGAGCGCCTCGCCCGAGCAGAGGCGGGGCAGCCACCGCTGCTTCTGCTCCTCCGTGCCCCACTTCTCGATCGAGCCGGCGACGAGCGAGGTCTGCACCGAGACGACCGTGCGGGCGGAGGAGTCGGCGCGGCCGACCTGCTCGACGATCAGCCCGTAGCCGAGGTAGTCGAGGCCGCGGCCGCCGTACTGCTCGGCGACCGGCGCGCCGAGGTAGCCGACCTCGCCCAGCTTGCTCGCCAGCTCGCGATCGAAGCGGCCGGCGCGGTCGTTGTCGCGGACGCGCGGGATGATCTCGCGGTCGGCGAATTCGCGCGCTGCCTCGGAGATCAGGCGCTGCTCGTCGGTCAACTGGAAGTCCATCTCGCTCCTGTCTAGCTCGTGGTTGGAAGCTCTTGGCCGAGGGTCGCGGCGAAGGCCTCCTGCGCTTCGCGGGTGCGCGGGCCCGGCGCCTCGGGCAGCTCGACGCCGTCGATTGCGGAAACCGCCTGGATCTCGCGCGTGGTCGAGGCGAGGAAGGCCTCGCCGGCGGCGCGCAGGTCGGCGACCGGCCAGGCGCCCTCCTCGACGTGCAGGGCCTTGACCAGGCGGTCGCGGGTGATCGACTCGAGCACGCCGGCGTCGAGCGCCGGGGTGCGCAGCGAGCCCTGCGGCGAGACCCAGAAGATCGCCGAGGTCGGCGGCTCGAGCACGGTGCCGTCGGGTGTGACCAGCACCGCCTCGTCGGCGCCCTGCGCCTGCGCGAGTCGGGTCGCCTGCATGTTGGCGGCGTAGGAGAGCGACTTGACGCCGTTGAGGATCACGGTGGGGGAGTAGGTGACGCAGGCGACGGCGATCGTCTCGGCGTGGGGCGGGATCGGCTCGATCGCGGCGATGCGGCGGCCGCCGCGGGTGACGATCAGGCGCAGCTGTCCGTCGGGGCCGCCGGAGGCGGCGAGCAGGGCGTCGATCTCCAGCTCCAGCGCGCCGCGGTCGAACTCGAGCTGGATCGCCGCGGCGGAGCGCTCCAGCCGATCGAGGTGGTCGCCGAGGGCGAACGGCCGCCCCTCGTAGAGCCGGATCACCTCGAAGGCGCCGTCGCCCCGGTAGAGGCCATCGTCCTGCATCGGTACGACCGCCTCGGCGGTCGGCGTGATCTTCCCGTCGACGCTGGCGAGTTCCTTGAGCGCGCTCATCATCGACGCGCGAGGCTACCTCAGACCGCTTCGAAGACCGTCGCCAGGCCCTGGCCGACGCCGACGCACATGGATGTCAAGGGCAAGTCAGTCATTGAAGTTATTCAGTTTTCGCCGCCATGCTATGCGCTAAAGTTCCTCATGCCAGCATTCAGGATATTAAATATCTATTGGAAATGAGGACCAAATTGAGTGGTGACCCCGAAATCACGGCTATGAACAGCGTATCGGAAGCATTAGTAGATCTCGATGATGATGCGCGAGGCCGTGTTCTCAGCTGGGCAACACAGCGCTTCGGAATTACCGAGATGGGCCAGCCAGATCCGACTGGGCAAGACGGGAATTCGCCCAAAGGCGAATCTTTCAAAGGACAAGAATTCGACGCATTCGTTGATCTTTTCGACAAGTCGAACGCAACCACCGGCCCCGAGAAGGCACTCGTCGGCGCGTACTGGTTCCAGGTGGCTCAAGGCGCTGATTCCTTTAAGGGCCAGGAAGTCAACAACGCCCTCAAGGATCTAGGACAGGGCGTTGCCAACATCACCGAATCATTGGCAGGACTCCAGGAGCGAAAGCCGTCACTCGTTCGTCAAATGGCAAAGAGCGGGAAAAGCAAGCAGAGCCGCAAGACCTACAAATTGACCGAGGCGGGAATTCGAGAGGTCGAGCGAATGATTAGTGGGACCGCCGAGGAAAACGGGTCCTAGGTGATGCCAGCGGCGGCACTCGCTGACGATGCGGTTTTTGGGTCTCTTCCGAGCGGGCTAAGGGACCCTTTGTTGACCGCCTTTGGCGAGATCGTGAGAAATTTCCGGGAGGAGCGGTGGGGTCCTGCGGAGCTAAATGGCGGCAAGCTCGCAGAGATCTCTTACACGGTTCTGCGTGGCCATGTTGATGGCGTTTATCCGGCGGGTCCAGAAAAGCCAAGGAACATGGTGGATGCGTGTCGACGACTGGAGCAGGCGCCCGCCGAGTTCCCTCGCTCGGTACGGATCCAGATTCCGAGAATGCTGCTGGCGCTCTACGAGATTCGCAACAACAGGGGCGTCGGTCACGTTGGTGGGGATGTCGACCCCAACCAGATGGACGCCATCGGGGTGCTCTATATGGCTAAGTGGATCGTTGCTGAGATGGTCCGGATATTCCATGGGCTAGACACCATGGCGGCTAGTCAGATCGTTGAAGCTCTCGTAGAGCGGGAAGTTCCGCTGATATGGGAGGTGGACGGCAGGAAGCGGATATTAGGCACCGGCTTGAGCCGTATCGATATGACTCTGGCTCTCCTCTACGGCACGCCCAACGCGGTGTCGGATCAAGAGTTGGCAAATTGGATTGAGCATCCCAAGATTGCCTATTTCCGGAGGGATGTCCTGCGACCGGCGCACAAGGCCAGACTGATCGAGTTCGACGAGAGCACAAGCCTGGTGCATCTCTCCCCGCTCGGAGCGCGTCGTGTTGAGGAAGGCGACTTCTTGACCGTCGATTAGGTAGACGTGTTTTCGAACACGGTGGCCATGCCCATTCCGACGCCGACGCACATCGTCGCGATGCCGTAGCGGCCGCCGCGGCGGCGCAGCTCTCGGACGAGGGTCGTGGCCAGGCGGGCGCCGGAGCAGCCGAGCGGGTGGCCGAGGGCGATCGCGCCGCCGTTGACGTTGAGCTTCTCCTGGTCGATGCCGAGCTCGCGGGCGCAGGCGAGCACCTGCGAGGCGAAGGCCTCGTTGAGCTCGATCAAGTCGATCTGGTCGAGCTCGAGGTCCGATGCGGCGAGCGCGCGCGGGATCGCCACGGCTGGGCCAATCCCCATGTAGGCGGGGTCGACGCCGGCGACGCCGACGCCGAGCACGCGGGCGAGCGGCTCGGCGCCGAGCTCCTCGACGCCCGCCTCTGACGCGACGAGCAGGCAAGCGGCGCCGTCGTTGAGGGTCGAGGCGTTGCCGGCGGTGACCGTGCCGCCCTCGCGGAAGACGGGCCGCAGCTTCGCCATCGCCTCCGGCGAGGCGTCGGGACGGGGGCCCTCGTCGGCCTCGACGAGGACGGTCTCGCGTCCCTTCGGCGCCTCGATCGGGACGATCTCCTCGGCGAAGGTCCCCGCCTCGGCCGCAGCGACGGCACGCTGGTGGCTGCGCAGCGCGAAGGCGTCCTGGTCCTCGCGGCTGACTCCGTAGCGCTCCGCGACGTTCTCGCCGGTCTCGCCCATCGCCTCGGTCGAGACGCCCAGCTCGGCCATGCGCCGGTTGACGAAGCGCCAGCCGAGCGTCGTGTCGTGCATCGTCTGCTCGCCGCGCGGCAGGCCGCGCTCGGGCTTGCCGACGACCCAGGGCGCGCGGCTCATCGACTCGACCCCGCCGGCCAGGTAGAAGTCGCCCTCGCCGAGCTTGACCGCACGGGCGGCGGCGTTGACCGCCTCCAGGCCCGAGGCGCAGAGCCGGTTGACCGTGGCACCGGGGACGCTGTCGGGCAGGCCGGCGAGCAGCGCCGCCATCCGTGCGACGTCGCGGTTGTCCTCGCCCGCCTGGTTGGCGGCGCCGAGGTAGACGTCGACGATCGCCTCCGGGTCGACGCCGCTGCGCTCGACGGCCGCGGCTATGACGTGAGCGGCGAGGTCGTCGGGCCGGACGCCGGAGAGCGCGCCGCGGTAGGCGCCCATCGGCGTGCGCACCGCCTCGACGACGAAGGCATCAGACATAGATGAGCATTAAATGCGACAGGAGCGTTCGGCGTATCCTCCTCGCGTGGGCTTCATCTTTCTGACCCTCGGCATGCTCGCGCTGATCATCGGCGTGCTCCTCGTGATCGGGCACTACTACCAGGGCAGCACCGCCGATCTGGTCGATTGGAAGCCGACCCGCAGCCCGGAAGTGGAGGCGCAGAACGAGATCGACGACGTGCGGCAGATGCTCGAGGCGCAGAACGAGATGCGCCGTCGCCGCGGCGCGCCCGAGGTCGACGAGGGCGCGTTGCGCGCCGAGGTCGAAGAGGAGGAGCTGGAGAGGTTGCGGCGGGGCGACCCGTTCGCGGGATGAGGCGGCGTTGGCGCGGGCGTTGATCGTCGGTTGCGGCTGCCGCGGCCGCCGACTCGGCAAGCGGCTGTTGGCCGCCGAGTGGGAGGTGCGGGGGACGAGCCGTGACGAGGCAGGGCTGGAGGCGATCGGCGCCGCCGGGATCGAGCCCGCCCGCGCCGACCCCGGTCGGCCCGGCACGGTCCTCGACCTCGTCGGCGACGTCGCCGTGGTCGTCTGGCTGCTCGGCTCGCTGGAGGGTCCGCCGGAGGAGCACGCGGCGATCCACGGGGCGAGCCTCGACCGGGTGCTGGAACGGTTGGTCGAAACGCCGGTGCGGGGCTTCGTCTACGAGGCGGCAGGCAGCGTCGACGCCGACCTGCTGGCCGCCGGCGAGCAGGCGGTCGAGGCGGCCGCCGGCACCTGGCAAATACCGGTGGCGTCGGTGTTCGTCGACCCGGGCGACCGCGACACCTGGGCCGATCCACTCGAGGTCTGGCTCGAATCGATGGGCAACTCCGTGCTGGAAATGACCGGCCGGGCGGAGTGACGGATATCTCTAGACTCGGATAGGAATCAAGGCAGAGGCACTGCAAGCGAGAACCCCGAGAGGAGCGGTCCGATGACGCTGAAGCTTGGTGACGAAGCACCCGATTTCGAGGCCGACACGACCGAGGGCCCGATCAAGTTCCACGACTGGATCGGCGACTCGTGGGCGGTGCTGTTCTCGCACCCGAAGGACTTCACCCCGGTCTGCACGACCGAGCTCGGCTACATGGCGAGCATCGAGCCCGAGTTCGCCAAGCGGGGCGTGAAGATCCTCGGTCTCTCCGTCGACCCGCTCGACAAGCACGAGGACTGGGCCAAGGACATCGAGGAGACGCAGGGCACGGCGCCCAACTATCCGATCGTCAGCGACGCCGACTTCGAGGTTTCCAAGGCCTACGGGATGCTGCCAGCGGACGTCTCCGGCGACCCCGGCGAGCGCACGCCGGTCGACAACCAGACCGTCCGCAACGTCTTCGTCATCGGCCCCGACAAGAAAGTGAAACTGATCCTCGTCTACCCGATGACGACCGGGCGCAACTTCGACGAGGTGCTGCGCGTGATCGACTCGCTGCAGCTCACCGCCGACCACAAAGTCGCCACGCCGGCCCAGTGGCAGGACGGCGACGACGTGATCATCGCCGGCTCGGTTTCCAACGACCAGGCGAAGGAGATCTACCCGGATGGCTGGAAGGAGCCGAAGCCCTACATCCGGATAGTGCCTCAGCCTAACTAAGGCGCTCCATCAAATCACCCAGGATCCGGGCAGTGGCGCCCCAGATGAGGTGCCCCTCCACCTCGTAGGTGGGGGTGTGGATGGGGATGCCGCGGCGGACCAGGCGGCGCATCGCGTAGCCCTCGCGCAGCAGGTCGAGCGAGAAGGTCAGCACCGTCTCCACCTCGGCCGGGTTCGGCGCGAGGTCGAGCTCGCCGGGGTGGGGGATGCGGCCGACGAAGGGGTGGATGCGGTAGCCGGTGACGAAGGTGCCGGTGGTCGGCAGCTCCTCGCCGAGCTCGACCCGGGCGGGGTCGAGGCCGATCTCCTCCTCGGCCTCGCGCAGCGCAGTGGCGGCAGGGCCGGCGTCGGCGTCGTCCACGCGCCCGCCGGGGAAGGAGATCTCGCCGGCGTGGCGGCGCATGTCGGCGCGCCGCTCGGTGAGGACGAGGCCCGGCTCGTCCGGCCAGCCGTAGAGCGGCAGCAGGACGGCCGCCTCGGTCAAATGATGACCTGGACGGTGCCGCCGTCCACCGACCAGGCGGCGCCGCTCACGTACGAGGCTCGCTCGGAGCAGAGGAAGACGATCGCGGCGGCGATCTCGCCGACCTCGGCGAGGCGGCCGATCGGGCGCTTCGAGCCCGCCGTCGCCAGCGCCTCCTCGCGGCTCTCGGCGCCGGTCATCGCCTGCGACTGGTCAAGCAGGCCGCCTGGCTCCATCCACAGCTCGGCTTCGACCGGCCCGGGACAGATCGCGTTGACCAGCACGCCCTCCTCGGCGTAGCGGTCGGCGAAGAGGCGCGAGAGTGAGAGCTCGGCCGCCTTGGCGACCGAGTACTCGGGCATCGCCGCCGAAGGCCGCTTGCCGGCAGTCGAGCAGACGTTGACGATCCGGCCCCAGCCGCGCTCGGCCATCGCCGGCGCGGCCGCCCGCATCGCTCGCAGCGGCGCCATCACGTTCAGCTCGTACTGGGCGCGCCAGTCCTCGTCGGGTACGTCGTCGAGGTCGCGCCACTTGGCGACGCCGGCATTGTTGACCAGCACGTCGAGGGAGTCGAACTGCTCGACGGCCCGGGCGAGCATCCGCTCGCCCGCGTCGGGCTCGGTCACGTCGAGGACGAGCGTCTCGGCGCGGCCGCCGACCGCTTCGCCGGCGGCGCCCGCCTCGTCGCGCGCCTCGGCCAGCCGCTCCTCGTTGCGGCCGACGAGCAGAACGCTCGCCCCCTCGGCGCAGAGCAGGCGCGCCGTCTCGCGGCCGATGCCGCGGCCGGCGCCGGTCACGACGCAGGCGCGTCCCGCCAGGCCGAGGTCCATGGGCTAGCTCTTGCCGCGGCCCTCGAAGAGGACCGGGTCGTCGACGTCGGCGAAGCGGGCCATCGCGTAGGCGAGGTCGGAGGCGCGGTTGACGAAGTGGATCACGGCCTCGCCGGCCAGCCCGCCGTCCTCGGCGAGGGCGGTGATGCGGCGCTCGGCGCGGCGGATCGTCGTGCGGGCGACGTCGAGCTGAGCGGAGAGTTGGTTGCCGCCCGGGATGACGAACTTCGGCGGCAGCTCGACCCGCTCCATGTAGCGGTCGATCGCCCCCTCCAGCTCGGCGACCATGGCCTCGGTGGTGCGGCTGACGCCGTCCTCGAGCCGCTCGCTCGCCTCGGGCGCGGTCGCCAGCTCGGCGCCGGCGACGAAGAGGTCGTCCTGCAGGCGGAGGATGTCGGCGGCCAGCTCGGCGTCCTCCGGGCCGCAGAGCGCGCGGGCGACGCCGAGCTGCGAGCAGGCTTCGTCGAGCGCGCCGTAGGCCTCGGTGCGGCCGTGGTGCTTGGGCACTCGCCCGCCGTACCAGAGCGAGGTGCTGCCGTCGTCGCCCTTCTTCGTATAGATCTTGACCATCGCGCCCAATCCTAAGGCCCCTGCAAACCGGCGCATCTCGGGGTCTTCAGTCGCTCGGATCGGGTCACGCACCAAAGTGCGCTCCCCTCACCTCGCTCCCTGCATCCCCCGACCTGCTTGGTTTTCGGGGCCTTTATCCGACTGGGTTGAAAACAAGCCCGGTCAAGACCTTGGGGAAGAAATACGTGGACTTGGGGGGCATGTTCTCGTCACTTTCGCAAATGGCCCGTACCTGGTCGACGGGGATCGGGCGGAGGATGAAGGCGACGTCGTAGGTGCCATCCTCGAGCAGTGCCAGCGAGTCCTCGACGCTCTTCGTGTAGCCGAGGCCGCGCTTGGCGAGGATGTCGTCTTCGCTGAGCCCGGCGAGGCCCTTCAGCACGAGGGTCTCGAGGATCGCGGCGTCGAGCCGGCGGTAGGCCTCGGGCTTGCCGGCGAGCTGCTCGTCGAGCGCGGCGACGGCGCCGGCCTTGAGGCGCAGGCGGAAGGCCTTGTGGTGGAAGGAGTCGTAGAGGCCGAAGACGCCGGCGCCCTCCTCGCCGAGCGGGTCGAGCCGCTCGAGCGGCACCTCCTCGGCGTCGAACAGCTCGCGCAGGCCCTCGCCGAGACGCCGTTGGCGCTCGGGGTCGTCGCGCAGGCCGGAGAGCAGCCGGTGGGTGGGGAAGACGGTGAGGCCGGGGTCGTCGAGGCCGGTCAGCGCCATCAGGGTGAACTCGCCCTCGCCGCCAGCCTCGTCCCGGTAGGCGATCGCGGTCTCGTAGCGGTGGTGGCCGTCGGCGATCAGCAGCTGCGCGTCGGCGAGCAGCTCGGAGACGGCGGCGTGGATCGCCGGGTCGCCGACCCGCCAGACCCTGGTGACCGTGCCGCCTTCGTCGCTCGCCTCGCCCCAGGGCTCCACGCCGTCGATCGCCGGCGCGACCAGCGGCCAGGGATCCTTGGTGCTGAGCGAGAAGATCGCCGAGAGGTTGTGCTTGGTGGCGTGGGTGAGGTCGAGACGGTCTTTCTTGGGCCCGGGCAGGGTGCGCTCGTGCGGCAGGACCTGGCCGGCGGAGAAGTCCTCGACCCGCACCCGGGCGAGGATGCCGTGGCGGGTGCGCGCGGCGCCGTCGGGGCCGGTGTAGTCCTGCGTCATCGCCCAGATCGCCGGCTCGGAGTCGCCGACTAAGGCGCCGGCCTCGCGCCACTCGCCGATCAGCCGGGCGGCGCCCTCGTAGGGGTCGTCGCCGGTGTCCTGCGGGCCGGTCTCGCCGTACGGTTTCGGCAGGTCGATCGCCACCGCGTTGTAGGGGGAGCGCTCGAGCAGCTCCGCCCGCAGCTCGGGACCGATTACGTCATACGGCGGCGCCGCGACCTTCTGCAGCGACCCCACGACCCCGAGGTCGTAATGGGTCGCGTAGAGGGGGCGCACGTCGGCCATCGGGGCCGCACGCTAAACGATTCGAGCCATCCGACGCGACTGCGAACATACGTTCGGGTTGAGAATGGCTTATCCGAGCTACATCAAAGAGAAAGCCCGGCAGCTTCGCTCAGACAAGAAGCTGACCATCGACGAGCTCTCCGAACGGCTCGCCATCTCACGGACGACGATCTACTACTGGGTGAAAGATCTGCCGATCGGAACGACGGAAAACGAAACGCTTGCATCGAGGCGGGCCTCAAAGGCAAATCGCGACAAGCACGCTCGTTTGCGAAGCGCCGCATATGACCGCGGGCGTCGGGAATATCCACTCCTCCTGAAGGAGCCGACATTCCGAGACTTTGTCTGCATGTACATCGGCGAGGGGTACAAGCGCGATCGGAACGTCGTCTCGATCTGCAACTCCGATCCCGCGGTGATCCGTCTCGGCGCGGCTTGGATCGGTCGGCTCGCGAGTCGTTCGATCTCCTATTCATTCCAGCATCACGCCGATCAGGTCCCTGAGGAATTGTGCGCATTCTGGGGACAGCTCTTAGATGTTTCGCCGTCGACGATCAAATTCCAGCGAAAGTCGAACAGCGGTCAGCTGGCTGGCCGGATTTGGCGTTCCAAGTATGGAGTCCTCCAGGTGAGAACCTCGGATACCTACCTCAGGGCTCGCCTCGATGCTTGGATGGACACCATACGTAGCGACTGGTCGTAGAATTCGCGCATCGGGGCGTAGCTCAGTCTGGTCAGAGCGCCCGCTTTGGGGGCGGGAGGTTTCGCTGGTTCGAATCCAGCCGCCCCGATTTGAAGTGGCTCGGGATCTCTGTCGCGTCGGTGGCCTTCGGGCTGCCGCCGATCGCGTTCGTAGTCGCGCTGGCGCTGGTCGACGGACACGCCGGGATCGCCTACTTCGAGGCGGTCGCGCAGATCATCCCGATCGTGATCCTCGCCCTGGCAATCGAGCTGCGCTACTTCTCGCCGGGCCGCGAGCCGCCGAGGATGCTGGGCGTCCTCTTTCGCGACCCGATCCGGGTGCGGATCGTCGGCGCCGCCTACGCCGCGGCGACCCTGCTTGCGCTCGTGCTCAGCGAGGCGATCGCGCTCTGGGTCCTCGCCGAGGGAAGCTCGAGCCGGCTGCAGCTCGGCATCACCACGGCGGGCCTGACGGCGGGGGCGGTGGCGCTCGTGGCGGCGATCCTGCTGCCCGCCGGCGAGGAGCCGGCGCGCTGACGATCGTCTGGACGCTTATACATTCACGGAATCCCTGGAAAGGCCGATAAAGAGCGGCGATGGAGGGCCAAGCGAACAGTGAGCGGCGCCGGGAACGGGTCGTCTTCGAAACCGACCGACACCTCGTCGTCGGCGACCTGACGCTGCCCCCGCACGGCTACCAGAGTCGTTTCTCCGACGCGATCAACCGCGGCGACATCGCCTTCATCCCGATCGTCGACGTCGAGATCACGGCGCTCGACGGGGGCGAGGTCGAGCAGCGCGACTTCATCGTCCTCTCCAAGCGGCACGTCCGACTCGCCTACCCGATCGACGAGAGCCCGCGGGGCTAGTAGCGCGTTTCGGCGCGCCGCTTGCCGCCGCCGGCGAAGGCGCCGACGTCGAAGAGGAAGGCGAGGGCGACGATGAACCACTCGAAGCCGAGCACGCCGTCCGAAGAGGACCACATCACCGCATAGGCCAGCGTCGTCCAGGGCAGCAGGAAGAAGCCGAGCAGGGGTACGAGCCAGCTGTCGAAGGAGCGGCTGAGCAGGTCGCTGAAGAGGAACAGCGCGAACAGCGCCAGCCGCGGCGAGATCAGGGCGAAGAGAAGCGCGAGGCAGCCGATGCCGGAACGCTACCGTGTGACGACGATGACGCACGCAGTGCTGGGCACGCCGATGGAGCCGCCTTTCCCCGAGGGGACTGAGGTCGCCTACTTCGCCCTCGGCTGCTTCTGGGGCGCGGAGCGACTCTTCTGGACGCTGGACGGCGTCTACACGACGGCGGTCGGCTACATGAACGGGACGACGCCGAACCCCACCTACGAGGAAGTCTGCACCGGCCGCACCGGCCATGCCGAGGCGGTCTTCGTCGCCTTCGACCCCGAGCGGATCTCCTACGCGCGCCTGCTCGAGGTCTTCTTCGAGGAGCACGACCCGACCCAGGGGATGCGCCAGGGCAACGACGTCGGCACCCAGTACCGCTCCGGCATCTACTTCAGGAACGATGCCCAGAAGGCGACCGCCGAGACGGCCCGCGACGCCTACGACGAGGCGCTGCGCGCCGCCGGCCACGCGCCGATCACGACCGAGGTCGGGCCCGCGGGCCCGTTCTACTACGCCGAGGACTATCACCAGCAGTACCTGCACAAGGTGCCGAACGGCTATTGCGGCCTCGCCGGGACCGGCGTCTCCTGCCGCATCCCGGCAGCCGCCGCCGAGTAGCTCCCCCGCCCGGCGCGCCGAATAGCATCCCGCGCCGGTGACCCCGTCCTTCGGCTCCTACATCGGCGGCTGCCTGGCGACGATCGGCATCGTCTCGGCGCTCGCCCTCGGCGGCTACTGGCTGCGGCGCTGGATCGTGCCCGAGTTCTCCGGCGCGCTGGCCCGCCTTGCCGACGCGACGATCGCCGCCGCCCTGCTGATCCTCGCGCTGCAGCTGCTCGGCACGCTCAGCATCCTCACCGTCGGCTGGACGATCGTCGTCTGCATCGCGATCGGGCTCGGCGCCGCGGCGCTGGGCTGGACGATGGCGCCGGCTCAGGATCGCCAAGTAAGCGCCCCGCAGGTGCAGACGGCGGCGCTGCTGATCGCGCTCGGCGTCGCCTCCTGGGTGGTCGCCGAGTGGACCTTCCCCTCGCAGCTCGCCCTCGACCACGGCATGTTCGGCGGCGACACGACCTGGTACCACATGCCCTTCTCGGGTCGGATCGCGCAAGACGGCACGACGGTGCCGCTGCACTTCACCGACCCGCTGCGGCTCGCCGCCTGGTTCTACCCCGGCAGCTCCGAGCTGGTCCACGCCGCCGGCATCGTCCTCTTCAAGAGCGACTGGCTCTCGCCGCTGATCAACATGATCTGGCTCTCGATCGCGTTGCTCGCCGCCTGGTGCGTCGGCCGCCCCTACAAGGTCGGGCCGGCGACGCTGGTCGCCGGGGCGCTGGTCTTCTCCGCCGGGGTGATGATCGAGACGCAGCCCGGGGAGGGGCGCAACGACATCATGGGCCTCGCCTTCCTGCTCGCCTTCGCCGCCTTCCTGATCAACGGCCACCAGCGGCGCGCGCCGGAGAGCGGGGCGGTGCAGGACGCACCCGAGCGCGACGCGCCGCTGCTCGACAAGGGGCCGCTGATCCTCGCCGGGATCGCCGCCGGCCTCGCCGTCTCGGTGAAGCTGCCGCTGCTGGCGCCGGTGGGCGCGATCGCGGTCGGGATGGTCGTCGTCAGCGGCGCCGGGCGGCGGGCGATGACCGCGGCGGCGATCGGCATCCCGGCGGTCGTGGTCGGCGGCTACTGGTATCTGCGCGCGGCGATCATCACCGGCGGCAACCCGATCCCGCAGACCAAGTGGGGGCCGCTGAGCCTGCCGACGCCCGACCAGATGCCGCTCGACCCGCGGCCGCGCTTCGCCGTCGCCCACTACCTGACCGACCCGACCATCTACCGGCGCTGGTTCTTCCCCGACCTCGGCGACGCGCTGGGGCCGCTCTGGCCGCTGATCCTGATCATGGCCGTCGCCACCGCGGTCTTCATCGCCGTGCGCTCGCGCAACCGGGTCCTGCGCGTGATCGCCGCCGCGGCGCTGCTCACCGCCGCCGTCTACGTCTTCACGCCGCTCACCGCGGCCGGCCAGGAGGGCTCGCCGACGGGCTTCTTCACCAACACCCGCTACCTGATGCCGGGGCTGTTGCTGGCGCTGACTCTGGTGCCGATCGCGCGGCCGCTGCGGGCGCCCGACTCGCGCGCCTGGCAGACGCTGCTCTTCTTGACGGGCGTCTACGCGATCACCGTGCTGAGCACGCCGCGCTGGTACCCCGATTACATAGTCGGCACGGTCCTCCTCACCCTGGCGCTGGTCTGGGCGCCGGCCGCGCTCGGCCTGGCGCGGGGGAGGCGGCGGGTCGGCCGCGGCCAGGTTGCCGCCGTCGCCGGCGTCGTGCTGCTGCTCGCCGTCGTGCTCGGCCGCGCGCAGGAGGTCCAGTACTACGAGCAGCACTACCAACGGACGACGCCCTTCCTGCAGGACGGCGGCCCGCAGAAGGCTTACGCCTTCGCCCACAACCGCCACGGGGCGCGGATCGGGATCGCGGGATCGGGCGAGATCTTCTTCGGCCAGTACGGCTTCTACGGCGCCAACCTCGACAACTACGTCCAGTACATCGGCGAGGAGGGGCCCGACGGGCAGTACCGCCTGGCGACCACCTGCCGCCAGTTCCGCCGCCTCGTCAACGAGGGCGACTACGACTTCCTGATCACCAGCGTGGCGACGCAGGATTCGCCCGAAGCCGACTACTGGTATCCCGTCTACGCCTGGCTGAAAACCTCTCCGGCGCTGGATCTGGTCGTCGAAGAGCCCGACATCACCCCGCAGCCCGACTACGTGTTCAAGGTGAAGGGCGAGCTCGACGAAAGCTGCGCTGACGTCGGCGGGGGGTGATCGCTCACGGCCGCGGCGGCGGATGCCTGTGGATCGCCGGCGGCGGTAGCGGCTTGACCCCGCCTACCTTCTGGGTTTCGCGGAAGAGGCAGAGGATCTCGCCGTCGCCTGGTCGCGCGGCGCTTGGCGCACGCAGTCCTTTCCATCCGTCCAAGTGAAGCTGCTCTCCTACCTGTTGGAAGGCAGGCCATTCGCGTTGCCTCGGCGTGGGGATGGCGAGGCCGACCCGTGCCAGCTGCTTCTCACTGCGAAGATCGGCGACCGCGTCGATGTCGACCTCAAAGCGCCAAAGATCTCTGGGTAGCTGGTCCTCGGGCCTCAGCGCCAGCTCCTCGATTTGCCTGTGCCACTCAGCCGATGCCGTGTCGCGCGAGTCAGCGAGATAGAAGCCCGCGACCTCAGAGCCGCGCTGCCAGCGCCCGTCAGGTGCCGGCTCTGACCACCACCAGACCCTGCCGCGGTGCGGTAGATGGCGATACCAAACGCCATCGGCGCTGACGCGGTCGACGTCGAGCACCAAAAGGCTTAGGTTGCGACCGGTTCCTCGAGGGCGGAGACGATTCGCGCGACCCGCAGGTATTCGCCTCCGGAGATCAGCTCGAGCGGCTTTCTGTCGTCGAGGGCCGGGACGGGCTTGTTCATCCAGACGGGGATGTACTCGGGGTCCATCACCCGCAGCAGCCGCTCACTGAGCGAAGAGAGCTCGGCGATGCGCTGCGCCCGCGTTCCCGATGGAATGCGCTTCAACGCCACCCATGCCCGTGCGGTGCTCGGCGCGGCGCCGGTTGCCGCGGCGATGTCGTCGGAGCTGAGATGGGCCTCGTCGTGGACGAAGGCCGCCTCCTTGGCAAATGCTGGAGAGGACACGAGCGCAATTGTAGCGCAATTGTGCGCTGTGAAAGCACTTGGGAGGCTCAGTCCTGCTCTTCGCGCTAAGCGAGAGCCCGTACGTAGGCTGCGAGGCCCGAGGTCGGCGACGCCGGCTGCCCTCGACGCGTCAGCTCTCGGCGGCCGCCTCGCGAGCTTTTCTTATTCTCTCGAGATCCCTCGCGTGTGGCCGCCCAGAGGTTTCCGAAAAGTCGATCCTGTTGCAAAGCCGGTGCGCGAGGACTGAGTTCTCAACGGTTCTTTGGCCCCCATCTCGCTTTGGGGTTGGGAAATGCTCGTGGGTCGGATTCCAGTCGCTGTATTTGGTGAGCGCTACGAAGTGCGAGGCACCACCCAGCTCTTCGGGACAGCGGCACTTGGGCATCCCGCACTTCACCTCTGTGATGTAGCCACTCTCCGCAGCCGTGATGAGGATGCCCTTGACGCCCAGCTCTCTGAGTCTCTTGGCCACTTCCGCGCCTCGCGCCAGGTCCAGCGGTGGTCTTGTCACACGGAAAGACTATCCCCGAATCCGGCCACCTCACCGAGAACAACCTGGGTCGCCTGAGGCGGTCGCCTCGCCCTCGTCGAATCTCGCCCGCTGAGGCCTCCCCCTTCCGCGTGATAGCAGAAGTGCACGGTCTCCAAGACCGGCGATTCGAGGTTCGAGCCCTGCACGTCACCTTTCAGCGCCTGCGCTGCTGGCCGATCCCGAATCGAACGACCCCAACGCGCTAGAAGCGCCCCGGGCAGGATTCGAACCTGCGACATCTGGCTTAGAAGGCCAGCGCTCTAATCCAGCTGAGCTACCGGGGCCGGAATCCCGAGATTATCCCCCACCGAGGGAATGATCGGTAGGAACCCAGGTAGGAACAAATTAGGCCACTCGCGTCGCCCCCCGTCCACTCTTGTCATTCTGAGAAATGGTTTGTTTGCAGGCAAAGCGCATTCCAGAGCGACTGGCAGCGGTGCGTTGAGCCCGACCTCTAAGCAGCGGGTCGCAGGTTCGAATCCTGCCGGGGGCGTGCTCGCGACGGCCCCGGCGCGGCTCAGCGCCGGCCGCGGCGAGCGACGTGGATGCTCTTGACGTGCGTCTGGTCGTCGAACGGTTGCTGCAGCACCGCGTCGTGTCCGTGGCCGTAGACATCGAGGCTTTCCAGTCCGGCCTCGGCGAGGGCTTGCAGCACCTCGGCTTCGGGATGGTGCCGCTGGCGGTGCACGTGGGGCTCGACCTCGTCCTCCCCGGAGGGATCCTCGACGTCGAAGCGGGCTTCGCAGATCGAGCCGGGGGCGACGTCGACGGCTGCCTGGCCGCGCCAGATCAGCCGCCGCCCGCCGCGCTCGACCTCATATGTCTGCGCGAAGAACTGGCGGTAGCAGGCAAGCCCGTTGACGTCGAACAGCAGCAGGCCGCCGTCGGCCAGGTTGGCGCCCATGCCGCTCAGCGCGTTGACCAGCTCCTCGAAGCTGAGCTGGTAGTTGATCGCGTCGCCCAGCGACCAGACGAGGTCGAACTCGCCGAAGGTCGGCAGCCGTTGCATGTCGGCGATGCTCAGCCGTGCCGCGTCGCCGGCCTTGGCCTGGGCCAGCGCGAGCATCGAGGGCGAGATGTCGCATGCGGTCACCTCCCAGCCCCTCTCGAGCATCGGCAGGAAGCTCTTGCCCGTCCCGCAGGCGACGTCGAGCAAGCGGTTTCCGCTCAGCCCGCGACGCTGAAGCGGCGGCAGGAGGCTGCGGACCCACCGCTCGTAGTCGTGGTTCCAGGTGAAGTCGTCGTAGACGGGCGCGAGCGTCTCGTAGGCCTGCTGGGCCGCCAGATTCGAGAACTGCCTCGTTTGTGGCATGTCGGTGGGGAACCGTAGAGGGGTCGACAGCGTTTCGCGGCGGCTGGTCGCCGGACGGAAGCGGCGGCGGCACCCGCGGTTGAGGTTGCCCGGCCGGGGTAGCCGGGGCTCATCGGTGCCAGCGTTCTCATAGCCGGAGCGACGGGATTCGTCGGCGTCCGGCTGGCGCGCTCGCTGCGCGACTCGGGTGCGGCGGTGCGCTGCTTGGTGCGCGACCGCTCGCGGGGGTCGGCGCTCGAGGCGGCGGGCTGCGAGCTGCGCGTCGGCGACGTCACCGACGCGGCGAGCCTGCGCGGCGCAGGCGAGGGTGTCGACGTCGCCTACTACCTAGTCCACGCGATGGCGGGCGGCGGCGACTTCGCCGCTCGCGAGCGGCAGGGGGCGGAGAGCTTCGCCCGAATGGCCGCAGGCGAAGGCGTCGAGCGGGTCGTCTACCTGGGCGGGCTCGGCGACGAGCGCACCTCGAAGCACCTTGCCAGCCGCGCCGAGACCGCGCGCGTGCTCGCCGCCTGGGGGCCGCCGCTCACCTACTTCCGGGCGGCGATGGTCGTCGGCGCCGGCAGCGAGTCCTACCGCACGCTGCGCTACCTGGTCGGGCGGTTGCCGGTGATGATCGCGCCGGCCTGGCTGAAGACGAAGACCCAGCCGATCGGCATCGACGCGACGGTCGAGTACCTGCGCCGTGCGCCGCAGGTGGGCGAGTCGACGGGGAGGGAGGTGCAGATCGGCGGCCCGGAGGTGCTCAGCTACGCCGAGATGCTCGACCGGATGGCGATGGCGATGGGAATGCAGCCGCGGCCGAAGCTCCCCCTGCCCATCGTTACGCCGTGGCTCTCGTCGCTCTGGCTTGGCCTGGTCACGCCGGTCGACACGAGCGTTGCGCGCCCCCTGGTCGAGGGCCTGAGGACTACGACCGTCGTCACCGATCCCTCCGGCGCCGAGCCCTTCGGGATCCAGCCGGAGTCGCTCGACGAGGCGCTGCGACGGGCGCTGGCGGAGGAAGCGGAAGTTTCCGACGATCTGAGGATGGGTAGCTAGGCGGCCATGACTCCAAGTTCGATAGTTGTGATCCTCATAGGAATCGCGCTGGCGTTGCTCGTCAACTACGTGCTGGGGATCATCGTGATCCTGATCGGGTTGGCGATGCTGCTGCTGCCTATGCTGGGCGGCACCAGGCGTCAGGTGTAGCCCGCCTCGGTGACAATCCGGAGCGATGGCTGCCTGGAAGCTGCCGCTGATCGTCGCCGCCTTGGCGGTGCCGGTCGTGGCGGCTTTCGCCGTTGGCGGGGCCGCCGCGGGGGTCGCCGCCGGTGCGCTTGTCACGGCGGCGCTGCTCGTCGTCGCCGCGCGACAGACGCCGCGCGGGCCGATCGGGGGAGCGCCCGAGGAGGGCGGGCGCAAGGTGCTGCTGGTGGTCACCCGCCGAGTCGACGAGCCGGTTGAGGTGGACCGGGTCGCGGTGGCCGCCGGGCTCGGGGCCACCGGCGACGACGCGAGCGTGCTCGTCCTCTCGCCGCTGAGGACGCGCTTCCTCGACCGCTGGGCGTCCGACGTCGAGGGCGCGCGCCGGGCGGCGCAGGAGGACCTCGTTGCCACCGTCGCGGCGCTCGCCAAGGCGGGGATCGCGGCCGAGGCACGGGTCGGCGACGAGGACGTCGTCCAGGCGGTCGAAGACCAGCTCGGCAGCTTTGCCGCGAGCGAGGTGGTGCTGGTCAGCGACGGGGGTGAGGAGGTCGCGGCGGCCGCGACGGAGCTCGGGGCGCGGCTGCGGCCGGCGTTCCGGCGCGTGGTGCTCGGCGACGGGTAGGCGGCGCTCAGCAGACGTGTGGGCGGGCGGCGCTGCGCACGACCTGGAAGGCGCTGCCGGGGATTCGCTTCAGCTGGTTCAGGTTCTCGTCGTCCCATCGGCGGTCGCTGGTGCCGCTGAAGAACCAGTTGGAGCCGTTGTCGGCGACGATCATCCCGTAGCGCTTCAGCGCCTCGGCGATCGCGCGGGCCGGCCCGCTGAAGCCGCCGAGGCCGTAGCCGGCTTTCAACCGCAGGCGGGTCCCCATCGCGGGGGCGCTTGCGCTTGTGGTGTCGCCGGCGCAGTGCGAGGCGGGGTGGACCCAGGCGTCGCGGGTGCTCTCGAAGGTGACGCGGATCGCGTGGTCGACGCGGCCTGCGACTGCCTCGTCGTAGCGGACGAGGCCGGGGAAGATCGGCAGCCCCGCGGCGTCGGCGGAGGTCCAGGAGTCGGGCCGCAGCGCGGTCGAGTCGAGGTCCCAGCGGGCGCCCGAGTCGGCGTTCCAGCCCGCGCGGCCGGTGCGGACAGGGAAGGCGCGGTACAGCTCGTAAAGGGTGCAGGTGGAACGGTCGACGGTGAGCACGTGCCGGTCGCCGCCGCTGCGCCGGCCGCCCTCGACCGGCGCGCCGGTCGGCACCGGGAACGGCCCCGGGTCGCTCTCCTCGCCATAGGCGGTGTAGCGGATCGGCAGCTTGCGTTGACCGGCGCCGACGACGGCGTAGGGGAAGCCGTAGGCGCGCGGCGAGCCGAAGTCGGGGTGGAGGAAGTCACCCCCGTGGGCGTCGATGTAGGCGATGGTTGCGGCCGAGTTGCGAGCGATCGGCGCCCGCGAGACATCCTGGTTCCAGGCCGCCTGGTTGGGCAGCGACGGAGCCGTGGGGGAGAGCGAGGCGGGCGGGTCGGGGAAGACCTGGCAGCCGCCGAGATCCGGGTAGGGGCCGACGGCCTGAGCCGGCGCTGCGAGGACGACGAGCAGGATCGGCGTGACGGCGAGGAAGACGAGTCGCTTCATTCGGGCGGCTTGGCGTCGGGCATGCGGACCTCCTCGACCTCGAGCCGCCCGACCTTGAGCCTGCCGACCGTGGCTCGACCAACGGCCAGCCGCCCCACGCTGAGCCGCCCGATCGCAAACCCGCCCACGGCCGCCGCACCGACCGCCAGCGCCCCGATCGCCATCGCGCCCTTGGCCTGCGGGCCGGTGGCCCCCAACGGCCAAGCCTCAGGCCGAAAGACCGAATTCCCACGTCGCCGCGCCACCCGCCAACCGTAGCCACAAGCACGCTAGATTGGAAGAGCGTGGTGGCTGTAGCTCAGCTGGTAGAGCTCCTGGTTGTGGTCCAGGCGGTCGCCGGTTCGAATCCGGTCAGCCACCCCTAATCCCTGCAAAACACCCCAGCCGCCGGCAAACTCTTGACCCCCGACTTATTTCGCGGTCCAAAGCAGCGCGTGGCTTCCGTGATCTGCTTGGCCCGCTCCGACCACTAGTCCCGATGAGCTAACCGCCGCGGGTCGGCACCAGTGGTGTCGAAGGTAGGGGGGCCATGAGACCTCCCCAGAGGCTCGGCGCATCCAAGGACGCTCAAACCCCTAACCCTGGTTGCACCGACAACGTCGCCAACGTCGTTGATCGCGGTTTTTTCCCAGGACTGTCCCGTCCGCAGTCAGATCATCCCGGGTACGACACACCGACTACCTTCAGCGAGGTGTCCGTGACCAATTTACGGTTGTTCGCATCGACTAGTCGAAAATCTCCCGACTGATAGATCGCGTCCTCGATTAGAAGGGTCAGGTTGAGCGTCATCCCTTGCCCAGGCGCGAGAGGCTGGTCTACATCCCTGTTTGGTCGTGATGCAGCTTGCGAGAGCTAGGCAGTGGCCGTGCCTCGAGCAGGACTTTGGCGCGGATGCGCTCCTTGAGCATGTCGACCGTTGCGACGTCGACGGGCACGGCGAGGACCTTTTCGGCCTTGCGACGAAAGGCGACGAGATTGAGGAGCGTCCTATTGGACTTGAGATCAACGAGAAGGTCGACGTCTCTTGCTCCGTCGGTGTCGCGGCGAGCCAGCGATCCGAAGATGCGCAGGTTCTCGACGCCATGTTTTTGACCGGCGTCAAGTAACGCGGGGATGGATAGGTCAAGGCGATCTCGTGAATCGACGTAGGTCACCGCAGCAGGGTACGCCGAATTTGAATGCCTGAAGTCGCTGCGGACCGAAGTATCCCAACCCGTCTCACGCGAAGCGTCTTGTCTACTTGCTAAAAAGCTCCGATGGGCGGGGAACAGCGCTTTACCGAATCCAGTCGAATGTGATGCAGAGACGTGACTAACGAGGGTCACGATGCGGCTTGCCTACATTGACGAGACCTACACCGACGCGGTCTACAGCTTCGCCGCGTTGCTCGTTCCCGATGAGCGGGACGCAGCTATGCAGCGTGAGATCCTCTCGATTCCAGGACGCCTCACCCGGCACGGGGTCAATCCACATGTCGAGCTCCGTGGGTCAGACCTCTTCCACTCGCGTCGTGGGTGGAGGGTTCTTCGCGATCAACCGGCGCTGAGGGTGCATGCTTATCGGCTGGGTCTGAAAGTGATTGAGTCCTGCCGAGGAAGGGTTGCGCTTGTGTCTACAGAGCGGGTCGGCGAGTCCGCTCGCGATCTGAGCGTTGCTCGTTTGCGGACTGTTGAGCTGCTCTTGCCGCGCTTGGAGCGCGAGAGCAAGCGGCTTCGCGATCGGTGCTTGCTGATCTTCGACGAGGCTGGCAGCATGAACCCGGCCTTGGTCAGGGCTGTCCATACCCATCATCGGAAGGAGCTCACTGGAGGCTCGGATCCACGGCTCGTTGAGGCTCCCGGCATTGTTCATAGCCATCGCACCCCGGGCATTCAGATTGCCGATTTGGCGGCGTTCCTCTTTCAGCGTCGCCGACGCGGTACTGATCAGCAGGGTGCCTCCGGGCGGGCGATCGAGGATCTGTGGGGCATTCTCGAGCCGAGCGTTCTCTGCCAAGTAGGCCCGTAGACGCACCGAAGCCGCCTTGCGGCGGCTTCAACGCTGTTGCGAGAGCCAATGGCCACTCGCGTCGCAGATTCTAGAGGGCGAGCGGCGGGAAAACAATGCTGGGTTTGGGATTCTGCGCGTGGTAGAAGTACTTAATCCTGACTGCGAGGAGAGCCGTGCCGCGCCTACCAGGCCTTCGCGAACCGACCGGCCGTGCCCTGAGCGCGCGAGTGGGGGCCGGCCCCGATCCAGCCGATGGGAGTTGAGAGGATTCGCCCCGCCATGGCGACCCGGACTGCCACGTAAGCGCCGGCTGAATGCCGGACGTCGTCGTTCTCCTGCTGGCTGCTTCTGCCACCGCGCTTGCGACCGGGCTCGGTGCGGTGCCGGTCTTTCTGTTCGGGCAGCGCACCGAGCGGGCGACGCCCTTTCTGCTCGGGTTCGCCGCCGGAGTGATGGGGGTCGCGGCTCTCGCCGGCCTGCTCATCCCGGCGACCGAAGAAGGCTCGCCCGGCGCGGTGATCGCGGGAACCGCCGTCGGGGTCGCCTTTCTCCTCCTCGTCAGCCGCCGTTTCAAGCCCGACCACGGCTTCATGGGTCGCACCGGCCCCGGAACGCGAACGTCGGCCCTCGTCTTCCTCGTCCTCTTCGTCCACAGCCTGCCGGAGGGGCTCGCGATCGGAACCGCCTTTGCTTCGGACCGGGCGGGGCTGAGCCTGTTCGTGATCCTCGCGATCGGGATTCAGAACGTGCCGGAGGGGACCAGCGTCGCGATCCCGATGCAGGAAGCCGGCTTCGGCCGCGCCCGCCAGTTCTGGACGGCGGTGGCGACCAGCGCGCCGCAGCCGGTCGGCGCCTTGATCGCGTTCCTGGCGGTGGAGGAGGTGAGCGGCCTCTTGCCTTTCTCCTTCGCCTTCGCGGCGGGGGCGATGCTGGCGCTGATCGTCGTCGAGATGCTCCCCAAGGCCTTCTCCGGTCGACGCGCCTTGGGGCCGAGCATCGGCGTCGCTGCCGGAGCGGCGGTCATGCTGGGGTTGAGCTTCGCGCTGGGCGTCTGATTCTGGCGTGAGAATGGATGCGATGGACGAGTCACGCGGTCTGCTCACCGGCGAGCTCAGAGATCACTCCACGGATCGGGTTCCGGTCCTCTCGCCATCGCAGTCCGCCGCCGAAGCGCGCCGTTACATGCTTGGCAAGTCGTTCGATTTCGTCGACGAGATCGTGGTGCTCGATCAGGGCAGGCTAATCGGCCTCGTGGCGCTGACCCGGTTGCTGGAGGCTCCAGAGGACACGCTTCTCCGAGACCTGGCCGACTCCGACTCCGTCGCGATCCGCCCGGGTGAATCGGAGGAGGCGGCCGCCTGGCGGATGGTGCGGCGCCGGCAGAGCAATCTGGCGGTGGCCGACTCGGACGGGGCCTTTCTCGGGCTCGTGCCCTCGCACCGTTTGATCGGTCGCCTGCTCGCGGAGCACGACGAGGACGCGGCTCGCCTCGGTGGCTACCTGGCCAGCAGCGGGCGGGCTCGCCTGGCGGCAGAAGAGCCGGTCAGCCGGCGGCTCCTGCACCGCCTGCCCTGGTTGCTGGTCGGCCTCGCGGGCGCGATGGCCTCGGCGCTGATCGTCGGTTCCTTCGAGGCCCAGCTCGACGAGGTCGTCCTCCTCGCCTTCTTCCTTCCCGCCGTCGTCTACATGGCCGACGCGGTCGGCACGCAGACCGAGACGCTGCTCATCCGAGGGATGAGCGCCGGCGTCGACATGCGGACGGTGGTCCGGCGAGAGCTGATCACCGGCGTCCTGATCGGCGCCTTGATCGGCCTCGCGTTCTTCCCCTTCGCCCTGATCGGCTGGAACGACCCCGACGTCGCCCTCGCCGTTGCTCTGGCCCTGATCGCGAGCTGCTCGATCGCGACCACGGTGGCGACCGTCCTGCCCCGCCTGCTGGCGCGCTTCGGCAGCGATCCCGCCTTCGGCTCGGGACCGCTGGCGACGATCGTCCAGGACCTGCTCTCGATCGTCGTCTACCTGGCGATTGCGACGCCGATCGTCACCTGATTGGGAGGATGAGCGCATGGCGGCGATCGAGACCGAAGGGCTGACCAAGCTCTACGGAGAGGTGCGGGCAAACGAGTAGGGTCGGGAGCCGATGAAGGTCAGGCTCTATGGGCTGCCGGGTTCGCACCCGGCGATGGCGGCGCAGGCGATGCTTGAGTACAAGGGCATCGACTTCAAGCGAACCGACCTCGTCCCCTTCCTCGTGAAAGTCATCCTGCGCCGCCTGCTCGGCTTCCCGAGGAACACCGTGCCGGCGCTCACGGTCGACGGCCGCAGGGTCCAAGGGTCGCGCGAGATCGCACGTGAGCTCGACCGGGTGCAACCCGAGCCGCCGCTGTTCCCCGCCGATCCCGAGAAGCGCCTCGCGGTAGAAGAGGCCGAGCGCTGGGGCGAGGAGGAGCTCCAACATCCGGTGCGGCAGATCGTGCTCTGGGCACTGCACGCGAACGGAGCCGCGACCCGCACCTACATGGAGGACTCGAGGATGGGGGTGCCGATCGGCCTCGCCGCCCGCCTCACCCCGCCTTTCATCGCCGCGGGGGTGCGTGTCAACGAGGCAAGCGACGAGGCCGTGCGGACCAACCTCGCCGGGCTCGACGGCATGCTGCAGAAGGTCGACGAGTGGATCGCCGCCGGTGTGCTCGACGGCGAGCAGCTGAGCGCCGCCGATTTTCAGATCGGGGCGAGCGTGCGCCTGGCGATAACCCTCCAGGACCTGCGGCCGCTGATCGACGGCCGGCCCGCCGGCCGCCTGGCCCGGCGCGCCGTCCCCCGCTTCCCTGGCGACGCACCCCCGGTCCTGCAGCCCGCCTGGCTGCAGTCGCTGCGCCCGCTAGCAGCTGCATAGAGAGCTCAGATCCTCTGGCCGACCTCGATCAGGTGGCCGTCCGGGTCCCGGACGTAGCAGCGGAACTCGGTCTTGCGCTTTTCCGGGGGCGTCAGGAACTCGGCTCCGCGCCCGCTCCAATCCGCGTAGACGGCGTCGATATCGGCGACGCGGATGTTGAGGAAGCTGCTGACCCGGTCGGGGTCGGGTGGCGCTTCCAGCGTGACGGTCGGCTTGTCCTCGGTGGGGCCGCCGCCGACGTTGATGATGATCCAGCTGTTGGCAAGCGCCACGACCGACGGCTCGCCGGTGCGGACGGTCTCGCCGCCGAGCACGTCGGCGTAGAAGCGGCGTGAGCGCTCGACGTCGGCGGAGACGACGAAGTGGGTCAGCACGATCCCTTCATCGGGCGCGGGGAACTCGGCCATGCAGGACCTCCTTGGGGTTGGTACGGCACCCTGTCCGACCGACTCTACGACCCGGCGCAACCCGCTGGCCGTGAGTCGACGGTCCCGTCACCCTCCCGGCGTCGCTCCCTAAAAGGCGGTCAGACCTCGAGCGGCATCGGCTCACCTGCTTTGAGCCAGACGACCTGCCCGTCGAAGCCCTCGCTCAGGGCCGGCGCTCAGAGTGGATCTGGGCGATCGTGTCGGGGTTGGCCTTGAGGTTGTGGAGCCAGGCCGGGTGCTTCGGGTAGCCGCCCTTGGCGGCGATCAGGACAACGTCCTCGCCGTCCGGCTAGACGGCGGTCGAGGATCGCCAGCGGGTCGATAGCCGCTGGGTGATGGCTGCGGCCGATCGCCTCGCGCAGCAGCCAAACGACCCCGACGACGATGAGTCCCCAGAGGAGGACCATGCCGAGCATCATCACGATCATCCAGCCCGTTCCGACGTCGCCGTCGTGCATGCCCCAGGTGTCGGCGAGTGGAAGACAACGGCAGCAGCAAGGCGATGCAGGTGCGGGTTCCGCACTCGATCGACTTCCACTCCTCCGAGCTCAATCCTGAGACGGCTTTCAGGACGATCGCCCCCGGCGAGAAGACGACCTTGAAGTTCACCGCCAAGCATCCCGGGGTGTTCATGTACCACTGCGCCACGCAGCCGGTGCTGCAGCACACCGGCTCCGGCATGGTGGGGATGATGATCGTCAAGCCACGGAACCTGCCCCCGGCCGACCAGGAGGTCAGCGCCGGCGAGATCGTGTTCTCGATCACCAACGAGGGCGCCGCGCCGCACGCGCTGCTGGCAGGCATCGCCCCGGTCGAATCGTCCGACGACGAGGCCACCGGCATCGCCGAGATCATCAACCCGGGCGAAACCATCGAGAAAACGGTGACGCTCGACGCGGGCGACTATCAGCTGTTCTGCAACATCCCGGGACATCTGGAATCCGGCCAAGTCACGGACTTCGAGGTCACCGAGTGACGTGACCGCAAAGCAAGGCGACGGACGCTGCGGGAGGGGGGGACTATGTTAGCTTCAGCCGCCGTAGCCAAGCTTGTGTCCATTCTCGCCATTCTCGTTTCGGCCGCGGTCCTCGCGATGCCGGCCAGCTCGCCTGCAGCGCTTGGCGGGCTGACGACGGTCAACTGCATCGCAGACTTCGGCGGGGGCGGCTGCGCCGGAGCCCAACAGGGACTGAGTGGAGCCTACGACGTTGCGGCCAGCGCAGACGGCAAGTCGCTGTATGCCGTCGGTCAGTTCGATTCGGCGATCGTGCGCTTCGACCGCGACCCTGCCACCGGCGCGTTGACGCCCCAGGGTTGCATCCAGGATGTCGGCAAGACCGAATGCGGGGTCTACGAGCAAGGCCTCGATGAGCCGACCGGCGTTGCGATAAGCCCCGACGGGAAGTCCGTTTACGTCTCCTCCGCCGGCCTGGATCACGCGATCGTGCGCTTCGATCGCGACACCGAAACCGGCGAGCTGACCGGCGCCGGCTGCAAGCAGTCGGCCGCTGCTACCCCCGATTGCGGGGGCGGCGCCAACACCGTCGCCGGCCTGACCAACGCGAACGACGTGGCCGTCAGCGCCGACAGCAAATCGGTGTACGTCGTCAGCCTGGGGGGAGGCGGATTCGCCGGCGCGATCGTGCGCTTCGATCGGAACACGGTCAGCGAACCGGGCACCCTTACGCCCCAAGGCTGCTTTGCCGCGCCGGCCACGGTCGACTGTGCCGGCACCCAGCAGGGCCTCGGAGAGCCCTACAACGTTGCGGCCAGCCCCGACGGCAAATCGGTCTACGTGGCGAGTCGCGTCGACGGCGCGATCGTGCGCTTCGACCGTGACGCGAACGGGGCGCTCGCGCCACAGGGATGCTTTGGCGACGTCGGCGGAACCGACTGCGGCATCGGCAACAGCGCACAGGGCCTCGCCGGTGCGCTGAGCGTCGCGGTCAGCCCCGACAACACCTCCGTCTACGTCGGCTCTGGTGGCGACAATGCGTTGGTGCGCTTTGGCCGCAACACGGGCACGGGCGCGCTGACCTCGCAGGGCTGCATCGCGGACGTGCCGAACTCGGCCGGTTGCGGAGCGGCTCAGGGGGGTCTCAGCAGGGCATACGCCATCGCCGTGAGTCCAGACAGCAGGTCCGTCTACGTGCTCGGCGATACCGACCACGCGATCGTGAATTTCGATCGAGACCCGGGTACCACCGCCCTTGCCACGCAGCAGTCCTTCACCACTCTCGGCCTGGGTGCTCCCAGCGGGGGAGCGGTCAGCCCCGATGGACACTCGTTCTACGTAGCTGCATGGGGGAGCAACAACCTCTTCAGGTTCTTCAGGGAGACGTCCGGCAGCTCGACCCCTCCTCCGGAAACGCCGGTTCCGCCATCGCCCACTCCTGCCAGACCGCCTTTTGTCGACAACGAGGTCAAAGTCGCCAGCGCCTTCAAAAGGCCCAACAACGGGACGATCACCTACTCCTTCGACCTACCGGGCGGCGGCGCGATCCTCGTGCACGCCGACGGCAGGGTCACCGCACCGGCGCGGGCTTGGCCGCCCAATGCTCTCGGGGCGTTGACGAGGAGGATCACGATCGCCCAGAAGAAGGTGACGACTGTGAAGGCGGGGATCGTCAAGGTGACGCTCAAGCCCAAGAAGTTCCCCCTCAGCGTCCTCAAGAGGAAGGGCAAGCTGAAGGCAAGGGTAAGGATCACCTACACGCCGACCGGGGGTACGCCGAAGACGATTGAACGCAGCGACACCTTCCTTTTCAAGACGAAGAGAAAAAAGAATCAGCGTTCACGAGTTTCGTCCCCGTAAACGAGATCGCGCGTCTTCTCGAGGAGCTGCTCGAACGATCTCGCGTCAGGGGCCCCGCACCGGACACGCCGGCGGGCTAGAGCAGGTCGCCGAAGGTTCGCTCGAGGAAGTCGTTTCGCAGCAGTGCTTTGGGGTCGAGCTCGCGCTTCAGCTGAGCGAACTCGACGGCGTGGTCGCCGTACATCTTCGCCAGGGTCTCCTGCTTGACGAAGACGTTCTTCACCAGGTAGACGCGTCCCCGGAATTTCTCCCACAGCACGTCCGCGAGGTCGCTGAAGGCAGCCTCCGCGCGCCGGAGCGTGCGGCGGTTCGAGGTCTCGAACGCGTAGCTGACCACGAAGCCCGCTCTGTCGGCACTGGCGGACAGCAGGAACGGCAGGTCCTTGGGCAGGAACAGCACGTCGTTGAGCGTCGGGGTGAGCTTGCGCTCCCGGAGGAACCCGTCGGCGAAGTCAAGCCACTCGACGAGGTCGTCCTTGGCGCGGTCCCAGCCTCCCTCGGCGACCGGACCACTGGGGACGACGAACGATTGCTGCACGTTCCGCATGCTGAACCCGAGTCGTCTGCCGATGTGCTTCGCCCGCGCGTTGCCGTCCATGAAGAAGGCGAACCCCTCGAGGTCGTCGATGTACTCCTCACCGTCGCGGAACACGAAGCGGAAGTAGACGCGCCAGAAGAACTTCGAGATGAACGAGATCCTCATCAACCACTCGACGAGCACGCGGAGCAGCCGCTTCGGTTGGTGCAGCGGCATCGGTCGGCGCTCGCTGCCTGCGGTGTAGGCAGAGGTGAAGAAGAGCACGGTGGGAGGGCCCTTGCCGCGGGGCCCGAGGGCGGACCAAATCGCGTCCAGCTTCTCCGGGTCGTCCGGGTCGGAGTCCTCGAGATGAGTTCGTTTGGTGACCGGAATGAGGTCCGCTGCGAGATCGGCGACGGTCTCGAACTTGCGCACGATCGTCCTCACTCCGATCTTTCCGTCGCCGGCCTTGACGGGGAGCAGGCGATAGACGATCGACACCACCGCCCCCAGGTAGCCGAGCCCGCCGATCACGCCGCAGAAGGCGCGCTCCTCGGTCGTCCACGTGGATCGGTCGCCGGCCGCGGCAGGCGGCGTGCAGTGGAGGATCTCGCCCTCCGTCGTCAGCAGGTCGAAGCTCTCGATCCACTCGCCTTCCTTGCCGTAGGAGGGTGAGAACCGGGAGAGGCAGTCGCCGGACAGCGTGCCGCCGGCAGTCGCGTGCTCGGTGGTGACGGTGACAGCCGGCACCAAGCCGAGCGGTTGGAGCTGCGCGAGGATCGCGCCCCAGGTGGCACCGGGGCCGACCCGCATCTTCCTCTCATCCGGCAGGACCTCGATCGAGTCCATTTGTGCCATCGAGACGACGAGGTCGTCGCCGAGCGCCTGTCCGTCGAAGGAGTGGGCGCCCGCGCGCAGCGTGACCAGACGCCCCGCCGCTCCCGCCGCGGCGAAGATGCCGCTGAGCTCGTCCACGTCCGCCGGTTCCAGCACCTCGGCGCGCGCGGTGTACAGCCCGGAATAGCAGTCCAGCTTCTTCTCCCTGCCGGCTGGCGGATTAGGAGAGTTAGCCGTACTACTCATGCTCGGCCTACCCTAATCCACCTCCATGGAGATTGCGAACTGTCGAGCGGCAGCTGTGGCCCTTGTCTTCATCGCGGGCGCTGATCCCAGCCGTCCCTGAAGCTGCTTCCATCGCTGTGGTTCAGCGGCGCAGGCGGCGGAACTGGGTGCGGCCGAAGCTCGGCCAGGCGCGGGGGCGGCGCGCCACCGTGAGGACGATCGGCGCAGAGTCGAAGTAGGAGATCCGCTCGGTGGCGAGCCCGTCTTCGCCGAGGACGAAGCGGTCGACCGCGGTCCAGCAGATCGGCCTGCCGCCGGCGGTGCCGCTGAAGGTGAACTCGATCAGCACGCCGTCATCAGTCTCGCCCCAGCGGCGCACCTCTGCCGTCAGGTCGGGGATCAGCTCGAAGAGATCGGAGAAGGCGCGCTTGCCATCCTCCAGCGTGTGGGTGGTCGGCGTCATCGGCGCGACCAAGCGCACCTGTGGTGCCAGCACCGTGTCGAGGCGCTCGGGCGCGGGTGCCGCCCAGAACTCGCCGAAGCGACGGGCGAAGTCGGCCGCGGCGCTTTCCCCCGCGTTCGAGGTCATGAGGGGCAGCATAGGGCGGGGCGAGCTTCTCCGAGACGGATCGACTTGACCATTCAATCGCCGCTGCGAGAGGATGACGCACATGGCGAACGTCCTCTGCGTGCTCTACGACGATCCGGTCGACGGCTACCCGCAGTCCTACGCGCGGGACGAGATCCCGGCGATCGAGCGCTACCACGACGGCCAGAGCACGCCGACGCCCGAGGGGCTCGGCTTCAGGCCCGGAGAGCTGCTCGGCAGCATCTCGGGGGAGCTGGGGCTGCGCGCGTTCCTGGAGGAGCGCGGGCACCGGCTGATCGTCACCGCCGACAAGGACGGCCCGGACTCGGTGTTCGAGCGCGAGCTGCCGGATGCCGAGATCGTCATCTCCCAGCCCTTCTGGCCCGCGTACCTGACGGCGGAGCGAATCGCCAAGGCGCCCAAGCTGAAGCTCGCGCTGACCGCGGGCATCGGCTCAGACCATGTCGACCTGGGGGCGGCGATGGAGCACGGCCTGACCGTCGCCGAGGTCACCTACTCCAACAGCATCAGCGTCGCCGAGCACGTCGTGATGATGATCCTCTCGCTGGTGCGCAACTACATCCCCTCCTACCAGTGGGTGATCGACGGCGGCTGGAACATCGCCGACTGCGCGTCGCGCTCCTACGACCTCGAGGGAATGCAGGTCGGCACGGTCGCCGCCGGTCGCATCGGCTCGGCGGTCCTGCGCCGGCTCGTGCCGTTCGAGGTCGGGCTGCACTACACCGATCGCCACCGCCTGCCGACCGAGGTCGAGGAGGAGCTGGGCGTCACCTTCCATTCCGACGTCGAGTCGATGGTGGAAGTGTGCGACGTGGTCACGATCAACGCCCCGCTGCACCCCGAGACGGAGAACATGTTCGACGCGGAGCTGCTCGCCAGGATGAAACGGGGTTCCTATCTGATCAACACCGCGCGCGGCAAGATCTGCGACCGCGACGCGGTCGCACGGGCATGCGAGAGCGGCCGGCTCGCCGGCTACGCGGGCGACGTGTGGTTCCCCCAGCCTCCGCCCCGGGACCACCCGTGGCGCTCGATGCCCCACCACGGCATGACCCCTCACACCTCCGGCACGAGCCTCTCCGCCCAGGCGCGTTACGCCGCCGGGGCGCGCGAGATTCTCGAGTGCTGGTTCGACGGCCGCCCGATCCGCGAGGAGTACCTGATCGTCGACGGCGGCACCCTCGCCGGCGCCGGGGCGCACTCCTACAGCGAGGGCGATGCTACCGGCGGCTCCGAGGAGGCCGCCCGCTTCAAGAGCGGTTGACCCGGATGGCGCCGGCGCGGAGATGAAGATGCGCGCCGCGGTCCTGGAGGAGTTCGGCGAGCCGCTCGCCGTCCAGGAGGTCGAGCTCGCCGAGCCGCGGGCCGGAGAGGCGCTCGTGCGCCTCGTCG
>DATDBO010000100.1:0-19619 GCA_036524775.1 Solirubrobacterales bacterium
GTCGCGGCCGAGCCCCCGCCGGTCGGCCTCGGCGAAGACCGCGGCGGTGGAGAGGCCGCCACCGGCGGGGAGAAGGACGACGGCGTGGGGGGCCGGCGCCGGCAGGCGCTCGACCCGCTCGCCGGCCCCTTGCACCAGCGCGAACGCGGGGGAGAGCTGCGAGGGCACGTCGGCGCCCAGCTCCGCGGCGAGCGCCTCGAGGTCGGGAATCCCGCCGTCGGTCGCGCTCGCCGGGTCCCGCGCCAGGCGCAGCACCGCCGCGGCGTCGGCGCTGCCGCCGCCGAGCCCGGCCGCCACCGGGATCCGCTTGCCGATCTCGATCCGCAGCGGCGGGCGCTGCCAGCCGCGGGCGCGCAGCCCCGCCAGGGCCCGCGCGGCGAGGTTCTCGCCCTCGACGCCGGGGCAGAGGACCTCGTCTCGGTCCGCCTCGGCGACCTCGATCAGGTCGGCCAGGGCCAGCGGCTCGAACAGCGAGCAGAGCTCGTGCAGGCCGTCCTCGCGGCGCGGGCCGAGGAAGAGGCAGAGGTTGAGCTTGGCGGGGGCGTGGATGCGCATCTACGACAGGCTCTCCGCCAGGGCTTGGAATTGACTCGGCGCAAGCTGCTCGGCGCGGGCGTCCTCGGGCAGGCCAAGCTCGGCGAGGGCAGCACGCGACGCGGCAAGCGAGCCGGGGCTTGCGTGCTCGAGCGAGCGGGCGAGCGACTTGCGCCGGTGCGCGAAGGCGGCGCGGACGAGGTCGCGCGTGGCGGCGTCGGCGCCCGGCCCGGTACGGCGCAGGCCGAGGATCGCCGACTCGACCCGCGGACGAGGCTTGAAGACGGCGGGATCGACCGTGCGGACGAGGCGCACCTCGCAGGCGAGCTGCGCCAGCACGCTTGGCGAGCCGTAGACGCGGCCCCCGGGCGCTGCCCGCAGCCGGTCGGCGATCTCGCGCTGCACCATCACCGTCCAGCGCCGCACCGAGGGCAGCTCCTCGATCGTGCGCAGGATCAGCGGCGTGGCGATCGAGTAGGGCAGGTTCGCGACGACGGCGGTCGGGGCAGGGTCGAGCCCGGCCAGGTCGATGCGCAGCGCGTCGCCCCAGTGCAGCTCGACGTTGGGCTGAGCGGTGACGCCGGCCAGGCTCGGCTCCAGGCCGCGGTCGATCTCGATCGCGTGCACGTGCGCGGTCGCGGCGGCGAGGCGCTCGGTCAGGGGACCTTCGCCGGCGCCTACCTCGAGCACGATGTCGTCGGGTGCGAGCTCGGCATCGCGCACGATCGCCTCCAGCAGGTTCTTGTCGGTGAGGAAGTTCTGGCCGAGCCGGACCACGCCGCCTACCAGCCGAAGAGGGTGCGGGCGTTCGCCTCGACCGTTGCCTCGAGCTCCTCGTAGGAGATGCCGCGCTGCTCGGCGACGACGCGGGCGGTGTCGACGACGTAGGCGGGCTCGTTGGGCTTGCCGCGGACGGTCTGCGGCGCCAGGTAGGGGGCATCGGTCTCGACCAAGAGCAGCTCGTCGGGCAGCTGCGCAGCCGCCTCGCGCAGCTCGTCGGAAGCGGGGTAGGTGGTGTGGCCGGCGAAGGAGCAGTACCAGCCGCGCGCAGCCGCGTCGGCGGCGCGCCAGGGGGCGGAGAAGCAGTGCAGGATCACCGGCGTATCGCCGGCCTGCTCGTCGAGCAGCGCGAAGATCTCGTCGATCGCGCGCGTCTCGCCGTCCTTGTCGCGGGCGTGGATGACGATCGGCAGGCTACGGCGGCGGGCGATCGCGATCTGCGCTTCGAAGGCATGCCGCTGCTGGGCAGGGGTGGCCATGTCGCGGTAGTAGTCGATCCCGGTCTCGCCAATCGCCCGCACCTTCTCGTGCGCGGCGAGGTGCTCGATCCGCTCCGCTTCGGCGGCGTCGAAGCCGGCGGCGTCGATCGGGTGGCGGCCGACGCTTGCGAAGACCGCCTCGTGGCGCTCGGCGGCGCCGATCACGGCGACGTTCTCGGGCCCGCCGAGGCCGACGTTGAGCATGCGCTCGACGCCCGCCGCACGCGCCTCGGCGACCAGCTCGGCCTCGGGTCGCTCGCAGAGGAAGAGGTGCGTATGGGAATCGATCATTGCCGCGAATTCCAGCCTATCTGCGTCTCGGGGCGAACCATCTAACCTCTTTTGACCATGCCGGAGCGCGACTACATAGCCGCAACCAGGGAGCGCGTCGTCGTCTTCGACGGCGGCATGGGCGCGACCCTGGAGCAGTTCGAGCTCGGCCAGGCCGATTACGGCGGCCTCGAGGGCAAGTGCCACGAGGCGCTCGTCCTGCACCGCCCCGACGTGATCGAGGGCGTCCACGCCTCGATGCTCGAGGCCGGCGCCGAGGTGGTCGAGACCGACACCTTCCAGGGCTCGCGCCTGAAGCTCGAAGAGTGGGGGCTCGGCGAGGAGACGCTCGAGATAAACGTCAAGGCGGCGCAGATCGCCCGCAAGGCGGCGGGTGAGGAGCGCTTCGTCGCGGGCTCGATCGGGCCGACCGGCTTCCTGCCCGCGTCCGACGACCCGACCCTCGGCGACATCTCCTTCCGCCGCCTCGTCGAGGTCTTCGCCGAGCAGGCGCGCGGCTTGGTCGAGGGCGGCGCCGACCTGATCATCGTCGAGACCGCGCAGGACATCCTCGAGGTCAAGGCGGCGATCTTCGGCGCCCGCGAGGCCTTCGCGGAGGCAGGGCGCACCCTGCCGATCCAGGCCAGCGTCTCGTTGCTGCCGCAGGGCGGCAAGATGCTGCTCGGCACGGACATCCAGGCTGTGCTGACGACGCTGGCGGCGCTCCGCGTCGACGTGATCGGGCTCAACTGCTCGACCGGGCCCGAGGACATGCGCGACGCGATCCGCTACCTGGGCGAGAACAGCCCGCTGCCCGTCCACTGCATCCCCAACGCCGGCCTGCCCCTGCAAGGGCCCGACGGCGAGACGATCTTCCCCGAAGAGCCGGGGCCGCTGGCGGCGACGCTGGGCGAGTTCGTCGAGCGCTACGGCGTGGGGATCGTCGGCGGCTGCTGCGGGACGACGCCGGAGCACATCGCCGCGATCCGCGAGCGGGTCGAGGGGCGCGTGCCCGGCGAGCGCCCCGCGCCCGGGCCGCCACAGCTTTCCTCGATGATGACCGCGACGCCGCTCGTGCAGGAGCCGCGCCCGACCCTGGTCGGCGAGCGGGTCAACTCGCAGGGCTCGAAAAAGGCAAAGGAGCTGCTGCTCGCCGACGACTACGACGGCCTCGTCCAGGTCGCCGAAGACCAGGTCGAAGGCGGCGCCCACGTGCTCGACCTCTGCGTCGCGCTGACCGAGCGCCAGGACGAGGACGAGCAGATGGTCGCCGTGGTCGAGCGGGTCTCGTTGACCCAGCCGGCGCCGATCCAAGTCGACTCGACCGAGCCCGACGTGATCGCGGCCGCGTTGGAGAAGATCCCCGGCCGGGCGATCGTCAACTCGATCAACCTCGAGGCGGGGCCCGACAAGGCGAACGTCGTCGTGCCGCTGGCGGTGGCGCACGGCGCGGCGCTGATCGCGCTGACGATCGACGAGGTCGGGATGGCGAAGACGGCCGAGCGCAAGGTCGAGATCGCCAAGCGGATCCGCGACCTCGCTTGCGAGGAGCACGGCCTCGACCCCGAGGCGCTGATCTTCGACGCGCTCACCTTCACCCTGACCACCGGCGACGAGGAGTGGAAGCCCTCCGCGGTCGAGACGATCGAGGGGATCAGGCGGATCAAGGCCGAGATCCCGGGCGTGAAGACCTCGCTCGGCGTCTCCAACGTCTCCTTCGGCGTCGGCCAGCCGGCCCGTGCCGTGCTCAACTCGGTCTTCCTCCACCACTGCGTCGAGGCGGGGCTCGACCTGGCGATGGTCAACCCGAACCACATCACGCCGTATGCGGAGATCTCCGACTCCGAGCGCGAGCTGACCGACGACCTCGTCTTCAACCGGCGCGACGACGCGCTGGAGCGCTTCATCGCCCACTTCGAGTCGAAGGGCGAGGAGGCCGCCGAGGAGGTAGGCGACCCGACCGAGGGCATGGAGCCCGAGGAGGCCCTGCACTGGCACATCCTGCGCCGCAAGAAGGACGGGGTCGAGGAGTGGATCGACCGCTCCAACGAGAAGATCGGCGCCGTCCCGACCCTGAACGAGGTGCTGCTGCCGGCGATGAAGGAGGTCGGCGACAAATTCGGCGCCGGCGAACTGATCCTGCCCTTCGTCCTGCAGTCGGCCGAAGTGATGAAGCGCGCCGTGGCGCGGCTGGAGAACTACCTCGACCGGATCGACGGCCACACCAAGGGCAAGGTCGTGATCGCGACCGTGTTCGGCGACGTCCACGACATCGGCAAGTCGCTGGTCAACACGATCCTCACCAACAACGGCTACACCGTGGTCGACCTCGGCAAGCAGGTCCCGGTCGAGACGATCATCGAGGCCGCGGTCGAGAACGAGGCCGACGCGATCGGCCTTTCTGCGCTGCTCGTCTCGACCTCGAAGCAGATGCCGATCTGCGTGCAGGAGCTGCACCAGCGGGGATTGGGGTTCCCGGTGCTGATCGGCGGCGCCGCGATCAACCGCGACTTCGGCCGGCGCACGCTCTACCCCCACGGCAAAGAGTCGGACGACGTCTACGAGCCCGGCGTTTTCTACTGCAAGGACGCCTTCCAGGGGCTCGACACGATGGACGCCCTGGTCGACGAGCAGGCGCGTGAAACGCTGGTCGAGCGGATCCATGCCGAGGCCAAGCAGCTGCGCGAGAAGCCGGTGGTCGTCGACGACTCGCCGCCGACCAGCGACGCGAGCGTGCGCTCAGCCGCCCGCACCGACACGCCAATCCCCGAGCCCCCTTTCCAGGGGGTGCGCGAGCTCGAGGTCGATCTGGAAGAGGTCTATCCCTACCTCGACCGCCACGTGCTCTTCAAGCTGCATTGGGGGGGCAAAGGCGTCAAGGGCGAGGCCTGGCGGCAGCTGGTCGAGGGCGCCGAAGGGGAGGAGGGCTTCGCGCCGCGGCTGGAGCGGATGTGGCGCGAGCAGGACTACCTCCATCCACGGGTGCGGCTTGGCTACTTCCCCTGCAACGCCGAGGGCAACGAGCTGATCGTCTTCGACCCCGAGGACCCAGAGCGCGAGCTGGAGCGGCTCGTCTTCCCGCGCCAGCCCAAGCACGACCGAATCTGCCTGGCCGACTTCTTCTGGCCGCTCGACTCGGGCGAGCGCGACGTCGTCGCCCTGCAGGGCGTCACCGTCGGCCCTGAGGTGACCGAGCTGATCGAGCGGCTCGAGCGCGAAGGCGAGTTCGCCGAGCAGCTCTTCACGCACGGCCTCGGCGTGCAGGCGGCCGAGGGCCTGGCCGAGTGGCTGCACTCCCGCGTGCGCGCCGAGCTCGGCATCGACCTCGACCAGGGCCGCCGCTACTCCTGGGGCTATCCCGCCTGCCCCGACCAGTCCGAGCACGAGAAGGTCTGGCGCCTGCTCGGCCTCGAGCAGATCGGCATGACCCTCTCCGACGGCTACGCGGTGACGCCCGAGCAGTCGACGGTGGCGATCGTCGCCCACCACCCCCAGGCCGTCTACTTCGGCATGAAGTCCGGCTTCATCCCCGAGCAGAAGTCCCCCGACGAGCTGATCGCCGGCACCGAGCGCGGCGGCGCCGTCCCGCCCGAGCGCGAGCCGGTCAGCTAGCGCTGCTCGCCCGCGGGGGAGCTCCGGGGGAAGGACTCGAACCCTCGCTTCCTGGACCAAAACCAGACGTGCTAACCGGCTACACCACCCCGGATCGGCCATCGACCTTAGCGCCACGCCCGACTTCTGGCGCCTTTTGGACCCCATAGGGTCATCAACGCGACAGAAGTTGTCGATCGCGTCCGGGTGGGGGCTTAGGGTCGTTCCATGGAGATGGGTGGAGCGGCGCTGGACCCGGAGGTTCGCGAGGGGCTGCGACGGACCTGGAAGGCGTTGATGGCGGTCGGGGTGCTGGCGATCGCGGTCGGCTGCGTGGCGATCGTCGTGCCCGCCGTCGCCTCGGTCGCGACGGCGATCTTCATCGGCTGGATCCTGATCATCGCCGGGGCCTTCCTGGTCGCCGGCGCCTTCGCCGCGCAGACGGTCGGCTCGGTCGTCCTGCGCCTGATCTGGGCGCTGTTGACGGTGATCGTCGGCATCTACCTGATCGTCGAACCCGACAGCGGCACGCTCACCCTGACCGTCGTCCTCGGCATCTACTTCCTCTTCATGGGCCTCACCCGTACCGCTGTGGCCTTCGCCGCCCGCGGCCGCCAGGGCGCCGGCCTCGTCGGCCTCAGCGGAATAGCCGGCCTCCTGATCGGCATCCTCATCCTCGCCAAGCTCCCAAGCAGCGCCGACTGGGCCATCGGCCTCCTCGTAGGAATAGACCTCATCTTCGCCGGCTGGACCCTCGTCTCCGTAGCTCTAGTAGGCAAAGACCTCGCCCGCGCCTGACGCGCCTGGAGCGGCGCATATCTGCGTCCTCCCTCGCTTGTGGTGCAGAGCACACCGCGCTCGGTGCGTCCCTTGATCTGCTTGCTCCAGACGCGTCAGGGTCTGAAGGAGGAGTAGGGGGCACCCTGGAGTGCGCGGCGTCCTGTTTTCGCCCCACAGGTCCGCGAGAGAGGCGCGCGCTGGTGGCGAAAACCCAGCAAGCGGAAGGGTGCCCCCTACTCCTCCGTCCAGCATTACGATCCTGGAGTGAGTTCGCCCCTGGTTCTCGTTATGGCTGCGGGTGCAGGCACGCGCATGCACTCAAGTCTGCCGAAGATGCTCCATCCCGTCTGCGGCCGGCCGATGATCGCCTGGCCGATCCTCGCCGCGCGCGAGGCCGGTGCGGGGCGCGTCGCCGCGATCGTCTCGCCCGGGATCGACATCTCCGCCGGGCTCCCCGAGGGCACCGAGACCGTGACGCAGCCCGAGTCCGACGGCACCGGCGGCGCCGTGCGCGCCGCCTTGCCGCTGATCGAGGAAGCCGAGACCGTGCTCGTCCTATCCGGCGACCACCCGGTGATCTCTGCCGAGATCATCTCTGACTTCCTCGACGCACACGCCTCCTCGGATGCCGCGGGGACGATGATGACGATCGAGCTCGACGACCCTGGAACCTATGGCCGCGTCGTGCGTGGCGCCGACGGCGAGATCGAGCGCGTGGTCGAGGCGAAAGCCGCGGGCGACGCCGACGCCGACCAGCTCGCGATCCGCGAGATCAACGCCGGCACCTACGCCTTCGCGGCGGCGCCGCTGGCGACCGCCCTGCGCGGCCTCTCCAACGACAACGCCCAGGGCGAGTACTACCTGACCGATGTCTTCGCCGCCCTGCGCGAGGCGGGCCTGCCCGTCGCCGGTCACCCGACCGAGGACCTCGCCGTGACGATGGGGGTCAACAACCGCGTCGAGCTCGCCGCCGCCGAGGCCGAGGGACGCCGCCGCATCCTCGAGCGCCACATGCTCGCGGGCGTCACCGTCGTCGACCCCGGCACGACCTGGGTTGACGCCGACGTCGAGATCGCCGCCGACGCCCGCATCGAGCCCGGCACCAGCCTGCGCGGCGAGACGGCGGTCGGCGCCGGCTCCACCGTCGGCCCACTCAGCACGCTGATCGACACCCGTCTCGGCGAGGGCGTCGACGTGCCGCACTCCTACCTGGTCGAGTGCGAGGTGCTCGACGGTTGCAGCGTCGGCCCCTTCGCCTACCTGCGCCCCGGCGCGCGGCTCGATCCCGGGGCCAAGGCCGGCACCTTCGTCGAGGTCAAGAACTCGCACATCGGCGAGGGGGCCAAGGTCCCCCACCTGGCCTACGTCGGCGACGCCGACGTCGGTCCGGGCAGCAACCTCGGCGCCGGCACGATCACCGCCAACTACGACGGTTTCCGCAAGCACCGGACGACGATCGGCCGCGACGTGCGGATCGGCGTTGACACGATGCTGATCGCCCCGGTACAAGTCGGGGACGCCGCCTACACTGGCGCCGGAGCCGTGATCAAGCAGGACGTGCCCGAGGGGGCGCTTGCGGTGAGCCAGAACGAACAGAGGAACATCGAGGGCTACGCGGAGCGCAAGGCCGCGCAGACCCGTGAGGAGGATTCGTGAGCACGATCGAGCAGCGCTCCGAGGCCGCGCCCGGCGAGGCGCCGACCGCGATCCCGCACGACTACTCGAAGCGGATGATGGTCTTCGGCGGGCGCAGCTCGATGGAGCTGGCCGCCAAGGTCGCCGGCAAGCTCGATCTCGACCTCGGCCAGGTGACGCTGAAGACCTTCGCCAACGGCGAGGTCTACTGCCGCTACGAGGAGTCGATCCGCGGCGCCGACGTCTTCCTCGTCCAGTCGACCGCGGCCAACGAGCAGACCGGGATGACGCCCAACGACGCCCTGGTCGAGCTCTTGACGATGATCGACGCCGCCCAGGGCGCCTCCGCCCACCGGATCATCGCCGTGCTGCCCTGGTACGGCTACGCCCGCCAGGACAAGAAGTCGGCGCCGCGCGAGCCGATCTCGGCCCGCATCGTCGCCAAGTGCCTCGAGGGGGTCGGCACCGACCGCGTGCTCACCATGGATCTGCACGCCGGCCAGGTGCAGGGCTTCTTCCACGTGCCCGTCGACCACATGACGGCGATGCCGATGCTGACCCAGTGGTTCGCCGACCAGGAAATGAGCGAGGAGCTGGTGATCGTCTCCCCCGACGCCGGACGGGTGAAGACGGCGCGCAACTTCGCCCGCCGCATCGGCACCCACTGGGCGGTGATGGAGAAGGAGCGCCCCGCCCAGCAGGTCGCCGAGATCGGCTACGTCGTCGGCGACGTGAAGGGCAAGACGGCGGTCCTGGTCGACGACATGATCGACACCGCCGGCACGCTCTGCGCCGCCGCCCAGACCGTGCTCGACGAGGGCGCGGCGCGGGTGATCGCCTGCGCGACGCACGGCGTCTTCTCGGGCCCGGCCTACGAACGGCTGGCCGGCTCGGGGATCGAGCGGATCGTCGTCACCGACACGATCCCGATGCGCCCCGGCGCCCCCGACAACATCACCGTGCTCTCGACCGCCGGCACCTTCGCCGACTCGATCCGCCGCATCTTCACCGACGACTCGGTTTCGGAGATCTTCGCCGGCGAGAACCAGCTCTTCTGACCAGGGCTGCGGCTAGGCTCTCGCCTACAGATGGTCGACGAGTACACGGTCGTCAAGAGCATCCACGTCCTCGCCGCGGCGCTCTGGGTGGGCACCGGCTTCGCGGTCAACGTCGCGATGACGCTCGGCGCCCGCAGCGGCGAACCGGCGACGATGCTCGTGGCGATGCGCTTCGCCAAGTTCCTCGGCAAGTACGTCTTCCCCTGGCTGTCGCTGATCACGCTGGTCTTCGGGATCTGGCTGACCGAGAGCTTCTACGAGTGGGACCTGCTCTGGGTCCAGCTGGGAATGGCCGGACTGGTGATCTCGACCGCGATCGGCATCTTCTATCTCAGCCCCAAGGCGGCCGCGGGGATCGCCGGGCTGGAAAGCGGCGCGCCGCCCCCGCCTGGTCGCAACTGGGTCCCGATCATCGCTCGACTCAACCTGCTGATCGTCGCCGCGGTCCTGGTCCTGATGGTGATCAGGCCGACTTGAGCGGCCCGCGAGCGAGCCGATGAGCATCTTCCGGGTCGGCCACAAGGGCGCCGACCTGATCGAGCCGGGGAACACCGTCCCCAGCTTCGAAGCTGCGGTCGAGGCCGACGTCGACGCGATCGAGCTCGACGTGCTCTGGACGCGCGACGGCCACCCGCGCCTGCCGGCTGCCGAGCGCACGCCGCTGGTCGTCGCCCACGACTGGCACGATGCGGCGCGGCGCCAGCCGCTCACGCTCGCCGAAGCCCTCGACGCCTTCCTGCAGCCGCCGCTCGACCGGGTCGAGATCGACCTCGATGTCAAGCTGCCCGGGCGCGAGGAGGAGATGGTCGCGGCGGTGCGCGAGCGGGGCCTGCTCGGGCGGACGATGATCTCGACCATGGAGCTCTCGACCCTGGCCCGCGTCCGTGAGCTCGAGCCGGAGCTGAGGCGGGGCTGGACCTATCCCAAAGTGACCAGGGACTGGTCCTCGAAGCGCTGGGCGAAGGCGCCGATGCCGGCCGCCTTGGCCTGGCTGCGAGGGCGCCTCCCCGGCCTCGCGGCCCGCGAGCTGCCGCGCCTCGGCGTCGAGTCGATGTGGGTCTATCACCCGCTGATCAGCCCCCGCCTCGCCCGCATCGCCAAGCTCGCCGGCGTCGAGTTGATCGCCTGGACGGTCGACGACCTCGTGCGCATGCGCAAGCTCGTCGACGCCGGCGTCACCGGCATCTGCTCGAACGACCCCCGTCTCTTCGCTGCCCTCTGAGCCCTCCGGGGGGCGCTACTCGTTGAGGTCGCGACGCTGGATCAGAAGCGTGCCGAGGAGGAGGAGGCCGGCCGACCAGGCGGCCAGCACGAGCCCGCCCCCGACCTGGGTGAGGCCTTCCTCCGGCAGCCCGTGCAGCGAGCCGACCGCCTGTGCCGGGAAGTAGTCGCCGACGTCGCCGGGCAGCAGTTCCGGCAGCGTCGAGAGGACGAAGAAGAAGGCGAAGGCGGCGATGATCGCGCCGACCTGGTTGCGGACGATCGCGCCGACGCCGAGGCCGAAGGCGCCGAGCAGGGCGAAGGAGGCGACCACTCCCGCGTAGACCGAGACGATGTCGCCGGACGGGGGCAGCGATCCCTCCCGGGACTCGAACAGCGGCAGCGCCAGGCCGCCGTTGACGGCGACGTAGGCGAGCCCGGCGAAGACGCCGGTGAGCAGCACCGCGCCAAGCTTCGCCGCCATCACGGGCCGGCGACGGGGCTCGGCGAGGAAGGTGGCGCCGGCGGTGCCGTGGCGGAACTCGGTCGTGATCGTGAGCACGCCGAGGACGAGCAGCATCAGCATCAGCAGGCCGGTCCCGGTGAGGACTTCGTCGATCGGGCCGATGTCGTCGAGCGGGACGAGGCCGACGTACAGCCCGGCGAAGAGGGCCTCGGCGAGGAGGCCGATGCCGAGCATCGTCCAGGTGGTGCGCACGGTGCGCAGCTTCATCGCCTCCGCCCGCAGCAGCCTCACGCGACCGTCTCCTCGCCGGTCAGCTCGAGGAAGCGCTCCTCCAGGCTCGACCGCTGCGGCGTCAGCTCGTGCAGGGCGATCCCCAGCTCGAGCGCCAGCTCGCCGATCTGTGCGGCGGAGCGACCGCGCACCAGCAGCGCCGCCTCGTCGTCGCGCTCGACGCTTGCCCCCGCGGCGGACAGGCCCTCCGCCAGCCGCGCGCTGTCGGCGCAGCGCACCCGCGTCTCCGTAGCCGCGCCGCTGGTGAACTCCTCCAGCGAGGCTTTGGCGACGAGCTTCCCCTCGCGGATCACGATCAGCTCGTCCGCGGTCTGGGCGACCTCGGAGAGCAGGTGGCTGGAGACCAGCACGGTGCGCCCGCCCGCCGCCTGCTCGCGCAGCAGGTCGCGCAGCCAGCGCATCCCCTGCGGGTCGAGCCCGTTCGCTGGCTCGTCGAGGATCAGGATCCGCGGCTCGCCGAGCAGCGCCGCGGCCAGCGCCAGCCGTTGTCGCATCCCCAGCGAGTAACCCTTGACGCGACGCCCGGCGTCGCCGCTCAGCTCGACCATCTCGAGCACCTCCTCGACCCGCGACGAGGGGATCCCGGCGGACGCGGCGAGCACCCGCAGGTGGTTGCGGCCGCTGCGGCCGGGATGAAAGGCGGTTGCCTCGAGCGCCGCCCCGACCGTCCGCAGCGGCTCCCGCATCGCCGCCGCCGGGCGGCCCTCGACCAGGGCCTCTCCCGCGCTGGGCTTGACCAGGCCCAGCAGGGCCCGCATCGTCGTCGTCTTCCCCGCGCCGTTGGGGCCGAGGAACCCGGTCACCCGCCCCGGCTCGACCGCGAAGGAGAGGTCGTCGACGGCGACGGTCCTGCCGAAGCGCTTGCTCAGGTTGCGGACTTCGAGCTGGGGCAAAGGCTCAGACGGTGCCCGGCGTCGCCGTCGGCGGCGCGTTGCGGCCGCCCCTCGGCTTCACCGCGGACTCGAGCTCCTCGGCCGTGAAGCCGCCGACCGCTTCGTTGTCGAGCGCGTAGCGGTAGAGGGCGACGCCGAAGATGCCGCTGAGGGCGCTGCTGATCAAGACCGAGATCGCGAAGCCGATCACGCCGAGGACGACGAGCAGCGCGCCGACGAAGCCGGCCGAGGCCCAGATCACGACGCCGGCGGCGACCAGCAGCATGCTCGGCAGGATCCCGAAGAGGAAGACGGCGCCGCCGATCGCGATGTTGCCGGTCACCTGCTGGCCCCAGCGCGATTTGAACAGGCTCCCGGAGCGCTTCAGGGTCTCGAAGGGGCCGGTCCCCTCGAGCGCGATCACCGGCGCCGCGAGGAAGGTGATCAGCGACCAGCCGACCGCGAGCAGGCGACCGAAGATGCTGCCCAGGACCCCGGTCTGGTTCTCCAACGCGCTGAGGACCAGCCCGACCACGGTCGAGACCGCCGCCCAGCCGCAGATCTGCGAGAAGCGGCTGCGGGCCACGGCGATGCCGTCGCCCACCGTCGCCTGGCGGCCTTGGAAGATCATGTCGGCGGTCGCGGCGAGGCCGACGCTGAAGAAGGTGCCGATCACTGCCAGCAGGTAGAAGCCGATCACCGCCAGCGGCCCGCCCAAGGCGACCTGGCCGTCGTCGATCAGGTAGACGCCGGGACCGACCACGATCGCCGCGCAGACGATCGTCGCCGCCGCGCCGTAAAGCGGGAAGCGGATCAGCTCGCGGTTCTCCCTCAACAGCCCCCAGCTCTTCTTCGTCAGTGCCCAACCGCGCCGCATCCTGCTCATCGCGTCTCTCCTATCAGGCGGTGCTCGCCAATCCGGGGAATCTCTCCACGCCTCTTCCCTCGAAGTACTCCCACTCCTGCTCGCCGAGCTCGGTTGCAGGCGGATCTGCGTAGACCCACTCGCGCATGATCCGGTGCCAGTTGCGCTTCGCGCCGAGCTGGCCGAGCACGGCGACGACGCCGATTTCCATCCGCCGCCCCATCAGCTCGTCGGCGGGGATCGACTCGCGCCGCATCAGGTCGTAGTACTCCGAGCGGGGGTCGTTGGTCGACTCGATGATCCTCATCACCCGCCGCGGCGTGATTTCGATCTCGCGGTCCTCGATGTACCAGCCGCCGACCGCGCCCATGTGCTCCATCAGCCGCTCGGCGTCGAGCTTCGAGGGGTTCTTGATGAAGCCGAGGTCGTGCAGGGCTTGGCGAAAGCCCTCCGGATCGTCGCGCGAAGCGGCGTCGAAGACGCGCTGCTCGAGCACGATCTGCTCGCGGTCGAGCTTCTTGGTCATGCCGAAGTCGAGGAAGGCGACGCGGCCGTCCGCCATCAGCAGGTAGTTGCCGGGGTGGGGGTCGGCGTTGAAGTGCTGCAGGTTGAACATCGAGCCGAGGTTGCCGCGGAAGACGATCTCGCCGAAGCGGCTGCGCTCCTCGTGCGGCAGCTCCTTGACCGCCTCGAAGTCGACCCCCTCGACGAACTCGGTGACGAGGACGCGGCGACGGGAGAGGCGGGTGATCACTTCCGGCACGTAGACGAAGGGATGGTCGCGGTAGGCGCGCGCGAAGGAGCGCTGGTTCTGGGCCTCGTACTCGTAGTCGAGCTCCTCCATCACGCGCTCGCGGATCTCGTGCGCGATCGCCTTCGCGTCGAGCCCGGGGGCGAGGGCGCGGGCGAGGCGGACGATCGTGCCGGCGTTGCGCAGGTCGGCATCGAGCGCCTCGGCGATGCCCGGGTACTGGATCTTGACCGCCACCCGGCGGCCGTCGATCAGCTCGGCGCGGTGGACCTGGCCGATCGAGGCGGCGGCGAAGGCCTCCTGCTCGAACTCGGCGAAGAGCTCGGAGACGGGTTCGCCTTCGTACTCCTCCAGCAGCACCTTCTCGACTTTCTCCCAGGGCATCGGCGGCGCCGAGGTGCGCAGCTTGCTGAGCTGCTCCTGGTAGATCTCGCGGTACTCCTCGGGGATGAACTCGGTGTCGATGAAGGAGGCGAACTGGCCCAGCTTCATCGCCGCGCCCTTCATCTGGCCGAGCGCGCCGACCATCTTCATCGCCGTCTCCAGGTGGCGCTGCTCGAGCTTCTCCTTGCTGTCGTCCTCCGAGCGGGCGACGTTGGCCGCCTTGGTGCCCGCGTAGCGGGCGCCCTGCACGCCGACGATCGAGCCCAGCTTCGCCGAGCGGCGGATCCGTCCCTTGGGGATCTTCGATTCGTCTGCCATGGCTGAAGTTGTACCCTCTCCCGTCCGAATGGCTCGCACCCGCGAAAAGCTCAAGGCCGCCGCCCGCGCCGATTTCGGCTCGCGCGGCTCGCGCCGCCTGCGCCGCCAGGGCCTCGTGCCGGGCGTCGTCTACAGCGGCGGCGAGGAGGCGCGGACCTTCCAGGTCGCCGAACGCGAGGTGCGCGCCGTCCTCGCCGGCGGCCAGGCGCTCTTCGACCTCGAGCTCGAGGGCTCGAAAGCGGTGCCGGTCGTCGTCAAGGAGCAGCAGCACCACCCGCTGCGCGGCGACCTGGAGCACATCGACCTGCAGGAAGTGAAGCTCGACGAGGCGATCCAGGCCGACGTGACGATCGAGCTGGAGGGAGCCGAGGTCGCGCCCGGCGTCAAAGAGGGCGGCGTGCTCGAGCACGTCACCCGCGAGATCACCGTCGAAGCGCTGCCGACCGAGATCCCCGAGCGCCTCGTCGCCGATGTCTCCGAGATGCAGATCAACGACACCGTCTCGCTCTCGACCATCGCCGCGCCCGAGGGCGTCAAGTTCGTCGCCGACGACCTCGACGAGGTCACCATCGCCACCCTCTCGCCACCGCGCGTCGAGGAAGAGCCCGAGCCCGCCGTCGAGGAGGAGGCCGAGCTGGTCGGCGAGGAGGGCGAGGCGCCCGCCGCCGAGGAGGGCGGCGAGGACGCCGAGGGCGGCGACTCGGGCGACTCCGGCGAGGAGTAGTCCGCGATGTCGATCTTCCGCCGCCGGGCAAGGGGCGGGGGAGAGGGCGATTCGGGCGACCGGATCCTGATCGTCGGCCTCGGCAACCCCGGCAACGAGCACGCCGGCAGCCGCCACAACCTCGGCTTCGAGGTCGCGGCAGAGCTTTCGCGCCGCTGGGACCTGCCGCGCGCCAGGAAGAAGTTCGCCGGCCTGATCGCCGAAGGGCGCACGCGGCCGGGCGGTCCGCGCGTCGCGATCCTGCTGCCGCAGACCTACATGAACGCCTCCGGCGACTCGGTCGGGCCGGCGCGCGGCTCGCTGAAGGCGCCGCTCGACCGGGTCGTCGTCCTGCACGACGAGATCGACCTGCCTTTCGGCGAGGTGCAGGCGCGGCTGGGCGGCGGCCTGGCCGGCCACAACGGGCTGAAGAGCCTCGAGCGTGGCCTCGGCAGCCCCGAGTTCTGGCGGATCAGGGCCGGCGTCGGCCGGCCCGACTCGACCGATCCCGAGATCGTCTCCGCCTACGTGCTCGGCCGCTTCCGCGAGCCGCGAGCAGAGGTTGCGGCGCTGATCGGCCGCGCCGCCGAGGAGGCCGAGCGCCTGGTCGAGGAACTAGGCTCCGCCGCCGATGACGAGTGACGGCAACGCCCGCACCGCCTACGAGGTCGACGAGAACGGCGTCGCATTGCTGCGGCTCGAGCGCCCCGAGGCGCGCAACGCGATCGACACGCGCATGCTGGAGGAGCTGCTCGCCCACCTGGCAGCGGCGGGCGAGGACGACGCGGTCCGCGTCCTCGTCGTCTCCTCCTCTGACCAGATGGGCCTCTCGGCCGGCGCCGACGTGAAGGAGCGCCTCGACGAGGAGGGCAAGGTCCGTCGCATGCAGCTCTTCGCCGACCTCTACGACGCGATCGTCGCCTTCCCCAAGCCGACCGTGGCCGCCTGCCACGGCGACGTCGTCGGCGGCGGCGCCGAGATCGCCGTCGCCTGCGACATGCGCGTCGGCGGCGCCAACCTGCGCATGCGCTTCCCGGGCGCGGCGCTGGGCGTGCCGGTCGGCCCGGCGCGCCTCGTCACCCTCTGCGGCCTCGCCGCCGCCAAGTACCTGCTCTTCACCTCACGCACGGTCGGCGCCGACGAGGCGCTGCGCCTCGGCCTCGTCAACAGGGTCGCCCCGGCGGCGAGCACCGAGGAAGCGGCGCTCGAGCTGGCCGCCACGGTCGCCGCCCATCCCCCCGAGGCCGTCACCCGCCTGAAGCGCATGCTGCACGAGTGGGACGACGTCGAGGGCCGCTCGAAGAGCGAGGGCGAGGGCCAGGTCGAGTGGCAGCGCTCCGGGCCAGGGCTGCCATCCAGGGGCTGAGGTAGGCTCGCCGCCGTCCGCCATCGCTCTTCCGGAGGGTCGCTTGAAAGTCCTAGCCTCAGTCCTGATCGTCATCGGTTGCCTGCTCGCCGTCCCCGCCGCGGCGCTCTCCGCCGAATACACGGTCGACAGCCCGCTCGACGAACCGGATGCGGGAGGCCTCAACGGCATCTGCCTCAGCGCCGGGCTCAAATGCACCCTACGGGCAGCGATTCAGGAGTCGAACAACTCCGTCGGAACCACGGACACGATCAAATTCGCGGCCGAATTCAACGGCCAGCTCGCCGACACGATCACGCTCACCGTCGGCCTGCTGCCCCCGATCGTGGATCCGGTCAGCATCAAAGGCGGATCGTGCACGCAGTTGGGGCAGCCGGGGCCATGTGCGGGTGTGGACGGGCCGGCCCTGAGCTCGGTGCTCAGTATCGAAAACGCCGACGGGGTCGCGATCGAAGGCCTGGCGGTGACCGGGGCGACGACGGGGATCAGGGTGGTCAACAGCTCGCAGAGCTTCGTCGCCCGGAACAACTGGCTGGGCGTGAAGCTGGAAGGGGGCAACGGGACCGGCGCCAACACCGGCATCTGGCTCGACCCCGATTCCAACGGGGCGACGATCGGCGGCACCGAAGCTTCGCAGCGCAACGTCTTCGCCAACAGCGCCGCCGAGGGCCTCGACATCGAAGGGGCGGACAACACCGACGTGCTCGGCAACTACTTCGGCGTCAAACCGGATGGCTCGACGCAGGCCGCCAACGGCAAGGACATCGAGATCACCGACACCTCCGCCTTCGAAGCGACCGGCAACGAGGTCGGCGCGACGATCACCGGCGCGGCCGCCCCTTGCGACGGCGCCTGCAACGTGATCTCCGGCGCGACCTTCGCCGGTATCGACCTGCACGGCAATGGCGGCAACGAGGAGCCCGCGACCGGCCCGACGACGGTCCACGGCAACTACATCGGCCTTACCGCCGCAGGGTCCGCGGTCCTCGCCAATGCGACCTACGGCGTTCTCTCCAACGAAGCCGAAAATGTCACGATCGGTGGTGAAGAAAACGGCGACGCGAACTTCTTCGCTGGCGGTGGAACCGGCATCTACCACCAGGACGGCGAGGAATTTGCGGCCCTTGGCAACGTCTTCGGCTCGGCGCCTACGGGCGGCGAGGTCACGCCCCCCGGGCTGGGCGTCTTCGTCTACTGCCTAAACCTGGGATCCGGCGGCGACGATCCGGCGATTGTGAGCGACAACGTCTTCGAGATGGCAGGTGGCACCGGGGTCGAATCGGTATTCGGCAACGCCGAAATCCTGGGGAGTTACATCGAGGGGGCCGAACGCGGGATCTACACCCGGGGCGACCCGTCTGGCGCGGGCAACCTGATCGAAGACAACGTGATCGGCGAATCCACCGCCAACGGGATCCTGATCGAAAACGATTTCAACCTGGTGCTCCACAACGCGATCTTCGACTCCGGCGCGGCGGGCGTTCGGATCCAGGACCCAACCGGCTTCCCGATCCTGTCCTCGACCGACAACCTGATCGGCGGCAGCTCGGCGGCGGAAGAAAACACGATCCGCGAAAGCGGCGGCGACGCGATCGAAATAGTCGACCTATCCGCGAGCGAAGACGAGGACAGCCAAAACAGCGTCGGCCGCAACAAGGGCGACGAAAACGCAGGCCTCTTCATCGACCTGGTCGACAACGCCAACGAAGGCATCCTGCCGCCCACCTTCGCGACCTTGCAGCAGTCGAGCGCGAGCGGGAGCGGCGTGGAGGCCTTCGCGACGATCCGCGTCTTCCGCAAGGCCGAAGCCATCCCGGGCGAGATCGAATCCACCCTCGCCGAAACGACTGCCGACGCCGGCGGCAAATGGAAAGCCACCTATCCGACGATCCCGACCGGGACGCTCGTCGCGGCTACGCAGACGAGCCCCGAAGGCGCGACCTCGGAGCTGGCGATCAAAGCGGCTACCGCCGATCCCAGCGTTATAGAAGATGGGGGTTGCGCGTTTCTGGGCAACTGCGGGTCAGGCGACACGAAAGACAAAGACAAAGGGAAAGCCAAAGGCAAAGACAAAGACAAAACCGCGCCCCAGACGACGATCCTCAAAAAGAAAATCAAAGGCCGCACCGCCAAGTTCAGGTTCGTCTCCAGTGAGGCCGGTTCGACGTTCGAGTGCAAGCTCGACAAGAAGAAATTCAAGCCCTGCCGCTCGCCGAAGAAATACAAACGCCTCAAACCGGGCAAACACGTCTTCCAGGTGCGCGCGGTCGACGCCGCCGGCAACCGCGACAAAACCCCGGCGAAGCGGAAATTCCGCACCCTGCCTCGCCGCTGACCCGGGGGGCGACCGGCTGCGGCGGCGCCTAGGCTGCCCAGCTGGTCGTATCGAGTCTCGTCCCCCCGCCGAACTCGCTCGGCCGCGAGAGGACATGCTCGGCGGCCTCGGCGCAGCCGGCGAGCCAGAGGTCGCCGCTGTCGGCGGCTTCGGCGAGGCGGGCGAGCAGCGCGCCGACCCCTTCCCCGCCGAGCCACTCGAGCAGCGGGAGGTGGAGGACGATCGAGAGGAAGCCGCCCTCCCCTTCGAGGCGTTCGATCTCTGCCTCCAGGTAGGCGAGGAAGGCATCGGGCTCGAGCGGGTCCGGCGAGCCGGTCATCTGTTCGCGCACCGGTGCCAGCGACGGGAGGAGGCAGGTAGCGTCGACGTGGCGCCACTGGAAGGGGAGCAGGGCCATGTCGGTCTCGACTCCCGCACCCTCCCCGGCGGGAGAGCAGTAGCGCAGGCCTGCTGCGCGCAGAACGTCGAGGCCCCCTGAACCGAATTGGCCGCCCGGCGGACGCAGCCCGGCGACGCTCAGGCCCAGCGCCTCGAAGGCGTCGATCCCGCGGGCGAGGTTCTCCGCCTGCTCCGCCGCCGTCAGCTCGCCCCAGGTCTCGTGTCGCCAGGCGTGGTAGCCGACCTCGTGGCCGGCCGCGGCGATCTCCCGCAGCGCCCGGGGGTCGAGCTCTGCGTTGACGCCCTCGGCGAAGAAGGTCGCCGGCAGGTCGTGCTCGCCAAGCCGCTTCAGCAGGTCCGGCAGCGCCTGCGCCGCGCTCGATTCCTCGTCGACGCCGAGGTTGTCGAAGCTGAGGCAGAGCGCGCCGCGGGCCCCGTTCGGCCACTCCGCCACGGCCTCAATCCTCCAGCAGCGCCGCGCTCCAGCGCTCGGGATCGCGCTTCGCCTGCTCCCGCGCCCAGCGGAAGTGGTGGTCGGCGGAGGCGAGCAGAACCGGGAAGTG
>DATDBO010000101.1:0-3804 GCA_036524775.1 Solirubrobacterales bacterium
TTGGAGGCTCCGCCAAGTCCCTCCCCGTCTCCTTATGATCGAACGGTGCCCGCAACTGTCGCCTTCGAGGATCGCGTCGCCGCTTGGGAGGAGGAGTTCCTGGCGTCGGAGGCGACGCCCTCGTACCCCGCCAGGCGCCAAGTGGAGGAGGCCGACAGCCCGCTGCGCACGCCGTTCCAGCGCGATCGCGACCGGATCGTCCACTCGAAGGCCTTCCGTCGCCTCAAGCACAAGACGCAAGTCTTCATCGCGCCGGAAGGCGACCACTACCGCACCCGCCTCACCCACACGCTCGAGGCCTGCGGGATCGCCCGCACGGTTGCCCGCGCCCTCGGCTTGAACGAGGACCTGACCGAGGCGATCGGGCTCGGTCACGACCTCGGCCACCCGCCCTTCGGCCACACCGGCGAGGACGCGCTCGACGCGGCCCTGCGCGAGCGCTGCGGCAGCGGCTTCAGGCACAACGTCCACTCGCTGCGGGTGGTCGACGTGCTCGAGCGCGACGGCCACGGCCTGAACCTGACCGAGCAGGTGCGCGACGGCATCCTCAACCACACCGGCTCGGACCGGCCCGCGACGCTCGAGGGGCGGATCGTCAAGCTGGTCGACCGCGTCGCCTACATCAACCACGACATCGACGACGCCCTGCGCGCCGGCATCCTCAGCCCGGACGACCTGCCGGCGGCAGAGATCGCGCTGCTCGGGCCGACCGGCTCGGCGCGGATCGACACGCTCGTGCGCGACATCGTCGAGCACTCCGCCGGCACCGGCGACATCGTGCAGAGCAAGGAGGTCGGCGGCGCGATGCTGCGCCTGCGCAAGTTCATGTTCGAGCGCGTCTACCTGGGAGAGGCGGCGCGGCGCGAGCACGAGCGGGCGACGCGGGCGATCCGCGGCCTCTTCGCCCACTACATGGAGCACCCCGAGGAGGTGCCTTTGGCGGAGGCGGGGGAGAGCGAGTGCCAGCGGGTCGCCGACTACCTGGCCGGGATGACCGACCGCTTCTGCATCGCCCGCTACAGCGAGCTGACGATCCCCGAGGCGGCGCGGTTCTGATGGCGTTGATCTCCGAGGAGAGCCTCGAGCGGGTCAAGCAGGCGGCCGACATCGTCGAGGTCGTCTCGGCCCACACCGACCTGCGCCGTCAAGGGGCGCGCTGGGTCGGCCTCTGCCCGTTCCACGAGGAGCGCACGCCGTCGTTCTCGGTCGACGCGCAGGAGAAGCTCTACCACTGCTTCGGGTGCGGGGTGGGCGGCGACACGATCAAGTTCGTCGAGGAGAAGGAGGGGCTCGGCTTCGCCGAGGCGGTCGAGCTGCTCGCCGACCGCTACGGGGTCGAGCTGCAGCGCGAGAAGGAGGACCCCCGGGCGGAGGCGCGGCGGCAGCAGCGGCGGCGCCTCGGCGAGCTGCTCGACCGCACGGGAGGCTTCTACGCGAGCTACCTCTGGGACTCGGAGGAGGCGGGCAAGGCGCGTGCCTACCTGGCCGAGCGCGGGCTGGGCGAGGAGATCCTGCGCGCCTTCGGCGTCGGCTACGCGCCGAGCGCCTGGGACACGGTGCTGCTGCGCGGCCGGCGAGCCGGCTTCGAGGTCGCCGAGCTGCGCGCGGTCGGACTGGCGCAGAAGGGGCGGAGCGGCGGCGAGTACGACCGCTTCCGCGAGCGGATCATGTTCCCGATCCGGGACCGGCGGGGACGCACGCTCGGCTTCGGCGGTCGGGCGATGCGCTCCGACCAGGGGGCGAAGTACGTCAACACGGCCGAGACCGACTTCTTCCACAAGAGTCGGCTGCTGTACGGGATCGACCTGGCCAAGGAGGCGATCGCGAAGAGCGGCCGCGTCGTGGTGGTCGAGGGCTACACCGACGTGCTGGCGCTGCACCAAGGCGGGATCGGCGAGGCGGTGGGGGTGATGGGCACGGCGATCACCGAGGAGCAGGTGGCGGCGCTCTCGGGGATGGTCGACGAGGTGGTGCTGGCACTCGACGCCGACTCGGCCGGCCAGGAGGCGATGCTGCGCGCGCAACGGGTTGCCGCCGGTCGCAAGATGCGGTTGCGGGTGGCGGCGATGCCTGCCGGAGAGGACCCGGCGGAGATGATGGCGGCCGAGGGAGGGGCGGAGCGCTTCCGGGCCCTGGTCGACGGCGCGGTCGACCTGCCCGCCTTCCAGGTCGGCCTGGTGCTGGACCGCACTGACGTCTCCTCACCGGCCGAGCGCGACCGGGCGCTGGAGGAGGTGGCGCCGATCCTCTCGGGGATGGGAGATAGCCAGGTGGCGAGCCGCGAAGAGCTCGAACGGCGCGTCGTGGAGACGCTCGACCTCGACCCGGCGACGGTGAGGAGCCGCATCGTTGCGGCGCAGCCGACCAGCGGCGGAGCAGGGCCTGCCGCATCCGCCGGTGCTGCCGGCGGGCGGGTCCCGGCGCCGTCCGGAGGGGCGCCGCAGCGCAGCGCCGCCGCCGCGCTGACCTCGCGCGAACGGCGCGAGCGGGCCCTGCTGGCGATGTGCATCGCCCTGCCCGGCGACGGCAAGGAGTACCTGGCCAAGCTCACCGACGAGCACCTCTCTGCGACGGGGGTGCGGGTCGCGGGTTGGCTGCGCGAGCGCCCCGAGGACCCCGCCTCGAACCTTCCCCGTGACGACGAGGAGCTCTCGGGCCTGATCGCCGAGCTCGTCATCCTCGCCCACGACGAGCCCGCCTCGACCGAGGCGATGGAGCTCAACTACCTCCTCCTCGAGCAGCGCCGCCTGGAGACCCAGATCGCCGCCGCCGGCGAAGCCGACGACTACGAGCGCCGCGCCGCCCTAAGCCGCGAACGCGCCGCCCTGGTAGAGCGCATAGCCCACGCCGAGCGCGTCGGCGGGTAATGAAGCGAACGTCTGTTCGTAGTTTTCTGTCTGAGTCTCCTGAGAGAATGTCTCCATGGATAAGGGGTTTCTCGAAGAATGCCTGGCGAAGGGAATGGCGCTGGAGGCAATCGGCGAGTTGGCGGGCAAACATCCTTCGACCGTAAGCTATTGGCTTCACAAGTACGGCCTTCGGGCGCATGGTGTCCGGCACACACCTAAAGGCGGAGTCTCACGCGCCGAACTTGAGCCTCTGGTCGAAGAGGGCCTGACGGTCGAAGGAATCGCACGTCGGCTGGGCATCGGAGATACGACAGTGCGCAACTGGCTCAAGCGCCACGGACTGCAGACCGAGGGCGCGCGGCGGCGCGCCACTCTGGCGACGATGCGCCGCAATGGCGAGACAGAGACGCAGCTGAACTGTCGAAGGCATGGCTTGGCAACGCATGTCAGGGTCGCATCGGAGTCTCGCCTCCGGTGCACCCGATGTCGATCGGAAGCGGTCTCCAGAAGGCGCCGGAAAGTCAAGGAGATCCTCGTCTCCGAGGCCGGTGGCAAATGCTCGCTATGTGGCTACAGGCGCCACGCTGGGGCGCTTCAGTTTCATCATCTCGATCCAGGCAGCAAGTCCTTCGGGTTGGGGGTTCGCGGGATCACTCGCTCCATCGCCAAGCTTCGCGAGGAGGCTTCGAAATGCGTGCTCCTCTGCGCCAACTGCCATGCCGAGGTGGAGGCAGGAGTGACGGAGCTGCCGGTAAAGTTCTCGAAGTCGATCGCTGTCCGAAGTTGCACTTCGGATTAGCACGACGTGTTAATCCGGGGTGGCCGACTGGTAAGGCAACGCCCTGTTAAGGCGCCCAATGTGGGTTCGAATCCCACCCCCGGAGCTTTTTGATCGCGGCTGCGCTCAGGCGTCGGCCGCGAGGTCTGAGCGAGTCGCCTGGGTCGCTGCCAATTG
>DATDBO010000102.1:0-3909 GCA_036524775.1 Solirubrobacterales bacterium
AGGTCGCGGGCGCCGGCGCTGAGCAGGCGCTCGGCGAGGAGGGCGCCGGCGGCAGCCGGCTCGCTCGCGTCGCCCTCGACGCGGTCGCGGATCCACTCGCTGCCGTCGGGGAGGCCGACGAAGGCGTCGATCTCGACCCTCTCGCTCTCGACCTCGGCGTGGACGCCGATCGGGGTCGCGCAGGTCGCGTCGAGCAGGGCGACGACGGCACGCTCGGCGGTCAGCTCGCGCAGCGCAACCTCGTCGCCGATCGCCGCCGCGACCTCGATCGCCTCGGCATCGTCGGTGCGCGCCTGCAGCACCAGCGCCCCCTGGCCCGCGGCCGGGGTCATCGCCTCGTCCGGGATCGAAAACGCCGCCTCGTCCTCCCGCCCCAGCCGCCGCAGGCCAGCCGCCGCAAGGACGATCGCGTCGAAGTCTCCCTCGGCGAGCTTGCGCAAGCGGGTATCGACGTTGCCGTGCAGTTCGCTCACCTGTAGGTCCGGCCGTGCCGCAAGCAGCTGCGCTCGGCGCCGCAGACTGGCGGTCCCCACCCGCGCACCCTCGGGCACCTCGTCGAGTCCCCCGGCCGTCGATCCAGACATCGGCCGGGTCCTCGCGCATCGGCACCGCGGCGATGGCCAGCCCCTCCGGCATCTCCGCGGGCACGTCCTTGGCGGAGTGCACCCCGATCTCCGCTTTGCCCTCGAGCAGCGCCAGCTCCACACCTCGCACGAAACGCCCCTTGTCACCCATCTCGCCGTCGGACGAAACCTCCACCAACTCAGCTTCCCCCAACAACGCGGCGACCTGACCCGCTTGGGCCTTGGCAAGTGCACTGTTACGAGTAGCGATCCGAATCATCAGGCGGGTCCGGGTAAGGGTGGAACGTCTTGTACTTTTTTTGCGGCGACGATGGCGGACAGCCGGCAACTGTCTTCAAAAAAAGTTAAGTGGAACCCCTGCCCGGACCCGCCCGATGCTCCGAGATATCCGTAACGTCGGCGCCCGTTTCCTCCGGCTCAGTCCCCACGTCGAGCCCAAACAGCTCGCGCAACGCGCTCACGTACAGATAAGCCTCGTCGCTGCCCGCCGAGCGCTTCATCCGCAGCGTCGGCTCGTGCAGCAGGCGCGAGACGATCGCCCTGGCCATCGCGGCCAGCCGCTCGCGGTCGACCTCGCCGAGCCCCTCCCAGCGACCCTCGTTCTCGGCCAGCACCCGCTCGACCACCTCGTCGGCGCGCTCGCGCAGCGAGACGATCGTCGGCACGACCTCGAGCGAGGCGAGCCAGCGCTCGAAGCGGTCCAGCTCGGCGGCGAGGATCGGCTCGGCCCAGCGCGCCTCGCCCTCGCGGTCGCCGGCGTTGCGCTCGACGATCTGCTGCACGTCGTCGATGTCGTGCAGGCTGACCCCGGCGACCTCGCGGCACTCGGGCTCGACGTCGCGCGGCACGGCGATGTCGACCAGGAGCAGCGGCCGCCCGGCGCGTGTCTCCATCACCTGCTCCAGGCCGTCGCGCTCGACGATGTGGTGCGGCGAATTGGTCGCCGAGACGACGATGTCGGCCGCCTGCAGTTGCTCCGGCAGCTGCTCCCAGCGAGCGGCCTCGCCGCCGAAGCGCTCGGCCAGGCCGATTGCCCGGTCGTAGTGGCGGTTGGCGACGAACACGCTGGTGGCGCCGCGGGCGACCAGGGCCCTCGCGACCAGCTCGGCGGTCTCGCCGGCGCCGACCACGAGCACCCGCTTCTCGGCGAGGTCGCCGAGCGTGCGCCGCGCCAGGTCGACGGCGACCGAGGGGATCGAGACGTTCTTCTCGCCGATCGCCGTCTCCTCGCGCACCCGTCCCCCGGCGGCGAGGGCACCCCGGAAGAGGCGGTTGAGGATCGGGCCGGTGGCACCCTCGACCAGGGCCAGCTCGTAGGCGCGTTTGACCTGGCCCTGGATCTCGGCCTCACCGACGATCATCGAGTCGAGCCCCGCCGTGACCTGGAAGAGGTGGCGGGCGGCTTCGCCGGCGCGCAGCGAGTAGAGGTGGCCGAGCAGCTCGGTCGGGCGGATCTCCGCCTGCCGGGTGAGCACGCCGAGCGCGCTCGACTCGGCTTCGACCGGGTCGGAGACGATCAGGTAGAGCTCGGTGCGGTTGCAGGTCGATATGGCCGCCGCCTCGTGGATGCCGTCGACCGCGGTCAGCTCGTGCAGGGCGCCGACCGCGCGCCCCTCGGTCAGCGAGAGGCGCTCGCGCAGGTCGAGCGGCGCCGTCTTGTGCGAGACGCCGAGGGCGAGCAGCTCAGACATCGGCCGACACCTCCTCACGCTTGGCGGCAGCCTGGCCGTCGCCGTTGGCGCGGTGCTCGACGAAGCCGGCGAGCTCCCTCAGCTCGGACTCGATCCGCTGCAGTTTGGCGGCCATGATCGCCACGTAGACGACGATCAGGACGAGGAAGACGACGTAGGCCCCGGCGACGTACTTGCCCGCCTCGTCGAGCGGCAGCGCCGGGGCGGCGATCGGCAGGAGCTGGGCGAGCAGCATCAGCTCACCTCCGGGGCGACGCGCGAAGGCCCCCCACCCGGCGAGGGCGCGTCGAGCGCGCGGCGCAGTCGCTTCAGCTGGCCCGAGGCGCTCTTCGCAGTCAGCTCGAGCTTGACCAGGGTCACCCAGAGCAGCCCGATTGCCGCCAGGCTGACCAGGAAGGTGAACATCATCTCTCCCGGCAGGCCGCCGTTGGCGGTGGCGAAGGTTCGCGGGTGGACGAGGCTCTCGGCCATCCGCACCGCCATGAAGTTGAGCGGCACGAAGGCGCCGGCCGTGATCGCGAAGACCGAGGCGTAGCGGGCCTGGCGCTCGCGGTCCTCGATCGCGTAGCGGAACGGGTAGTAGGTCGCGTACATCAGGAAGACGATCAGGAAGCTGACCAGGGTCGGCTCGTCCCAAACCCACCAGTGTCCCCAGGAGGCCTTGGCCCAAATCGAGCCGGTGAGGAGCACGGCGACGCCGAAGATCACCGACATGTGGATCGAGACGTAGGAGTACGCGTCCCAGCGAGAATCGCCGCTGCGCAGGTGCAGGACTGCGAAGACGCCGCCGATCACGAAGCCGACCAGCGCGACGATCGCCAACGGCACGTGCAGGTAGAAGATCTTCTGGACGAAGCCCTGGTCGGCGTCGAGCGGTGCGTAGAAGAAGACCAGCGAGAGCGCCGCGGCGAGCGCCGCGACGGTCGCGATCGAGAGGGGTCTCAGGCCTTTGCCGTACATGCGTGTGGCGCGGTGGGGAGGTGGTTGGCGCCTCAGTCCTCCAGGAGGAAGTCGAACACCGCGTATCCGACCAGGAGGAAGATCAAATCGTATAGGCCGAGCACCCCCAGCCAGGTGCCGAAGCGCTCGTAACCGGGACCGCCCACGGCGAGCAGCGGCTCGAGCGCACCCGTCGCCGCGATCGAGAGCGGCACCGCCAGCGGCAGCAGGACGAGCGGCGCGAGCAGGTCGCGGGCGCGCGAGTTGACCGCCATCGAGGAGATCGTCGTGCCGGTCGCGGCGAGGCCGAGGTCGGCGAGCAGGAGGACCAGCAACAGCGGCGGCAGCGCCGCGGCCGAGTCGAGGAAGAAGACGGCGAAGACGGGGACGACGATCAGCTCCAGCGCCAGCAGGTAGACGAGCAGCGCCGCCGCCTTGGCGGCGAAGAGCGCGGTGCGGTCGATCGGCGCGAGGCGGATCGCGTCGAAGCCGCCCTCCTCGCGCTCGGCGACGAAGAGGCGGTTGATGCCCAGCACCGCGGCGAACAGCAGCGTCGCCCAGAGCACGCCCGAGGCGAGGTCGCCGGAGAGCTGGGTGCGGTCGAGCCCGAAGCGGAAGATTACGAAGGTGGTGACGGCGAAGATCGCCATCGCCGGCAGCGACTGCAGGGTGCGCAGCTCCGCGCGCAGGTCCTT
>DATDBO010000103.1:0-6197 GCA_036524775.1 Solirubrobacterales bacterium
GTGGGTGTAGAGGGTGGCGAAGTGCCCGCCCGCCCGGGTGGCGATCCAGCCGCCCAGGGTCGAGTACTCGAACGACTGGGGGAAATGGCGCAGGGTGAGGCCGTGCTCGCGCAGCTGCTCCTCGAGGCCCGGGCCGGTCGCGCCCGCCTGGATTCGCGCCGCCATCGACGCGGCGTCGACCTCGAGCACGCGGTCCAGCCGCCGCAGGTCGAGCGAGACGAAGGGGCGCTCGCCGAGCCGCCCCTCGACGCCGGCGACGACGCTGGTCCCACCGCCGAAGGGGATCACGGCGGCGCCCTCGGCCTCGGCCCAGCTCAGCACCGCCTCGATCTCGGACTCGTCCCTGGGCAACGCAACCAGGTCGGGCGGGTGCTCGAACTCGCCGCGGAAGCCGCGCACGACGTCCCGGTACGCCTTGCCGAGCGCGCGCGAAACCCGCTCGTGCCTCTCGTCGGTGAAGAGGTCGCCGAGCGCCGCGGGCGCCTTCAACCGCGGCGCTCGCAGCTCGACTCGGTCCAGCGGGACGGGATCCTCGACCTCTCCGCCGAAGCCGAGCCGCTCGCGGATTCCCGCGGCGGCTTGCTCCAGCTCAGATCGCGAGGGCGCCTGGTCCTCGTACCCCCAGCCCCAGTGCTTGAGGCGTCTCTCGCTCAGCAGAAGATGCGCTTGTGGTGGACCCGGATTTCATAGGAGTTGGCGGGGACCCGGGCGATCGTCACCCAGGAGCAGGCGGTGCCTTCCTGGTCGCTCACCGTCGAGACACAGTCGACGCGGTGGAGCGATTTCCGCTGGCAGGGCCCGACGCTCCAGTTTTTGCAGCCTTCGAGTTCTTGGCACACCCCTGCGGTGGCCCGGCGGATGGATTGCTTCGCTTCTCCCACGGGCAGCTTGTGCGCCTCGGCCACACCGGCCATTGCGAGCACTCCGAGCAGTGCGGCGATCGCGACTTTGACTCTCACTGAAACCCTCCTCCTAGTCGACGAGACCGCCGTATGGTACCCGGGAATTCTCGTCCCGGGTACCGGCGGCGGTACCCTGCCGCGAGCATGGAAACGATCACCTCCGAGCATCCGACGATCCCGGCCGAGGCCGGCGGGGAGCCGGCTGAGCCCGTCGTGCCGCGGCGCTCGCCGCTGCGGGCGGCGATCAAGACCGGACGGCCGCAGGAGTGGATCAAGAACCTCTTCGTCTTTGCCGGGCTGCTCTTCTCCGGCAAGTTCAACGACCCGCAGGCGGTGCTCGAGGCGACCCTCGCCTTCCTCTCCTTCTGCGCGATCTCCAGCGCCGGCTACTACGTCAACGACCTGATCGACGTCGAGCTCGACCGCAAGCACCCGAAGAAGCGCTTCCGGCCGTTGGCCGCGGGCGAGCTCTCCGAGCGGGCGGCGATGACGATCGCGCCGCTGCTGGCGATCGCGGCGGTCGCCCTCGCCTTCGGCGCCGTCAACTGGGAGGTCGGCCTGATGGTGATCGGCTACGGCGTCGCCCAGATGGCCTACAGCCTCGGCCTCAAACAAGTCGTGATCGTCGACGTGATGACCCTGGCCGGCCTCTTCATCCTGCGGGTCGCCGCAGGCGCCAGCGCGGTCGATGCCCACGCCTCGGAATGGCTGCTGCTCTGCACCGGCATGCTCGCCCTCTTCCTCGGCTTCACCAAGCGCCGCCAGGAGGCGGTTTCCGAGCTGCACGAAGGGACCAGCAGCAGGCCGGTGCTGGAGCACTACTCGCTGCCCTTCCTCGACCAGATGGTCGCCCTGGTCACCACCGGGACCGTGATCAGCTACTCGATCTACGCCGTCGACTCGCCGATCGTCGGCAACGAGATGATGTGGACGATCCCACCGGCGGTCTACATGATCTTCCGCTACCTCTACCTGATCTACGACCGCGCCGACGATCGCTCAATCGCCGCGATGGTCTCCCGCGACAGGGGCATGCTCGCCGGCGGCGCCGCCTGGGTGATAGTCGCCTTCGCCCTGCTCTACGTGTTCAACTGACCGGCAGGTCGGAGAGCAGCTCGGTCTTGCCGTTGCGCTGGAACTGCAGGTCGATCGTCTCGTTCTTGCGGTAGGTGCCGAAGAGGCCGAGGTACATCGCCAGCCAGCGGCCGGTGCCGACCCTCTCCTTGACGATCTCGCGGCGGAAGACGATCTCCCCCGCGCGCAGGTCGTAGTCGACGCCCTCGCCCTGCTCGACCCCGTTGACGAAGACGGCGTAGGGCGCTTCGGCGCCTGCCGGGAGCTTCAGCCGCCGCCCGGCCGCATAGCTGCCCCTGGGGATCTCGGTTTCGCTCATCGCTCGAGAGTCTCGCGGACGAGATCGAACGGCGTGTCGTAGGCAGTCGGGTCGAGCTCTTCGCGCCCGACTCCGCCGCGGAACGGCACGAACGTCCCGTCCCCGCGCACGTCGACCCCGGCGACCGGCTTGCGCAGCAGACCGCGCCCGCTCAGCTGCAACCGCGCTTGGACCTGGTCGCCGGGCGCAAAGTCCCGCAGCCCCGAAACCGGCTTCGCCGGCCCCTTTGCACGGATCGCCAAAGCCCGCTCCCGCATGACTGAAATGGCTTCGTCCAGCTCGTCAAAGCTCTGGTGCGAAACGTCGGACCCGTGGCGGACCGTGAGCTTCCAGCTAGGCACCGCGCCGCGGGCGTTTGGGCCTACGCGCCGGCGGGCCGACGATTTTCTCCGGCCCCTCGCGATCGTCGATCGCGACGTACTCGCGCTCGCGGTGCCCGGTGTAGATCTGCCGCGGCCGGGCGATCTTCTGCTCGGAGTCGTCCTTCATCTCCATCCACTGCGCGACCCATCCCGCGGTGCGGGGGATCGCGAAGATCACGGTGAACATGTCGGTGGGGATCTCCAGCGACTCGTAGATGATCCCCGAGTAGTAGTCGACGTTGGGGAAGAGCTTGCGCGAGGTGAAGTACTCGTCGTCGAGGGCGCGCTTCTCCAGCTCGCGGGCGATCTCGACCACCGGGTTGTACTCGGTCGCTTCGAATACCTGCTCCATGTGCTGCTGGATGATCTTCGCCCGCGGGTCGTAGTTCTTGTAGACGCGGTGGCCGAAGCCCATCAGTTTCTCTTCGCGCTCTTTGACCCGCGCGAGGAAGCCGGGGATGTTGTCGACCGAGCCGATCCGCCGCAGCATCCGCAGCACCGCCTCGTTTGCTCCCCCGTGCAGCGGGCCGTAGAGGGCCGCCACCCCGGCGGCAACCGCCGAGTAGGGATCGACGTCGGAGGAGCCGACGCCGCGCACCGCGTTGGTGGAGCAGTTCTGTTCGTGGTCGGCGTGGAGGATGAAGAGCACATCGAGCGCCCGCGCCAGCCGCTCGTCGGGCTCGTACTTGACCTCGGTCTTCTTGAACATCATCGAGAGGAAGTTCTCGGGAAATGTGAGGTCGTTGTCGGCGTAGACGTAGGGCAGGCCGCGGTTGTGGCGGTAGGAGAAGGCGGCCAGGGTCGGCATCTTGGCGATCAGCCGCACCGCCGCCATGTAGCGCTCTTCGGGGTCTTCGGTGTGCTTCGCGTCGGGGTAGAACGTGGAAAGCGCGCCGACGCCGGCGAGCAGCATCCCCATCGGGTGGGCGTCGTAGCGGAAGCCCTTGAAGAACTCCTTGAGGTCCTCGTGGACGAAGGTGTGGTGGGTAATGTCGAACACCCAGCGGTCGAGCTGCGGCCCGGTCGGCAGCTCGCCGAAGATCAAGAGGTAGGCGACCTCGAGGAAGCTGGAGCGCTCGCAGAGCTGCTCGATCGAGTAGCCGCGGTGTTCGAGCACGCCCGCCTCGCCGTCGATGTAGGTGATCGCCGAGCGGCATGACGCCGTGTTGGTGAAGGCCGGGTCGTAGGCGAGCATCCCGAATTCGCCCTCGTCGACCTTGATCTGGCGCAGATCCATCGCGCTGACCGTGCCGTCGACGATCGGCAGCTCGTAGGTCTTCCCGGTGCGGTTGTCGGTGACGGTCAGCGAGTCGGCGCCCATGCGGCGGGCATTTTCGCAGCTTGCGCGTTCCGGCCCGTTAACGGACGGGCAAAGGCTCGAACTGGGTCATCTCGTGCAGAGTGGCGAAGCGCTCGTCGATCTCCTCGCGGCTCAGCCGCGCGACTCGCTCGGTGCCGAACTCCTCGACGTTGAAGGAGGCAAGCACGGTGCCGTATCCCATCGCCCGCCGCAGGGTCGCTTCGTCGAGCTCCCCCTCATGGCCGTCGAGGTAGCCGAGGAAGCCGCCGGCGAAGCTGTCGCCGGCCCCGGTCGGGTCGCGCACGTCCTCGAGCGGGAAGCCCGGCAGGGCGAAGAAGCTCTCCGCGGTGAAGAGCGCGGCGCCGTACTCGCCCTGCTTGGCGACGACCGCGCGCGGACCATGCTCCATCACGGCGCGCGCGGCGCGGGCGAGGTTGCCCTCGCCGGTCAGCTGGCGGATCTCGGCGTCGTTGACGATCAGGCAGTCGACCTCGGCGATCGCCGACAGCAGCGAGTCCCTCGCCGTCTCGATCCAGAGGTTCATCGAGTCGAGGGCCGAGAAGCGGGCGGCGGCGCACTGGGCGCGCACCTGCCGCTGCAGGTCGGGCTGGATGTTGGCGAGGAAGAGCGTGTCGGCCGCCTTCGCCTCGGCTGAGAGCTTCGGCTCGAACTCGCCGAAGACGCCCAGCCGGGTCTCCTCGGTGTGGGCGACATTGAGGTCGTACTCGTAGCGTCCCCGCCAGAAGAAGGACTCGCCGCCGGGCACGCGCTCGACGTCGCCGGTCTGCACGCCGCGCCCCTCGAGCACGGCGAGCTCGTCCTCGCCGAAGTCGTCGCCGACCGGGCCGACCGGGCGCACCTCGGTGAAGAAGCTGGCGGCGAGGGAGAAGTGGACGGCGGCGCCGCCGAGCATGCGGTCGCGCTCCCCGAAGGGGGTCTTGACCGCGTCGAAGGCGATCGACCCGACAACCGTGAGCGACATGGGGCAGCAGATTAGGGAGTCGGGGTCCGCCTTGACGGCGCAAAAGCGGGGAGGCGCCGACAAGGCGGACCCCGACTCCCATTCCCAGGCCATATTGTTGACGGCCTTGAAAGCGATCCAGATCGACGAGTTCGGTGGGCCGGAGGTTCTCGAGTACCGCGATGTAGCAGACCCCGAGCCCGGCGACGGTGAGGTGCTTGTCGAGGTTGCGCGGTCGGGGATCAACTTTGCCGATACGCACGCGACTCGGAACGACTACTTGGCTGAGCAGCAGCTGCCGTTGATTCCGGGGGCGGAGGTGAGCGGGCGGACGCCCGACGGGAAGCGCGTGGCCGCGATCCTCGCCGGCGGGGGATATGCGCAGAAGGTCGCCGTGCCGGAGGCGATGCTGATTCCCGTCCCCGACGAGGTCGGCGACGACCAGGCGGCGGCATTGCTGCTGCAGGGCCTCACCGCGATGGCGCTGGTGCGCCGCTGCGCCCGAATCGAGCCCGGCGAGACGCTCGTGGTCGAGGCGGCGGCCGGGGGCACCGGCTCGCTTTCCGTGCAGCTCGGCAAGCAGGCGGGCGCGCGGGTGATCGGCCTCGCCTCCAGCGAGGAGAAGCGGGCGCTGGTCGAACGGCTCGGCGCCGACGCGACGGTCGACTCCCGCGCCGACGACCTCAAGGAGGCGCTCCTCGCCGCCAACGACGGAAACCGGGTCGACGCCGTGCTCCACATGAGCGGCGGCGACGCCTTCGACGCCGAGGTGCGGGCCCTCGCCCCCCTCGGCCGCATGGTCGTCTTCGGCAACGCCTCGCGCGAACAGCGCGACGTCAACACCGCCGCGTTGCTGCGCGGCTCCAAGGCGGTGATCGGGTTCTGGCTCGTCCACCTCCTGATGCGGCCGCAGGAGGCTGCCCCGATGATCTCCGAGCTGCTCTCCGCCGTCGGCGCCGGCGAGCTCGAGGTGAGCGTCGGCGAGGTCTACCCGCTTTCCGAGGCGGCGCGCGCCCACGAAGACCTGATCGCCCGCCGCACCACCGGCAAGCTCCTACTGGACCCGTCGAAGTGACCGCCTTCAACGAGCTGGGGCTGGCGCCGGAGATCCAGCAGGCGCTGGACGAGCTCGGCTACGAGGAGCCCAGCCCGATCCAGGAGAAAGCGATCCCGGAGCTGCTCGCCGGCCACGACGTGATCGGCCAGGCGCAGACCGGGACGGGCAAGACGGCTGCGTTCGGATTGCCGCTGTTGCAGTACCTCGACCCGGCCGACGAAT
>DATDBO010000104.1:0-10023 GCA_036524775.1 Solirubrobacterales bacterium
GACGTTCGCGCAGGGCTTGCGGATCGGCACCGAGGTCTACCACGCGCTGAAGGGCTGGCTGCACGGCCAGAACCTCTCGACCGCGGTCGGTGACGAGGGCGGCTTCGCGCCCGACCTCTCCTCCAACGAGGCGGCCCTCGAGGCCCTCGTGGCCGGCATCGAGGCCGCGGGCTACGAGCCCGGCAAGGACGTCTTCATCGCCCTCGACCCGGCGACCAGCGAGATCTTCGAGGGCGGCGCCTACGTGCTCGAGCACGAGGGCCGCAGCCTCTCGCCGCAGGAGATGGCCGCCTACTGGGAGGACGCCTGCTCGCGCTACCCGATCGTCTCGATCGAGGACGGCATGGACGAGGAGGACTGGGACGGTTGGAAAGCGCTGACCGAGCGGATCGGCGGGCGCGTGCAGCTCGTCGGCGACGACCTCTTCGTCACCAACCCGGAGCGGCTGCGGCGTGGGATCGAGCTCGGCGTCGGCAACTCGATCCTGGTCAAGGTCAACCAGATCGGCACGTTGAGCGAGACGCTGGAGGCGATTCGCGTCGCCCGCGAGGCCGGCTACACGGCGGTGATCTCGCACCGCTCGGGCGAGACCGAGGACACGACGATCGCCGACCTCGCCGTCGCCACCGGCGCCGGGCAGATCAAGACCGGTGCCCCGTCGCGGTCGGATCGCGTGGCGAAGTACAACCGCCTGCTGCGCATCGAGGAGGAGTTGGGCAAAGCGGCTGAATTCAATGGCCTGCAAGCGTTCGCGCGCACGGCTGGTTGACGCGCATGGCACTGCGCATATCGGCGTCCTCGGTCGGCCGTTTCGGTCACGCACTAACTGTGCGCTCCCTTCATCGGCCGCCCTGCGTCCTTGATCTGCTTGGCCATGCACGCCCCCAGCCGCACGCTTACGTGCATTGAAGGAATTCGCAGCCTGGCCGCGTAGCACTCGGTATGGCGACCCGTTCCAGGCCTGCAAGCCGGACCCGGTCGGGGGCGAAACGACGACCCGCGGCGCGGCGCAAGCCCGGCGCGCGGCGCAACGGCAGCCGCGTCCGCTGGGACAGGGTCGGGCGGATCGCGCTCACCCTCGTTCTCGCCGCCGTCCTCTACTCGTACCTGAACCCGGCGATCGACCTGTTCAAGACCTACACGGCGACCACCGCCGCCAAAGCGGAATTCCACGAGAAGCTGCGCGAGAACAAGCGCCTCCACAAGCGTATCCAGACGGCCGAGGACCCGGTCGTGGTCAGCCGCAGGGCGCGCGCCCAGGGCATGGTCGCCGAAGGGGAGACGCCGATCGTCGTCCACGGGCTCGGCGGCTGATCCGGCCGAGCGGAGCGACCGGTGGTTAGCGCCGGCTCCTACATCCTCAGCGTCGCCTTGCTGGGCGTCCTGGCCCTCTCGTTGGGCTTCAGCGCCGTCCTCCTGCGTCGCCGTTTCTTGCCCGACTGGGAGGGCGCTCCGGCTTACCTCGTCGAGGCAATCCTCGGCGTCGCATTGCTGATCTGGCTGAGCGAGCTACTGGGGGTCGTGAACCTCTTCTATGCGGGGACTCTCGTCGCCGCATCGCTCCTGCTGGCGGCAGCGGTGGCTTTCGGCCCGCGGGTCCTGTCGGGGAGAGGGGGTGCCGGGGCTTCGCTGGGTTTTTCGCCTGGGGAGGGGGCGGCCGTCCGAGATGGCGATAGGGGCGAAAAAGAGGACGCCGCTGTGCCCCGGCACCCCCTCTCCCCGCCACCCGCGGGAGGAATGCTGACTGTTGTCGCCGTGGGGGTTGTGGCGTTGGTGTTTTCGCACTGGGGGCTCACCACGGCGGATGCGCTTGGTCGAGGGATCTTCAACTTCGATTCGCTCTGGTACCACATGCCTTTCGCGGTCGAAATGGCTCACAGCCACTCGGTGACGGGGGTCCACTACACCGAGACGGTCTTCACGAATTGGTTCTATCCGCAGAACTCAGAGCTGCTGCACGCGGTTGGAATCCTCATCGTGGAGCGCGACACGCTGAGCTTGTTCCTCAACTTCGGCTGGCTGGCGATCGCTTTCCTGGCTGCGTGGTGCATTGGTAGGCCATACGGGCGCGCTCCACTCACGGTTATCGCGGCAGCTGTCCTCCTCGAGTGCCACACGCTGGTCGTCCGCGAGCCGGGGGCTGCGAAGAACGACGTGATGGCGGCTGCGCTGCTGCTGGCGGCGATCGCGATCCTCGTCAACGCTTGGGCGAGTCGGCGGGACGAGGGGGATTCGTTGGAGCCGGGCTGGCCGCTGGCCGCTGCGGGGCTGGCGACCGGAATGGCGGTGGGGACCAAGTCGACGGCGCTGGCGATGGCGGCGGCGCTGACGGTGGCGGTCGTGTTCTTGGCGCCGGTCGGGCGACGCTGGGCGGCAGCAGGATGGTGGTTTGCGGCGGCGGTTGCGGGGGGCGGCTACTGGTACCTGCGCAACCTGATCGTCACCGGCAACCCGCTGCCGCAGCTGGAGAGCCTCGGGCCGATCTCGTTGCCACACCCGGAGCGGCTGCAGGAAGGACGCCCCGACTTCTCGATCGCCCATTACGCGACGGACACCGACGTCTGGAGCAGGTACTTCACCCCCGAGCTCCATCAAGCATTCGGCGTCCTCTGGCCCATCGTCCTCGCCGCCGCCATCGCGGGCGGCCTCACGGCCCTCCTCTGGGGCCGCACGCCGGTCCTCCGCTGGATGGGCGGCGTGGCTCTCTTCGGCATGCTCGCCTACCTCTTCACCCCCCTCAGCGCCGCCGGAGCCGAGGGGGCTCCTGAGGGCTTCGGCATAAACCTCCGCTACGCAGTCCCCGCTCTCCTGGCGGGTTTGACGCTGCTGCCACTCGCACTGGGGAGGAGCGTTTCGTCCGCGGGTGGCGGGGGGGAGGGGTACCGGGGCACAGCGGCGTCCTCTTTTTCGCCCCACCCACAACCTCGGACGGCCGAGAGCGCCCCTGGCGAAAAACCCAGCGAAGCCCCGCCCCTCCCCCCCGACAGGACCCGCGGCTGGTGGGCCTTGTCCCTAATCGTCCTGTTGGCGGTTCTCGTCATTACCAACCGCGCCGACGCCGTCCTTCGCGACCCCGACCGTGTCTTCGCGTGGGCGATCGCGCTGCTCTTCGTCCTGATCCCCGCCGCTCTGCTCTTCGCCCGCAGTCGCGGTCTGTCGAGGGGTTGGACGGTGGGCGGGTTCGCGGCCCTGGCCGTCCTCGTCGCCGCGATCGGCTATCCGGTCCAGCGCGACTACCTCGAGGACCGCTACCGCAACGCAAGTGCCGAGACCGCGATCCCCGGCATGCGGCTCGACTCCGCCTACCGGTGGGCGCGGGGCGTCGAGGACGCCCGCGTCGGCCTCGCCGGCACCACGGCGGGCTTCCTCGCGTACGGCTTCTACGGCACCGACCTCTCCAACCGGGTGCGCTACCTGGGCGTCAAGGGTCCGCACGGCGCCTTCAACCCGATTCCAACCTGCGCCGAGTTCCGCGCCGCGGTGAACGCCGCCGAGCTCGATTACCTCGTCACCGCCCCCTTCCTCAACTTCATCGAGCCGGGCGAGCCCGTCTCCTCACCCGAGGCCCGCTGGCTGCGCGGCGAGCGAGCGGTGGCACCGATCGAGCGGAGCGGCCCGGTCACGGTGTGGCGCGTTCGCGGCCGCCTGGACCCCGCTGGCTGCGGTCCCGCCAACGCCCCGCCGCGCGAGATTCCGCAGCAGCCCGCGGGGTAGTCTCGCCGCATGGTCTACCCCCTTGAGAACGCTCTCTTCCAGTGGGAGGAGGGAATGCGCACGCTGCGTGCCATCGAGAACCCCAAAGAGCGGCGTTCGGCCGATCGCGTAGTGGCTGCGATCCAAGACGAGCTGCGGCGCCGCATCGGGCCGACCTTTTCGGCCGTGGAACTGGCTGAGCTCTACGGGCGCGGCACCGACTGGTGTCTGCAGGTGGCAATGGACGCCGCACCTGGACTGGCGGCCGACCCACGCTCCCTGGCCGATGCTGCCTTCTGGCTATACCTGCGCGGCGCGACCGACTTCGCCGGAGGGCGTCAGCTCATCGGCTGACGCCGGGCGCGTTTCTGTCCCTATGGGTAAGTAAGGCGCCCGAGCTACTCGTCTGAGTCGCCGTCGCCGCCGTCCGGGACGCCCTCGCCGGCGCGGCGGATGACTATCTGGTCGGCGTCGATGCGGACGGTGACCTCACGTTTTCCGGCCCAGTGCTCGGCGTAGACCGGATTGTCCTTGACCGAGGCATCGAGCCAGAGGCCGTAGCCGTCGCGCTCGCCGTGGTCGAAGGTCGCCTCGATCTCTTTGCGGCGCCCGCGCCCACCCCGCCTGCCGCGGCGCCTCCGGCGGCGCGGTCGGGCGGCGCCCTCCTCGTCGCTCTCTGCCTCGCTCTCGCCGGCACTCTCGGCTTTGCGGGCTCGCGGTTTGCGGGCGGGTTTCTCGTCGGCTTTCTCATCGGCCTCCTCGTCGCCCTCGTCCTCCTCGGGCTCTTCCTCGGCCTCTTCGGCGGTTGCCGCCTCGACCTCGGCCTCGATCTCGTCGCGGAGGTCGATCTCGCCGCCGGTGTCCTCGCCGTCGGCAGTGAGGTCGTGCTGCTTGCGGAACTCGCGCAGCTCCGACGCGGAGATCTCGAGCTGGTGGGCGATCCAGGCGTCGGTGCGTCCCTGCCGCACCCAGGCGCGGATCTGGTTGAGCTGTGGCTTCAGCGAGCGTCGTGCCATCGGCGCGCGAGTCTATTCAACCTGCCTGGCCTGCCGCGGACTCACCGGCAGGCTCAGGCCATCAAGAAGGAGAGGGCCTCGAACATCGAGACGATCACGACGATCACGGTCGCGGTCAGGCAGACCGCCAGCACGCTGAAGCGCACCTTGCCGTGCTGCTCGTTGCGGGTGATGCGGCGCTCGCGCGAGCGGTTGGCGGCGCGGCGGCGCAGCTGCTCGCGGCGGCGGCGCTCCAAGGTGGTCTCCTGCTCGAAGGCCACCTCGAACTGGTTGATGCTCTGACGCATTCTCATAGAAACGGCCCACACGGGGCCGCGGCGGACCGTAGCAAAGCCGCATGAGCACATGCAGAGTTCGGACGTGACGATGATTACAAGCTAGGGGCAAGCGTCCCAGAGCCCGCGGCCGTCGCGAGCAGCCGCCAGCTCGGTCCGCTCGAAGCGCGGCGCGAAGCGGTCGTTGGGCGGGATGGTCAGCGTCCGCGCCAGGCCTCGCCGCAGCAGGACCGGGTTGAAGAAGCGGTCGCCAAGGTAGAGGTAGGCGAGCAGCCGCCCGTAAACGTCACGGCGCTCGACGCCGAAGACGAGCCGCACGCGCCGCCCCTCCAGCCGCCGGTGGGTGAAGCCCGAGGCCCGCGGCCCGAAGCACTGCACCGGCTCGCCGGGCTTGACCGTCTCCGGCGTGTCGACCCCGATCAACCGCACGTCCTCGACCTCACCCCCGATCCGCACCTCGATCGTGTCCCCGTCGACCACCCGCACGACCTCGGCGGTCACCGAAGCCGGACCCGCCTCCGGGTCCCCCTCCCACGGCCGCAGCACGACAAGCGCGACGACGGCCAGGAGGACCGCACTGCCTATCCAATCGCGCCTCAGGGGATGCGAGAGACGTTACTGAGCAGCGTCTCCTTGATCTGCTCGATGATCTCCAGCGCCTCGCTCCACTCGCGCTGCCACACGTTGCGGCCGAAGATCACGCCGCTGCCGCCCGCCTGCATGATCTCGCGGCAGTGGTTGAGGACGACGTCGTCGTCGACTTTGGAGCCGCCGGAGAGGACGACCAGCGCCCGCCCGGCCGACTCGACGCACTGGCGGATCGCCTCGGCCTCGTCGACTTCCATCTCGTTGTAGGGGGCCTGCGCGTCCTTGTCCTTCGCGGAGTCGATCTTCGGCATGTTGAGCTTGACCACGTCGGCGCCCATCTCCATCGCCAGCCGCGCCGCGTAGTCGATCGCGTAGAAGGAGTTCGGGCCGCCCTTGCCTTCGACCGCTTCGCCGCGCGGGTAGGACCAGACGATCAGCGGCATGCCGTAGCGGTCGCAGTCTTCGCGCACGCCGCGCAGCTGGGCCAGGTCCTCGTCCTGGCGTGGCGAGCCGACGTACAGCGTGTAGCCGACCGCGTCGGCACCGAGCCGCACGGCGTCCTCGACGCTCGCGTTGCAGCTCGAGAACGCCTTGGCGGAGGAGGGGATGTCGGTCTTGCCGTTGACCTTGAGGATCAGCGGCACCTGCCCCGCGTAGTCGGGGTAGTACTTGCTCGCCATGCCGATCTGGCAGGCGAGCGCCGAGTAGCCGGCCTCGGCGGCGAGGCGGAACTGGTAGTCGGGGTCCTTGGAGGCCGGGTTGGGGAAGAAGTCGCGCGGGCCGTGCTCGATGCCCTGGTCGATCGGCAGCAGCATCAGGGTGCCGTTGCCCGGTCCGAACTCGAAAAGCAGGCGGCGCAGGCGGGTCCGTTTGCCGGGCGCCAGCTCGGCCAGAAGCGATTTCTGCTCGGTCAGGCTCTTCAACTCCACGCTCAATTCCTCCTCGGAGACGGGTTCTCCCGAAGTATGTCACTGGTCTATGTCCCCGGCGGCGCGTGGTCGAGCGCTTGCCACGGGCGGCTATCCTCGATTGACCATGAGCGAGACTGAGCTCAGCGTCATCTGCAAGAACTGCGGCTCCGAGGTCAGTCCCTATGTGACCGAGTGCCCCTACTGCGGGGCGCGCCTGCGCAAGCGGGCGCCGAAGCTGGAGCGGCGCGGCGACGGGCTCGAGCCGACGCCGCCGCGCGCCGGGGCCCGTCGCTTCCTGCGCCTCAAGCTGCGCCGGCGCGACGCCTCCACCGCCTACCGCCCGTACGCGACGGCGGCCGCGATCCTCGGGCCGGCGGCGCTGCTGCTCATCGGCGAGGCGACCGGTGCGACGCTCGCCGAGATCGGCGCCCTCGTGGTGCCGATCGACGACGAGTGGTGGCGCCTGCTCACCGCCCCGTTCGCCTACGCCGACGTCGGCTACCTCTTCGTCGTCGCCATCGCCCTGGCGATCTTCGCCGGTGGCGTCGAGCGCCGGCTCGGCAGCGCCCCCACGGGCCTCCTCCTGCTCGCCTGCGGCGCGCTCGGCATGCTGGCGGCGAGCGGCGTCGCCGACGCCAGGGGCGACCTCGTCGTCATCGCCGGGGGCAACGGGATGGCGCTCGGCGCCGTCGCCGCCTGGTTCGCCCTCCGCCGTGCCGAGGCGCGTCGGGCGATCGACCAGGACTACGACCCGATCGGGGTCGCGGTCGCCACGGCGGTGCTGCTGGCGCTGCCGATCTTCGAGTCGACCGCCGACGTCTTCGCGGGCCTCGCCGGCGGCGCCGTGGGCGGCCTGGCCGGGCTCGCCGCGTCCGCGCTGCGCCCGTCCGAATAGTCTGAGCGCCCCATGCCGGACGATGTCGACGCAGAGCGGCTCGAGGCCGCGATCGAGCGGCTGGCCGACGCCGATCGCTTCGCCGATGCCGAGGCGATCGTCGCCCGCGCGGCGCCGCAGTTGCAGCGGGTGCTGGCCGTCGCCCTCGCCGAGGGCGGCTGGTTCGGCGAGTCGCACGAGAGCGAGTCGCTGAAGGCGGCCACCGTCCCCGATCCCGACGAGCGCGTCGCCGCGGTGCGCACCCTGCTCGCCGAGGAGGCGCGGATGGGAATGATGGTTGGAGTCGCCGTCGGCTGGGCACTGAAGGAGGAGATGAGCAGGGGCGAAGGCCCTGAGAACGAGGGCCACGGCCCGAAAGGAGAGCGCTGAAGATGGAGATCAAGTTCCACGGACAGGCATGCTTCGAGTTGAGCGAAGGGGATACGACCGTGCTGGTCGACCCGTTCCTCAAGCCCAACAACCCGATCGCCGTCGCCACGGCCGAGGAGGTCGACCCGACCCACATCGCGCTCACCCACGGCCACGCCGACCACGTTGCGGACGTCGTCGCGGTGGCGAAGCGGACCGGCGCGCACTGCGTCGCGATCGTCGAGCTCGCCAACTGGCTCGACTCGCAGGGGGCGGACGCGGTCAGCGATCCCAACCTCGGCGGCACGGTCGAGTTCGAGTGGGGCTGGATCAAGCTGGTCCCGGCCTGGCACACGAACACGATCCCCGGCTCCGACGAGGCGCCGTTCAGCGCCGAGCACGGGATCTCGATCGGTACGGCGACGGGACTGCTGATCCACATCGGCGGCCAGACCGTCTACCACGCGGGCGACACCTGCCTGTTCGGCGACATGAAGCTGATCGCGGAACGCAATCCGGTCGACGTGGCCCTGCTGCCGATCGGCGGCCACTACACGATGGACCGCCACGACGCCGCCGTCGCGGCCGAGTTCGTCGCCGCGCCGACGGTGATCCCGATGCACTACGACACCTTCCCGGCGATCGAGGCCGACGCCGACGCCTTCAAGGTCGAGGTCGAGGAGAAGACCTCCTCGCGGGTCGTCCTGCTGAAGCCGGGGGAGACGCACACGACTGGCTGACCAGCCAGTTCTTCGCTAGTCTCGACCGGACCCCCACAGCCGAGCCGAGGAGAGTGCAAATGGGCACCAAAGAGGCAACCGGAACCCAGTCGCGGACCGAGCGGGCCGACTTCCAGGCGACCGCCGACCCGGCGCTGAACGAGGCCGCCGACCGCACCGCCGACGTCAAGCTGCTCGACTACGAGGAGCTCTACGCGCTGTGGGAGCGCCAGCAGTGGCAGACCCAGGAGCTCGACTTCGCCCGGGACCGCGAAGACTGGGCGGGCTTCCCCGAGGAAGAGCGCTTCCAGCGGATGTACGGGCTGTCGTCGTTCTTCATCGGCGAGCAGAAGGTCGCCGATGAGCTGGGGCCGATCATGCGCGCCGCCCCGACCGAGGACCAGCGGATCTTCCTCTGCACGCAGATCGCCGACGAGGCCCGCCACGTGCGCTTCTTCGAGCGCTTCTACCGCGAGGTCGGCGTGCTCGACGCCGACGGCCTCTCGCAGATGCTCGAGCAGACCTCCGAGCACCTCAACCCCGAGTTCGGCCGGCTCTTCGACGAGATGCTGAAACGGCGCACCGACCGCCTCTCGGCCGAGCCGGAGGACACCGAGGCCCTGGTCGAGGCGATCACCCTCTACCACATGGTGATCGAGGGGATGCTGGCACTCACCGGCCAGCACTTCATCATGGACTTCAACGAACGCGAAGAAACGCTGCCGGCCTTCGTCGAGGGCTTCCAGAACGTCGCCCGCGACGAGCACCGCCACGTCGCCTTCGGCTCGGTCTTCCTGCGCGAGAAGGCGAGCGAGGACGACCGCTACAAGCAGGCGATCCAGCGCACGCTGGAGGAGGCGGTGCCGGTCGCCGAGGGGGTTCTCTCGCCGCCCTGGGCGCCGCCCGACGAGGACTACGAACTGTTCGGCATCTCGGTCGCCGACACGCGCGCCTTCGCCGCCAAATGCCTGATGCGGCGGCTGAAAGTGATCGGCCTGGGCTGAGCGCCCGCGGTGCCGGGGCTAGCCGGCTTCCGCTTCGCCTTCGCCGGCGTCGCTGCTACTGCTGCCCGATGCGGGCGGTGAGGATTCGGGGGCCGGTTCGGTCGGCGGCGGAGGTTCGGGCGAGGGAGCGGGTTCGGGCGGGGCCGGCGCGCTTTCGGGCGGCGGCGCGCTGCTTTCGGGCGGCGGCGAGCCGCCGACGGTGACGACGACCATTTCGGTCCCGCTCGGGGCGCCGGCCGTGACGGTCGGCGACTTCGCTCCGGTGACGGCCGGGGTGGCCGTTTTCACGGGAGCCGATTCGTCGGCTATCTCGGTCGTGGTCGATTGACCGGCCGGATCATCCGTGGTGGTCGGGGCGGGCGCCTGGTCCTCGGCGATCGGCGCCGGCGCTTCCGATGCGGGCTCGGTCGCCTGCGGCTGCGGCAGCTGCGCGGCGTGACGCTCGCTTACCGAGGGCAGGCCCGGCTGGGCTGCGGAGGTGCGGGGAGTCGCCGTGTTCGAAACGGACGAGGTGTCGATCCGGTTGACCTCGACGGCGCCGGCGGTGAGCACCGCCGCGGTGACGACGCCGGCC
>DATDBO010000105.1:0-7805 GCA_036524775.1 Solirubrobacterales bacterium
CGGAACCCTGCTCGAGCCGGTCCGCGGGCGGCTCTTCTCGCGCGCCAGCGGCAACTTCGGCGCCCTCGACGGGGTCATCGTCGTGCGCGAGCAGCCCGAAGAGATGGGGCCACAGCAGCGCGCCGTCGTCGAGCGGATCGAGGCGGGGCTGGCGAGTGGGATCGTCGCCACGCGCGCGCCGGCGGTCGGCGTCGAGGACAGCGACGCCGAGCAGTCCTCGGTTTCCTTCTTCGTCGGCAACGACCTCGCCAGCGTCGACGACGTCGACCTGACCGCGGGCCGGCTGGCGACCGTCCTCGCCCTGCTCGGCGCCGAGGGCAGCTTCGGCGTCAAGGGCAGCGCCGATCGCCTGCTGCCCGATTTGCTTCTCCCGCGCGGATGACCTGGGTCGGCTTTCCGGTCGCGATCGCCGTCGCACTGCTCGTCGTCCCCGCCGGGGTGCGGGGGCTGCTCGACGCCGGCCTGGTGCGCGAGAACTTCCGCGGCGCACGGCTCGCTTTCCCGCTCGGCGCGGTGCTGGCGACCGCGGCGCTGGTCGCGCTGGCGCCGCTCGCCTTCCTCGACGATCGCGGTGACCTCGACCTGCTCGACCCCGAGCTGCGCCGCTGGCTCCCCTACCTGCTCGGCGTCGCCTTCCTCGGCTTCCTCGACGACTCGCTGGGGCGGGGAGAGGCGGCCGACGCGCCGCGCGGCTGGCGCGGGCACGCGCGGGCGCTGCGCGAAGGGCGGCTCTCGACCGGGGCGATCAAGGCGCTCGGGGCGCTGGCCCTCGCCGCCTACGTCGTCTCGGGGCGCGGCCTGGAGTCGGGGCGCTACCTCGCCGACGTGGCGCTCTTGATCCTCGCCACCAACGCCTTCAACCTGCTCGACCTGCGGCCGGGGCGGGCGGAGAAGGGGCTGGCGCTGCTCGGCGCCGGCCTCTGCATCGGCGCCTGGACCCTCGCCCCGATCGAGCTGCTCGGGATCTTCGCGGGGCCGGTCCTGATCGGCGCCTGGTTCACGCTGCGCGAGCGGGCGATGCTGGGCGACACCGGGTCGAACCTCGTGGGCGCGATCGCCGGGGTCTGGCTGCTCACCACCCTCGACGAGACGGGCCGCCTGATCGCCCTCGCGCTGGTCGCCGCGCTGACCGTTTTCGGCGAGTTGCGATCTATTTCGCGGACGATCGAATCGGTTCCGCCCTTGCGCCGACTAGACTCGCTTGGCAGACGATGAGTCGGGCCAAACCTGGAGACACGCGCTTCATCTTCGTCACCGGCGGCGTCGTCTCGGCCCTCGGCAAGGGGATCGCCGCGGCATCGATCGGCCGCCTCCTCGTCTCGCGCGGCTACCGGGTGCAGCTGCAGAAGTTCGATCCCTACATCAACGTCGACCCGGGGACGATGAGCCCGTTCCAGCACGGCGAGGTCTTCGTCACCGAGGATGGCGCCGAGACCGATCTCGACCTCGGTCACTACGAGCGCTTCACCGACGAGAACACCTCGCGCGCCTCAAACGTCACCGCCGGCTCGGTCTACAACACGGTGATCAACCGCGAGCGGCGCGGCGACTACCTCGGCGCCACCGTGCAGGTGATCCCGCACATCACCGACGAGATCAAGAACCGGATCCTGATCGTCGCCGAGTCGCAGTCGGTCGACTTCGTCCTCACCGAGATCGGCGGCACGGTCGGCGACATCGAGTCGCTGCCCTTCCTCGAGTCGATCCGCCAGCTCTACACCGACCTCGGTCCGAAGCGCAGCATGTTCGTCCATCTCACCCTGGTGCCCTATGTAGGCCACGCGGGCGAACTGAAGACGAAGCCGACCCAGCACTCGGTCAACGAGCTGCGCCGAATCGGGATCCAGCCGCACGCGCTGGTCTGCCGTTCCGAGGGGCGCATCGGCCAGGAGATCCGCGACAAGATCGCCCTCTTTGCCAGCCTTCCGGTCGAGGCGGTGATCTCCGCCAACGACGTCGACAACATCTACAAGGTGCCGCTCGTCTTCCGCGCCGAGGGCGTCGACGACCTCGTGCTCGACCACTTCGGCATGGAGGCGCCGGCCGGCGACCTGAGCGAGTGGGAGGCGATGGTGCGCCGCGCCGACGCCGCCTCGGGCAAGGTGAGGATCACCCTGGTCGGCAAGTACGTCGGCCTGGCGGACGCCTACAAGTCTGTGATCGAGGCGCTCGAGCACGGCGGCTTCCACCACGGGGTCGAGGTCGAGGTCGAGCTGGTCGACTCGGAGAACTTCGAGCCGGAGAAGCTGGAGGGCGCCGACGGGGTGCTGATCCCCGGCGGCTTCGGCGAGCGTGGCATCGAGGGCAAGGTGGCGGCGGCGCGGATCGCCCGCGAGCGCTCGATTCCCTACCTGGGGATCTGCCTCGGGATGCAGATCGCTGTGGTCGAGTTCGCCCGCGCCGTGGCCGGCATGGAGGGCGCCAACTCGGCCGAGTTCGATCCCGAGACGCCCTTCCCGGTTGTCGACCTGCTGCCGGAGCAGAAGGAAGTGCAGGCGATGGGGGGGACTATGCGCCTCGGCGCCGACCCGGTGAAGCTGCACGAGGGCACGCGGGCGCGCGAGATCTTCGGCGAGGCGGTCATCTACAAGCGCCATCGCCACCGCTACGAGGTCAACATCCAGTTGCGCCGCCGGCTCGAAGACGAGGGCCTCGTCTGCGGCGGCACCTCGCCCGACGAGCGCCTCGTCGAGATGGTCGAGCTGCCCGACCACCCCTTCTTCGTCGCCTCCCAATTCCACCCGGAGTTCAACTCGCGGCCGAACCGGCCCGAGCCGCTCTTCCGCGAGTTCGTCGGCGCCGCCGCCCGCCACGCCGGCGAGCGTCCCGCCGAAGGGGCGGAGATCAAGTCAAGTGATGTCTCCGTGTCCGACATGGAGAGCGGCGACGTCGGCGTCCGCCACTCCGGCTGAGCCAGCCCTTTAGCCTGTCCCGTCGTGGATCGGCTCCATGAGACGTTTGTTCGGCTTTGTGAGATCCGCAGTCCTACCGGGGAGGAGCGCGAGGTCGCCGACACGATCGTCGCCGAGCTGCGCGCGCTCGGGCTCGAGGTGAGCGAGGACGACGCTGCGGGCCCGGCCGAAGCCGGCGCCGGAAACGTCCTCGCCCGGCTGCCCGGGCGCGGCGAGCGCTGGGTGATGTTCTGCGCCCACGTCGACACCGTGCCGCACGCCGGTCAGATCGAGGTCGTCGAGGACGAGGGCGTCTTCCGCAGCGCCGGCGAGACGATCCTCGGCGCCGACAACAAGGCCGCCGTCGCGGTCTTCATGGAGCTGGTCGCCCGCCACGCGGACGAGCCGCCCCCGGTCGGGATCGAGCTGCTGCTTACCGTCGCCGAGGAGCAGGGCCTGCGCGGCGCGAAAGCCTTCGACATTGGCCAGCTGCGGGCCGAGTGCGGCTTCGTGCTCGACCACGCCGGGCCGGTGGGCGAAGTGATCGTGGCGACGCCGACCCAGCACCGAATCCGCGCGGACTTCGTCGGGGTCGAGGCCCACGCCGGGATCGAACCCGACGACGGCAACAGCGCAATCGCCGCTGCGGCGGCCGCGATCGACCGCATGGAGCTTGGCCGGCTCGACGAGGAGACGACCGCCAACGTCGGCCTGATCGCGGGCGGCACCTCGGGCAACGTCGTCCCCGGCCACTGCGCCGTCCACGCCGAGGCGCGCAGCCTCGACACCGAGCGGGTGGCGGAGGTGGCGGGTGCGATGTCCGACGCCTGCGCGTGGGGCGCGAGCGAGCACGGCTGCGACGTCGACGTGCACCTCGAAGAGCTCTTCCGCGGCTACCGGCTGCCGACCTCCTCACCGGCGCTGGCGCTGGCCGAGGCCGGGCTGCGCGCCGCCGGTCACGAGCCGGCGCGCACCGCGATCGGCGGTGGCAGCGACGTCAACGCCCTGCGCCTGGCCGGCTTCGAGTGCGTCCTGCTCGCCAACGGGCCGAAGGACGTGCACACCGCGAAGGAGCGGGTCGCGGCGCGGGACCTCGACGCGATGCTCGAGGTCTGCGAGGGAATCGTCGCCGCGGCGGCGGCCGAGCCGCCGGTCGAGTGAGTGGCCGTCTGAAGCTGCGCCGCGGCGTCGTCGCGACGGAGGACCCGCTGACCGTGCGGGTCGACGGCGAGCTGCGGCGAGCCTGGGCAGACGAGAAGCTGCTCGGCGAGATGCGCGAGGGCGACGAGGTCGTGGTCAACGTCGCCGCCGTCGACCTCGGACTCGGCTCGGGCGGCTTCGACGTCGTCCACGCCAACCTGACCCGTGGTCTGGATGGTGGCGGTGCGGGCGAGGAGCACGTGATGAAGCTCAACTACACCTCGCTGCAGTACCCGGTCGAGCCGGTCGAGCCTTCGACGGGAGCCGGTGAAGGAGCGGGCGTGGGGCGCGCTCCCGCGCGGGCGATGCCCGTCCTCGTCCTTCCCCTGCACGGGCACCTCGCGCCCGCCGCCTGGGCGGCGGCGCAGGCCGGCACCGGGCTCGAGGTCGGCTACGTGCAGACGGCCGGCGGCGCCCTGCCCGGGTCGCTGAGCCGCGACGTCGTTCAGTTGCGCGAACGCGGCCTGCTCTGCGGTCACGTCACCGCCGCACCGGCCTACGGCGGCGAGGACGAGGCACTCTCGGTCGGCGGCGCGCTCGACGCCGCCGCGAACTCGCTCGGCTGGGACGCCGCCTTGGTCGGGCCCGGCCCGGGCATCATCGGCTCCGAGACCCGCCTCGGCCACGGCGGCATGGCCGCCCTCGACAACGCCCACGCGGCCCTTGCCCTCGGCCTGCCGACCCTTCTGTCACCCCGCCTCTCCGAATTGGACCCCCGCGACCGCCACCGCGGGGTCAGCCACCACACCCTGACCGTGCTGGAGCTGCTTCTGGGCGGGGTGGGGGTGGCGGTGCCGGAGGGCGACACGGAGGTGGGCGCACAGCTCGCCGAGGCGGCCGGCGATCGTCACGGGCTCCGCGAAGCTCGGCCCGACCTGACGGGCTACGCGGCCTCCGGGCTGCCGGCACGAACGATGGGACGGGGCTTGGAGGAGGACCGGCTCTTCTTTGCGGCAGCCTTGGCGGCGGGCCACGTTCTCGGTGCATCTGCCGCGGGCGCCGCCTTGCGTCGCGAGGAATGAGCGCGGCGCGGGAGAACTGGGCCGCATGGCGACTGCGGTCAAGTCCCCGCCCGAACCCGCGAAGGGATCTGCGGTCGATCCTCGCTTCGAGGGCCTCGTCCTCGACTTCCTCTCCTACCTGGAGTTGGAGCGCGGCCTCTCGCGCAACACGCTCAACGCCTACCGGACCGACCTGCTGCAGTACGGCGAGTACCTCGTCGGCCACGACCTCGACGCGCTCGAGGTGCGCCCCGCCGACGTCGGCGACTTCCTCGCCGATCTGGCGACCGGCAATGGCCGACCTGCCTGCTCGGCCTCGACCGTGCACCGCAAGACCGCCTGCCTGCGCTCCTTCTACAAGCACTTGCGCCGCGACGAGCTGATCGGCGACGACCCGACCGCGGCGCTGAGTGCGCCGCGGCGGGCGAAGAAGCTGCCGCAGGTGCTCAACTACGCCGAGGTGCAGAAGCTGCTTGCCGCGCCGCGCGGCAGCGAGCCGACGGCGCTGCGCGACCGGGCGCTGCTCGAGGTGATGTACGCCTGCGGGCTGCGCGCCTCGGAGACGATCGGGCTGGAGATGTCCGACGTCGACCCCCACGAGGGCGTTTTGCGGGCGCGCGGCAAGGGCTCGAAGGAGCGGATCGTGCCGCTCGGTCGCAAGGCGATCGCCGCGATCAACGCCTACCTGCGCGGCGGCCGCCCGAAGCTGGTCGGCGAGCGCCACGAGGTGCGCCTCTTCGTCAACTTCCGCGGCGGGCCGCTCAGCCGCCAGGGCCTCTACAAGATCGTCCAGCGCCACGCCCGCGAGGCGGGCCTGGCCGGACGGATGAGCCCGCACACGCTGCGCCACAGCTTCGCCACCCACCTGCTGGCGGGGGGCTGCGACCTGCGCGCCGTTCAGGAGATGCTCGGCCACGCCGACATTGCGACGACCCAGATGTACACGCACCTCTCCGGCGAGCGCTTGAAAGAGGTCTATTTCCAAGCGCATCCCAGAGCCGTCGAGGGCTGATAGAACCGGGCGCGATGCCCGAGCTGCCCGAGGTCGAGACCGTCTGCCGTCAGCTCGAGCCGGAGCTGGAAGGGAGGCGCGTCGAGTCGCTCGAGGTGCTCGACGCCCGCTGGTGCCGACCCGTTCCCCCGGCTGAGCTCGAGTGGGCGATCGGAGGGCGGACCGTCGAGGGCCTGGGGCGGCGCGGCAAGTACCTGCTGCTCGGCCTGGGCGGCGCGCAGACGCTGGTCATGCATTTGCGGATGACCGGCAACCTGGTTCTGGTCGAGGGCGAGGACAAGCTCGATCCCTCCGAGGGGATGCGGCTCTACGAGGGCGAGCGCTCGACCTCCGAGCGCCACCTGCGCGCCCGCTTCCTGCTCGACGACGGGCGCGAGGTCTGGTTCACCGATCCACGCCGCTTCGGCGAGGCGCTGCTGCTCGACGACGCAGAGCTCGACGCCCACTTCGCCTCCCGCCTCGGGGTCGAGCCGCTCTCGGCCGAGTTCACGCCCGCTGCGCTGGGCGAGATCGCCGCCGGGCGCACGGTCCCGCTCAAGTCCTTCCTGCTCGACCAGAAGGGGATCGCGGGGGTCGGCAACATCTACGCCGACGAGGCGCTCTTCCGCGCCCGCCTGCACCCGCTCTCGCCGGCGGGCTCGATGAAGCCCGAGCACCTGGAGGCGCTGCACGCGGGGATCGTTGCCGCCCTGGAGGCGGGCATCGACGGCGGCGGCGCCTCGATCGACGACTATCGCGACGGGCGCGGCGAGAAGGGTCGCATGCAGGACGAGTTCCTCGTCCACACTCGCGAGGGCCGGCCCTGCCCGCGCTGCGACGGCACGGTCGAGCGGATCGTCGTCTCGGGGCGGTCGACCTACTTCTGCCCCGCCTGCCAGGTGAGGCTGAGGCGCCGGCCGCGGCGACGTCGCCGTCCGGCTCGTCGTTCACCTTAGGTGGGTTGTGGCCGGCAAGACGCTGAAGACGGAGGCGATCGTCCTGCGCAGCATCCGCTACGGCGAGGCCGACCGGATCCTCCACCTCTACACGGCCAAGCGAGGCCGGGTGGGGGCGATCGCCAAGGGGGCGCGCAAGCCCAAGTCGCGCTTCGGCGGACGCCTCGAGCCGTTCTTCCGACTCGACCTGCTGCTGCACGAAGGGCGCGGCGAGCTGCTCACGGTGACCCAGGCGGCGACGGTGGCGGGCTACCCGCGCCTGCGCGCGTCGGGCGCGGCGCTCGGCGCGGGGGCCCGCGCCTGCGACGCGGTGCTGCGGCTGCTCGACTCGGCCGAGCCGAATCCTCCTGCCTACAACCTGCTCTGTCGCTACCTCTCGCTGCTCGACGACCCGAGTGCAACCGGGGCGGCCTCGCTGCCGGTGGCGCTCTCCTTCCGCCTCAAGCTGGCGCTCGTCGCCGGCTTCTCCCCCGAGCTCGCATCCTGCGCCCGCTGCGGGGAGGCCGAGCACCTGGTCGGCTTCTCGGGTGCGGCGGGGGGCGTCGTCTGTGCGAGCTGCGAAGCGGGGTCGTTCCCGCTCTCCGAGGAGGCGCACGGCTTCATGGTCGCCGCGATCGGGGCGCCGCTGGCCGATGCGCCCGCGGCCGACGAGCGGGCGCTGCGCCAAGTCGAGCGGGCGATCGGCGAGACGCTCGAGCATCACGCGCACGTCCAGCTGAGGGCCGCAGCTTAGGAAGAGATGGGGCGGGACTTGGCGGAGCAACAG
>DATDBO010000106.1:0-4152 GCA_036524775.1 Solirubrobacterales bacterium
ACGACCTGATGAACGAGATCAGGGGCGCCGCCGACGCCGGCGACCGCACCCTCGTCACCACCCTGACCAAGAAGATGGCCGAGGACCTGACCAACTACCTGCTCGAGTACGGGATCAAGGTCCGCTACCTGCACTCCGAGATCGACACCCTGGAACGGATCCAGATCGTCCGCGAGCTGCGCCTCGGCGAGTACGACGTACTGGTCGGCGTCAACCTGCTGCGCGAGGGGCTCGACCTGCCCGAGGTCTCGCTGGTGGCGATCCTCGACGCCGACAAGGAGGGCTTCCTGCGCGGCGAGACCAGCCTCGTGCAGACGATCGGCCGCGCCGCCCGCAACGTCAACGGGCGGGTGTTGATGTACGCGGACAAGGAAACCGACGCGATGCGCGCGGCAATGGGCGAGACCGACCGCCGCCGAGCGATCCAGCGCGCTTACAACGAAGAGCACGGGATCACGCCCGAGACGGTGCGCAAGGGGATCTCCGAGATGGCCGAGTTCCTGGCGATGGAGGACCGCGCGCCGAAACGCCGCCGCCGCAAGGCGGGCGGCGACTTCGCCACGCCGGAGGAGCTGGAGCGCACGATCGTCTCCTTGGAGGAGGAAATGCTGGCTGCCGCCGACGACCTGCGTTTCGAGGAGGCGGCCCGGATCCGCGACGAGCTAAAGGAGCTGCGCCGCGACTTGGACGGCATGACTGCGGGCACCTGACCGGCGCATCTCAGCGTCCTCGCTCGGTCATGTGCAGAGCACACTCCCTCACTCGTCTTTGATCTGCTTGGTCAGGACACCCGCAGTCACGCCGTCCGCTGCTACGCCAGGATCTTCGCTGCCTTGGCGCTGTCGGCGTAGAACTCGCCGCGGACGATCTTGCCGTCGGCGAACTTCATCAGGTGGGCGAACGGCGACTCGAAGTCGCCGGCATCGTTGCCGGCGCGCTGCGTGCCCCTGACGACCACCCACTCGCCGGCATCGATGAACTCCTCGGGCTCGACGCTGAACGACGACCAGTAGTTGGGGATCTGGGCGAAGTTGCCGAGGATCGCGTCACGACCGTGCGTTTCGCCCCCAAGCGGCAACTCGTCGGAGGTGAGCCAGGTGCCGTCCTCGGCGAGCATCCCGCTCAGCGTCTCCATGTCGCCGCGGCTGAAGGCGTCATAGGCGGCCTGGGCGGTATCGACGTTGGACATATTTCCTCCTTCGGTGGAGATTCCCCGCCCAAGGAAGACCGTACGCCGGTCGGCTCCGATCCGCAAGCGGATCTTCGGCCCTGTGGGTCGGCGCCGGACACAGGGCTGACCGGCTGCGTCGCGAAGATTGGCTGGATGAGTGCGCCGCCTCCTCGCAAGCCACGCCCGCCACTGCCCGCGGGGCCGTTCTTGGTCGTCGGGCTGGCTCGCTCGGGCGTTGCGGCCGCCCGCATGCTTGCGGCGCGAGGCGAGGACGTGCGCGGGGTCGATTCCGGGCATCCGGCCGGGGCGGCAGGGCTCGGCGCCGACGGCGTCGAAGTCTCCCTGGATACGGATGGAGTGGCTCAGCTGGACGGAACGCGGACCGTCGTCAAGAGCCCGGGCGTGCCCCGGGAGGCGCCGGTGATCGCCGCTGCTCTGGAGCGCGGCATGGAGGTGATCGGCGAGCTCGAGCTCGCTTGGCGGGCGGTACCCAATCGCACCGTCGCGGTGACCGGCACCAACGGAAAGACGACCACGGTCGAGCTGCTCGGCCACGTCTACCGGACCGCGGGCGAGTCGGTGGCCATAGCGGGCAACGTCGGCACGCCGCTCTCCTCGCTGGCCGGCTCGGTCGAGCCGGACGCGACCGTCGTCTGCGAGGCCTCCAGCTTCCAGCTCGAGGACACCACCGCTTTCGCGCCCGAGTGCGCGGTCTTCCTCAACCTAGCTCCCGACCACCTCGACCGCCACCCCGACCTCGACGCCTACCTGGCGGCGAAGCTGCGCGTCTTCGCCAACCAGGGCAACGACGACGTCGCCGTCTACAACGCCGACGACCCGGCGCTGGCGGGGACCGACCTCGGCGGTTGCGCCCGTCGCATCGCCTTCTGCCGCGGCGCCGCCCCGGACTGCGAGGTGGCGCTCGCCGAGGGGACTCTCTTCCACGGGGGTGAGCCGCTGCTCGACGTCGGCGAGCTCGGCCTCTTCGGCGAGCACAACGTCGCCAACGCGATGGCCGCGGCGACCGCGGCACTGGCGATGGGCATCGACCGCGAGGCGGTGCGCGAGGGGCTGCGCAGCTTCGCCGGCGTCCCGCACCGGCTCGAGCAGGTCGCCGAGATCGACGGCGTGCGCTTCGTCAACGACTCCAAGGCGACCAACGTCGCCTCGGCCGTCGTAGGGATCGGCGCCTTCGCCGGCGGCGTGCACGCGATCCTCGGCGGCAGCGAGAAGGAGGAGGAGTTCGCGCCGCTGGTCGAGCCGGTGGGCGAGCGCTGCGTCTCCTGCCGGCTGATCGGCGCGACCGCCGACCGGCTCGCCGCCGAGCTGGCGCCCGTGGTCGCCCGGGGCGTGCCTCTGCACCGTTGCGACGACCTCGAGGACGCCGTGCGCAGCGCCGCCGCCGCCGCGCGACCCGGCGAGGTCGTCCTGCTCTCGCCGGCCTGCGCCAGCTTCGATGCCTTCGAGAACTTCGAGCGACGCGGCGACCGCTTCCGCGAGATCGTCGGGGACCTGGCATGAGCGGCCTCGCCATCTCCCTCCCCTGGAAGGAGGCCAAAGGGAGGAAGAAAGCGAAGCGGCGAGCAGCCAAGCTTCCTGCCGAGTACAACCTGCTGCTCACCGCGACGCTCTGCCTGCTCGCCTTCGGCGCGGTGATGGTCTTCTCGGCCAGCTCGACGACGCGCGTGCTCAGCGACGGCGGCCTCTCCGACAGCGCCTTTTACCTGAAGCGAACGCTGCTCTTCGGCGCGGTCGGCCTGCTGGTCATGCACCTGACCGCGCGTCACGGCCTGCAGCTGTTCCGCCGCCTCACCCCGGTCATCCTCGGGGTCTCGCTCTTCCTGCTCGTCGTCGTCCTCTTCGCCGGCACGACCGTCAACGGCTCCAGCCGCTGGCTCGGCTCGGGCTTCCTCCAGGTCCAGCCCTCGGAGCTTGCCAAGGTGGCGTTGATCCTCTACGCCGCCGACCTGCTGGCGCGCAAGCCGAAGCGGGTCAAATCGATCGAGGGCCTGATGCCGTTCCTGCTCGTCACCGCCGTCGCCGTGCTGCTGATCGTCGCCGAGCCGGACCTCGGCACCTCGATGGTCATCGCATTCGCCGTCAGCGCAACCCTGATCGCCGCCGGGGCACGGCTGCGCGACCTCGCCCTGATCGGCGCCGTGCTCGCCTTCTTCGCCCTCCTGATGACGGTGATCGAGCCCTACCGGATGGCCCGTCTGACCGGCTTCCTCAACCCCGGTGCGGACGCCGGCGGCGCCGGCTTCCAAGCCGCCCAGGCGAAGATCGCGCTCGGCTCGGGCGGGCTCTTCGGCGTCGGCATCGGCAACGGCGTGCAGAAGGCCTTCTACCTGCCCGAGGCGCACACCGACATGATCTCGGCGGTGATCGGCGAGGAGCTTGGCCTGGTCGGGATCCTCGGCGTCGTCGGCCTCTTCTCGCTGTTCGGCTACGCCGGCCTGCAGATCGCCAAGAAAGCGAAGGACACCTACGGCAAGCTGCTCGTCGCCGGCCTCACCTCGCTCGTCCTCGTCCAGGCGACGATCAACCTCTTCGCCGTGATGGGGCTGGCGCCGCTGACCGGCGTGCCGCTGCCGTTCGTCTCCTACGGCAACAGCAGTTTGATGGCGACCCTGTTCGCCGTCGGCCTGATCCTCAACGTCGCCCGCGGGGGAACCGCCCGCGCCGGCAAACTGCGCGTCGTCGAGGGTGGGCGCGCGTCCGCACGTCCAAGGAGCCGGTCGAGCAGCGCCGGTGGAAGGAGTCGATCGAGCGGTGCCAGAAGTCGCAAGAGTGGTAGTGGCGGCCGGGGGCACGGCCGGGCACGTCGTGCCGGCCATGGCGGTCGCCGACGAGCTTCGGGCTAGCGGGGCCGAGGTCTCCTTCCTCGGCACGCGCGAGCGGATCGAGGCGGAGCTGGGGCCCGCCGCGGGCTACGAGATCGACTTCGTCAAGGTGCGCGGCATCGACCGCCGCAACCCGCT
>DATDBO010000107.1:0-60528 GCA_036524775.1 Solirubrobacterales bacterium
TGACCAAGCAGATCAAGGACGCAGGGAGCGTGGCGTGCTCTGCACGCGAGCGACCGAGGACGCCGATATGCGCCGGTCAGGCGACCTTGAGCAGCTCGCGGGCGTGGTGGTCGGCCCCCCCGTCGCCGCTCTCGCCGCCGAGCATGCGGCGGATCTCCTCGACCACGCTCTCGCCGTCGAGCCGCTCGACGGTCGCCGCGGCGCGCTCGCCGCTGACGTCCTTCTCGAGGCGGAAGTGCGTCGTCGCCAGCGAGGCGACCTGCGGCAGGTGGGTGATGCAGAGGACCTGGCGGCCCTCGCCGAGGGCGCGCAGCCGCTCGCCGACGACACGGGCGGTCTTGCCGCCGACGCCGGCGTCGATCTCGTCGAAGACGAGGATGCCCGCGCCGCTCGCCTCGCCGAGTCCGCTCAGCGCCAGCATCACCCGTGAGAGCTCACCGCCGGAGGCAGCGTCGCGGAGAGGCGCCGGCGCCATCCCCGGATTGGGGGCGATGCGCAGCTCGACGGTCTCCCGCCCGTGCGGCCCGAAACCGTCCGGGTGCGGCTCGAGCTCGACCTCGAGCGTGGCACCCGGCATCGCCAGGCCCTCGAGGTCGGCGGCGACCCGCTCGCGCAGCGGCTCGGCGGCGCCGGCGCGACCCTTGCTCAGCCGTTTGCCCAGCTTCTCGCGCCGTCCTTCCGCCTCGGCGAGGGCGGCCTCGGCCTCGGCGCCGCGCGTCTCGGCACCCTCCAGGCGCTCGATCTCGGCGCGGCAGCGCTCGGCGTGGGCCAGCACCGACTCGACGCTGCCGCCGTGCTTGCGCTGCAGGCGGTCGATCGCATCGAGCCGCTCCTCGACCGAGGCGAGCCGGTCCGGATCGGCCTCGATGCCGTCGAGGTAGCCACGCAGCCCGCCCGCGATGTCACCCAGCTCGACCGTGAGGGCGCCGAGCCGCTCGGTCAGCGCATCGAGCTCGCCGTCGACGCCGTCGACCCCATGCAAGAGAGACTCGGCCGCGGCAAGCTCGCTCGCCGCCCCGCCGCCGTCCTCGTCCGCCCCGGCCGCCCCGGCCAAAGCCCCGAGCGCCGCCTCGCGCAGCCCCTCGGCATGGCGCAGCCGCTCACGCTCGGCAGCCAGATCCACCTCCTCGGCGGGATCGGGCGCAACCTCCTCGATCTCGGCGAGCTCGAAACGAAAGAGATCCAGGTCCCGCTCCCGAGACCCGTCGCGCTCGCGCAACTCGGCCAGCTCCGCCGCCAGGCGCACGCACTCCCGGTGCGCCTCGCGGTAGCTCTCGCGCAGCTCGAGGTGCTCCACCCCCGCGAAGCCGTCGAGCACCTCCATCTGCGCCGAGGAGAGGGTCAGCTTGCGGTGCTCGTGCTGGCCGTAGAAGGCGAGCAGGCGACCGCCGAGCAGCTTCAAGTCGGCGGCCGAGGCGGCGCGACCGGCGAGGAAGGCCGAGGTCCGTCCCGAGGCCGATACCCGCCGGCCGAGCACGATCTCCTCGGCGCCCTCCGGCAGGCGCTCGGCCACCTCAGCCATCTCGGGCTCCCCCAGAAGGCCGGCCGGCAAGTCGAACACGCCCTCGACCCAGGCCTCCTCAGCCCCGGGCCGCACGATCTGCGGCCGCGCCTTGCCGCCCATCAGCAAGTCGAGCGAGTGGGCGAGCACGGTCTTGCCGGCCCCGGTCTCTCCCGTGATCGCGTTCAGCCCCTCCCCCAGCCGCAGCTCGGCCCTCTCGATCAGCAGCAGGTTCTCGATGCGGAGCTCGCGGAGCACGGTCCCCTGTGTACCACCCGGCGCGGCGGGTGACCCTAGGCGGGGACGGGCTCCGCCTGCTCGGTCTCCGAGGGAGCTGTGACGAAGTCCTTGGCGCGGACGAGCGCGAAGCCGAGGGCGGCGCCGAGGAAGGCGACGATCGCCCCGATCAGGAGGATCTCGTTGAAGGCGCTCACGAAGGCGACCTTGGCGGCGGGGACGATCTCGGCCCGCTGCCCCGGCGGCGACGACGCCGCTGCCGCCCGGGTGCCGCCCGAAGCGACCGCTTCGGCCAGACCGTCCGGGGCGTTCGGCAGCAGGGTCGCCAGCTTCGAATCGACGCGAGACTGGAAGACGGCGCCGAGCGAGGCGACGCCGGTGGCGATGCCGACCTGGCGGAAGGTGGTGTTGATCCCCGACCCCATCCCCGACTTGGCTGCGGGGACGACCGCGATCGCAGCCTGGCCGATGCCGGGGTTGGTGATGCCGATGCCGATCCCCGCGACGAGGAAGCCGGGCAGGAGCGCCGAGATGCCGGAGCTCGCGTCCAGCCCGCGCATCAGCACCAGCCCCAGGCCGACCATTCCGAGCCCGAGGCCGACGAGGACCCGGATCGGCACGCGGTGGGAGAGTTTGCCCGCGATCGGCGAGGCGAGGAAGGAGAGGACGGTCAGCGGCAGGAAGTGCAGGCCGGTCTCCAGCGGCGAGTAGCCGAGCACGCCCTGCATGTAGATCGTCAGGTAGAGGAACATCGCGAACATCCCCGCCGAGAGGCCGAAGGCGACGGCCGAGACGCCGTTGAAGGCGGGCTTGCGGAAGAGGCCGAGGTCGAGCATCGGGTGGTCGCTGCGCGCCTCGATCGCGACGAAGGCGACGAGCAGCGCAACCGCGCCCGCCAGCGAGGCGACGATCGGCGCGCTCCCCCATCCCTCGGCGTTGCCCCGGATCAGGCCGAAGATGAGCAGGAAGAGCCCGCCGGAGAAGCTGAAGAGCCCCGGCAGGTCGATCCGCTGCGGGTCCTGGGCGGCGACGTTGGCGAGCCTGGCCTCGGTGAGAAGGATCGCCACGACGCCGATCGGGATGTTGACGAAGAAGATCCATTCCCAGCCGAAGTGCTCGGTGATCAGGCCGCCGACCAGCGGCCCGATCGCAACGGCGCCGCCGACCGTCGCCCCCCAGACGCCGAACGCGGTCGCCCGGTCGCGGCCGTGGAACTCCTGCCCGATCAGCGCCAGAGAGGTGGCGAACATCGCCGCGCCGCCGATCCCCTGCAGGCCGCGCGCCAGGTTGAGCAGGGTCGGGTCGCCGGAGATCCCGCAGAGGAACGAGGCGAAGGTGAAGACGGCGAAGCCGAGCGAGAAGACGCGCCGGCGACCGAGGCGGTCGCCCAACGAGCCTGCGGTCAGCAGGCAGGCGGCGAGCATCAGCGAGTAAGCGTCGACGACCCACTGCAGGCTGGAGAGGCTCGCGTCGAGGTCGCGCTGGATGTCGGGCAGCGCGACGTTGACGACCGTGATGTCCAAGAGCAGCATGAACGTCGCGATCGAGATCAGGACGAGGGTCCACCACTTGCGCTCCATCGGCGCAAACCCTAGAGAGACGGCGAGGCCGCCCTACACAGCCAGGTGGCCGAACTTCTCGCGTATGCGCTGGTAGAAGCTCGTACCGGGCAGCTGGGCGAGGCGGCCGACGGCGTCGACGAAGCTCAGCTCGAGCGCCGCGCCCGACTCGAGGATGCCGGTGGGGGCGCCGTCGATCGCCACGTCGACCGGCTCTCCGGCGCCGGCGTTGCCGACGTGGAGGACGTCGCCCGGCGCGACGACGAGGGCGCGCGCGGTGAGCGAGTGCGGAGCGACGTAGGAGACGACGTAGCCCTTCACGCCCCAGGCGAGGATCGGCCCCTGGTTGGCGAGGTTGTAGCCGGTCGAGCCGACCGGGGTGGCGGCGACGAGCCCATCGCAGCGGACGTGGCCGACCTCCTCGCCGGCGATCTTGTAGCTCAGCTCAGCGACGCGCTCGTGCGGCCGGCGGACGAGGCTGACGTCGTTGAGGGCGACGTGAGGGGTGCCGTTGACCTCGACCTCCAGCCCGGGCAGGTCGATCGTCTCTGTCTCGCCGGCGAACGCCCGCCGCATCCCCTCTTCGGCCTCGTCGCGCTCGATCGCGGCGAGGAAGCCGACGGTGCCGAAGTTGACGCCGAAGACGGGCACGCCGGTGCGGGCGAAGTGGCGCAGCGCGTAGAGGATCGAGCCGTCTCCGCCGAGCACCAGGCAGAGGTCGGCCTGGTGGGGCAGGGAGTCGACGAGTTCGATCCCCTCGACAGAGCCGCCGTGCTTGGCGAGCTCCTCCGCCGTGGCGACCAGGCGCCACTCGGCGTCGCGCGCGGCGGCCACCGCCGACGCCACTGCCTCGCTCGTCGCCGGTGGGTGCGAGTGCGTGATCAGCGCAGCCAGGCGCTCGCTCATGGCTCGACCGCCTCGATCGCCGCCTCCAGGTCGGTCAGGGGCTTGCCCTCACGGCCGCACCAGACGAAGGTCTCGCGGTTGCCCTTCGGGCCCGGCAGGCCTGAGGAGGCGAAGCCGCGCACCGCGAGGCCGAGCTCGGCCACGGCGCGGGCGACCGCGAGGATCGCCTCGCGGCGGTCGGCCGGGTCGCGGACCACGCCCTTGCGCACCCGCTCGCGGCCGAGCTCGAACTGCGGCTTGACCATCGCCAGCACCTCGCCCTCCGGCTTCAAGCAGGAAGCGACGGCAGGCAGCACCTTGGCCAGCGAGATGAAGGAGACGTCGACCGTCGCCAGGTCGGGCGGGAAGGGCAGGTCCGCCGGCGAGAGACTGCGCGCGTTGATCCGCTCGAGCACGGTCACGCGCGGATCCTCCCTCATCCGCAGGTCGATCTGGCCGTAGGCGACATCGAGCGCGGCGACGCGCGCTGCACCGCGCTGCAGTAGGCAGTCGGTGAAGCCGCCGGTCGAGGCGCCGACGTCGAGGCAGTCGCGCCCCGAGAGGTCGATGCCGAGGGCGGCAATCGCGTTGTCGAGCTTGATGCCGCCGCGTGAGACGAACCGCAGCGCCTGCTCGACCAGCAGATCGGCCTCGGGGTCGACCAGCTGACTGGGTCGCAGCGCGACCGGGCCGTCCGGGCCGACGCGCACCTGGCCCGCGCGAACCGCTCCGGCAGCCGCCGTGCGCGACGGGAAGAGGCCGCGCTCGGCCAAGACGGCGTCTATTCGAGCTTTTCGTGCCTGCGAGCCTGCCATCGCCACGCGGCAACGCTACAGCCGCCGAACGGCCGTCCAAAGAAAGCCTTGCAGGATGTTTAGGCACTCATTAGAATTGGGTAGAACAATCGCTTCCCCGGGTTGCTGAAGCGGAGCAGCAGCCGTCTGTGACCCGGCTCACACACAAATCGCACGTATGTTCGTATCTTGATTCAAGGATTCGCGAGAGAGGATCGATAAGGGCAAACAGACTTTTTGGTCGAGCCTGCGTCGCTCATATGGCGGTTGACTCCCATCGACTCGCCCCGCGGCACATAAGGGCTCACCTACCTCCCACGGATCCACATATATAGAGATACATATCTCTCCTCCCTGTAGTAACCCCAGAAACGCCTCGCCTTCCCGGCGGGGCGTTTTCTGTTGTGGAGCCAAATTCAGCGTTTGCACCGCCTTTGAGCGGTAGCCGAAAAGGGCCGGTGCGCCAGTCGGTGCGCCAGTTTTGCGGAGCGGGAGAATGCTGGTCATGCCCGACGAGGTATGGCTGACGAAGAAAGAACTCGCCGAAGCCCTGAAGGTCTCGACCAGGACGATCGAGCGGGCCAAGCTCCCCTGCCTTGTGGTAGGCAGCCAGAACCGCTACCGGATGAGCGAGGTCGAGAAGGCGCTCAGATCCATGCCAGTCGCTTCCGACCGGATCGAGGTCGTTCTCACGCTCACGGAGGATGAGTACCGAGAACTCGGCGAGAGTCTCCAAGCAATTCGCGACCTCGGCCGACCCCTTTCCACGTCGAACACCGCGCTCATTCTGGAGTCCCTCACGTACCTCGCGAAACACGGAACGGCAGACGAAGGCTGACTGCCCACTCAAACGCGAGCTGGCCGGTACAGCTCAATGCACGGCCAGGTAGGCGTCCATGCGTTCGCGGACCTCATCGCGGCTGCCGGGAAGCAGGTGGCCGTAAACATCGAAGGTGGTCTGAATCTTCGAGTGGCCCATGAACTCCTGGATCGCCTTCGGGTTGGCCCCCGCGTCGATCAGCAGAGACGCGAACGTATGGCGGCAAAGATGCAGGCTGATTGGCTTGAGCAGGTCGGGCTTGCGGTCCTCGTCCTCGGCCGCCTCGTGCTCGCGCGTGTTTGCGGCCTTCCAGGCCCGCTTCGCTCGACCATCGACAGTCGAGGCGTAGAACGCCTGTCGAGTCGTGCGGCCAAAAACGAGGTCATCACCGCTGCGGCCCGTCTTTCGCAAATGCTGGTCCAGGTAGCCACGCAGGATCGTCAGCAACGGCACGCTCCGCCGCCCGGCCCGTGACTTCGGTTCGATCACGCCCTCCACTTGATCCCAACCGCGCTCCACCGCGATCAGGTTCGCCTCAAAGTCGATGTCGCGGGCGCGCAGGGCCTGTAGCTCGCCACGGCGCAACCCGGCGTAGAAGGCCGTTGCCCAAACCGGCCTGTCCTCTGCGTCGAGGGCAACGAGCAGCGCTGCGGCTTCCACCGGAGAGGCGATCCGCGCCGGGCGCTTGGAGTGTCCGTTTGGGAAGTCGATTCGCTCGGACGGGTTGTAAGCCAATTCGTCGCGATCGACTGCTCGGCGGTAGAACGCCTGGATCGGGTTGATGACGTTGCTAACAGTCCCCGGCGATAGGCCGTTTCCGAGCAGCTCGTCGGCAAGTGCCTGTAGGTCGCGACGGCGCACATCGGCAACCTTGACCCTTGCGACCGCCGACGGCTCGATGTGGACTCGTAGGGCCATCTCGTAGGAGCGCGTCGTGCTCGGCTTGTAGCGCTCGCGGCCTTTGGGGCGCACAGTCCCCGTCGCCATGCCACGGACAAACCCCCGCAAAGCCTCGCCGAGCATGCGGCCATCGCGTAGCCCGGCAGACAGCGCTCCGCGATCCGCCGCCCGCTTCGCTTCGGCCCGCCACGACTTTGCCTCCGCTTCTCGCGCGAAGGTCTTACGGACCTTCTTCCCCTCGCGCGCTAGATAGATCGACGCCTCCCATCCGGCCTTGCAATTGCAGCGCCTTCCTTCGTGGGTTAGGCAACCTTTGGAGTGCCGCTTGCGGATGCCTTCCGCCATCAGCCCTCACCGCCCGTGAAGTGCCCCAGGCGCGTACTGCCGGGGTCCCAACCGATCCCATCGAGCAAGTCGCTGGGGGGAATGTCCAACGAACCCGCGAGCTTGACCAGCGTGTCCACGCGACACATCCGTTCGCCGCGCTCGATTAGGCCGATGGCCGTTCGGTGCAGGGAGGCCATGACCGCCAACTCTTCCTGAGAGAGCTTGGCGCGCCTGCGGCAGTAGGCGAGATTCGCACCGAGCTGGTCTGCCACCGCCATCATCAGCTCTCCCCAATCGAGAACTCACCGGGGCGGAAATCCCCCGGCTTCCAAGCCATGCCGTCCAGAAGGCTTCCCGGAGGCACCCCCAAAGCGCCCGCGAGCTTTACCACCGTGTCGATCCGTGCGAGTCGTATCCCCCGCTCCAACTGGCCGACCTCGGTGCGGTGGAGAGAGGCGCGAAAGCCGACCTCTTCCTGAGAGAGTTTGGCTCGGTCGCGGGCACGGACGAGGTTCTCGCCGAACACCTGGGCAATCTCGATGCCTGCCGCCACCATCAGGCCGCCCCCCTCGATCCTCCGACCTGCTCCAAGAGGTCAGACAGGGCCTCGTGCTCGGAGACGACGCGCTCGTGCTCGTTCGCGGCGTCAATCGTCTGCGCGAGGTCGCGCAGGATGGTCCGCACATCGTCGTCGGGAGCGATCACCAACTCGTCCAGCGCAACGAGCAGCCGCCCAAAGGCAGCCTCTTCGCGGCGCAGGCGAGTCGGATCGCCTAGCTGCTTCGGGTAGTTCGCCAACTCGTCCTGGATGCCGTCCTGTGCCATGCGGAAAACGCTGCGCAGAAAGCGGACTTGATCGGCCGTAATCGTGAGGGCAACGACAGAGCCGCGACCCGTAGGGTTCTCGCTAGCCATGAGGAGCACTGCCTCCTTGTGGTCAGGCGGCCCGTCGTGTTCATAGCACGGCGGGTCGCCGCTTTTTGATTCTGATGGCGAGGTTAGCAGTCTTGGTGAGAAATAATCACCAAAACGACTACTTGCCCCGGATGATTTGGAGCACCCGCGTGTGGTGGAGGCCGACCTCTTCCGCAATGTCGCGCAGCGTGAGCCCAGCTTTCTGCGCCTGAGCGAATGCCTTGCGTCGCGCCTCTTGGGCCGCGTCCTGCTCGCGCTCAAACTTCGCTTGGGCGGCCCGCACCGAGCGACGTGCTTTCTCGCCTTTGGGATCAGCCATGACCGGCAGCCTAGAAGCTCGTCCACGTCACGGCCCTCTCAGCACCTGCTCGGCGTTGTCCATCGCCCAGCGTTCAAGCTCACTGACCGGCACGAGCCGCTTACGACCTCGGCGCACCAGGCGCAGCTCCGGCGCGACGTTGGCATCGAAGAAGTCCAGCCCGACTCCGATGGCCGCCGCAGCTTCGGGCGGCGTGAGGGCGATGCGGGGAATCGAGACTGCGAGCTTCTTGCTCATCGTCCCTCGGCTTGACTCTCATCGTCCCTTTCGCCAAGCCAGTCCACCGACCGATCCGGCTCGCCGACCTCACGAAAGATCGGCGCGAAGGGACCGCGATTCCTCAGGTCGTCCAAGAGGCAAAAACCGATCGACACGCCGTAGGCGAGCGATAGCTCCGGATTGCTTTTCAGTAGCACGAGCGCGATGCTTCGCCGACGAAGGAGCGTCTTGCGCGAGGCACCGGCCAGGACGCAGAGCACTTGCGGGAAGGTCGGGTAGTGACTGCGCCACAACGACTTGCCTCCTTTGTCGCGGGCGCGGTTAAGGCGGCCGTAGCGGGCCAGCTCGGCGACCAGGCGTTCGACTGAGAGCGTGGCGCGGTCCAACTCCACGAAGCGCTGCTCAAAGATGATGTCCCTCTCCTCGGAGCGCACGTAGCTCAGCACCGCGTCGGCGATCAGCATCCGGCGAGCGCTGCCGCGACCCCGGTTGAGGGGATGGGCGATCTCATGCCGCCAGGAGAGCGGGCCGAATTCCTCGCCCCTTTCCCGCGCCGCCCGCAGGAAGCTGATCCCTACCTCGTTGACGCCGAGAGTGTGGGCGCGCAGCGGTCCCGCCGCCTGCTCGAGGCTTAGGACTTTCGGCCGGCGCTCCACTTCGCCGGCGTCGACCACCAAGTCGGCGCCGCGCTCGGTCAGGAAGTAGTGGCGGCGGGGAGCGCGGCGCACTTCGACAAAAGCGATCAGGCCCACCCCCTCCAAGTAGGCGAGGACCTGCTGAGCGCGGCGCGGGGTGCGATCCGGGAAGTGGATCGCGTGGACCTGGGCGGCGGAGAGGATGCGATGCTCGCCAAGCGAGGCAAGCACCTCGGCAGTCGCCTCGGGCAGCCGCAGCTTTGCTGCCGCCTTCCAACTCACGCCGACCTCCAAGCCCGCGACCGATTGACGGCGAGGTGCTGCGGAGCCAGCGCCGAGCCGGTGATGATCGTCTGTGGTTCTGGTGTTGCAGGCACCAAGGCGATTCCGGTCGCCGAGGTGATGCAGAAGCGTTGCCGAGCCAGCGCGGAGGTGATAGCGCAGGCGTCGAGTGCAAGGGACGCGGAGAAGATCGAGAGGGTGACGACCAAGACCGCATTGATGTTTTGACCCGGGGGTGCAGTAGGAATGTCGGCAAATCGCCAGCGCCGCAAACGGCGCTGCGATGGGCTTTGGTCGCCCTTGGGGCCAGTCGAGCCGTGAAGCGATGAGGGAAGAGATGGGCGCAGCCACGCTCGAAGCCAGAGGCGAAGCGGCGGCGGTGAAAATTCGATCTCCATATACAAGGGAGCACCGAGCGGCCAAAGTGGTCCCCCCTCCCCGCAATCCCGCAATTGCGCAATTGCTGGATTGCGGATACTCATCCCTCGCCGAATCGAGGGGCGAAACTGAGGTGACAAAAAATGCCTCATGCAAGTACAGAGGAGCGAGCGCCGAATCTGGTCCCCTCCCAGGCACGAGAACCATCGAAAGCCATCAATGAAGTGGTACCGTCGTCGGGATGGCCGATCACGCCGTAGTCAATGGCTGCGCCCCTCTCGCTGGCTCGCCCTTCGGCAAGCGCCAAGCCGCCCAACTGGAGGCCGTGATGAAGGCTCTCGCCGACGGTCACCGGCTGCGGATCGTGAACATGCTCTTGCGAGCAGAAGGCAAGGCGATCTGCGTCTGCGAGTTCGAGCCCTTCCTCGATCTCTCACAGGGCACGGTCAGCCATCACCTGAAAGTCCTGGTAGAGGCGGGCTTGGTCGAGCGCGAGGGGCGCGGCACCCGCAGCTATTTCAGCCTCGTTCCCGGCGCGCTCGATTCGTTGCGCGAGGTCTTTGTCCCGTCCCGTGCCCTGATGATCTAGCTGGTGGCTCCGAATCGCCGAGAATGCCAACGGTAGAATCCAGGCATGGCTGTATCACCAACAAGAACCGTCGAGGTAGATGCGGAGCTGCTGGAGCGTGCTCGCCGCGCTGCCGACGAGCGCGGTGTGGCCGTGCCCCAGTTCGTCAATACGGCGATTGAGCACGAGATTGGCAGCGAGACACCGCAGCCTCCCTTTTCGCTGATTGGCGCGTTCCAGGCTGGGCGCAGCGACCTGAGCGCGCGGGCGAGCCGCGACGAGTTCGAGCCGCGGCCATTCCGCTGATCCTCGACACCGGCCCTCTGGTCGCAGCGATGGTCGCCGACGATGCTGACCACGAGCGCTGCGCTCCGTTGCTTCAGGCCGGATCAGAACGGCGCGTCCTTCCCGCCCCGGTTCTGGTTGAGCTTGACCACCTGCTGAGCCGCGAACTCGGAGCAGATGCTTTCCCGGCGCTACTGGACACGATCAACGCGGGCGAGCTGGACGTTGAGGACTTGACCGCCAGCGACTACGAGCGCGCCACCGAGCTGATGCGCACCTACACCGACCTCGAAGTCGGCTTCGTGGACTGCGCCGTGTTGGCAGTCACGGAGCGCTTGGGTGAGCCGAAGCTCGCAACGCTCGACCACCGCCACTTCGGCACCATGCGACCGCGACACGTCGAAGCACTGGAGCTGCTGCCTGCGGGATCGTGATTTCGGCGTGGGAGGTAGTGCCGTTGCACGGGGCTGCAGTTTGCAACCCGAGGTCTAGTCCGCCCCATTGCCCCGGATGCCGTCGGCGATCGACCGCCGCCAATCATTCAGGAGGGTCGAGTCATTCAGCTCGATCAGCAGCGGGCTATGACAAGACGATGCCTTGCCAAAAACGATGGCGTGGCGATCCGGCAAATTCGCGAGGAGCCTTGCATAGTCGGTTCCGATGAAGTTGCCGAGAAACTCCGTTCCGGTTTGGTCATACACGCGAAGCGCAAAGACCGTGTTGCACTGGTTCAGGATGCTCTTGGTCACGGTCGCCGTTCGCTGCGTCACCACAATCGAGCCAAAGCCAAACTTTCTTCCCTGCATCAGGGCGCGCGCGGTTGCCGTCGCCGCCTGCTTCTCCCCCTCGTTCGCAGTGGAGTTCCACTCAGGGGCAAGTGAATGCGCCTCCTCCAGCACCAAGCAAGCTTTGAGATCTTCGGTGATCTCACCTGATACTTGCCTCAAGACCTCCCTGGCAATGATCGCCGTTACCTCAGCCGGGTTCAAGCTCACGATACGGCGTGCGTTGCTGCGGTTGTCCGGGTATCCGCCGTCATCCCGCGAGACCAGCAAGTTGGCGGGATTGAGGATAAGCAGGCGTTCATCGCCTTGGAAGAAGCGGTCCAGGCGCTCCCGCATCACAGTTTCAAACAGCGTCTTGTTCCCGGCGTGGTCGCCCTCATAGTCCGTTGCTTGCATCCGCGTCCGGATGCTGTCGTTGATCTCGTCCTCTAACGCAGCCTGCTGCTCGGACCCAAAAAGGGCCTCGAAAAGCTGGGCGTACTCATTGGTGATGTCGATCACGATCACCCGTGCACCCATTTCGAGGGTGCGCCACGTCAGCTCCGCAGCCAGCGTCGTCTTTCCGACCCCGAGAATCCCCAGGATCGCCGTGTTGTGGGTCGTTCCCGTAACCGGGTCGTATTCCGCCCCATAGTCGGTATCCGGGATGCGCCCCACGAACTCAGGATCCACGGCTTTGGTCCGATCTACCGCTGCCATTCTGGCGGGTGAACCCGGCTTTGGAATCCAATCTCCATGCGCGAATTCTTCTGCGTCGTCGTCCCACCTACCTAGCTTGCGGGCCATGAGTCGCACGCGCTGGGAACGACTACTCCCCTCAGGAGAAGCTGCCTCAATCTCTGCGTCGACGACCTGATAGAGGATTCGACTTCCTCGAACATCAGCCTCGATCAATCCACCTTCACGCAGTTCAACTACATCGAAGCGAGTTCCACCGCCTCGGACAACGAGTCTGTCCAATGACGTCTGCTTGCCTATTGCGCCAATAACGCGATGGTCCCTATCGCTTGCTGGGGCCAGGGCCAGTTGGTCCCCTGAACCCAGGACAACACCCTCCACCAAGGCCGCCTGAACCCTCTGCACGCTTTCGGCTTCAGAGACGTCCAACACGAGTCCGACTGGCTCGTCGCCCCGCATCAGCGATTGACCCACTTGAACGGGCGGCTCCGCCGCAGCAGTCAAGAAGGCCGTACGAGGCTGAGCAATCTCGTCAAGGATCAGCGTGGCCGCTTCCTTCTCTTGACGAGCCAGCAAGAGACGTTCGAGGGCGGTCTGCAATGGCGTCGTCCAGAGCAAGAGACCCCCCATCACGTAGAGGATCAGCAGGTTGTCGGGGGACTCTGCAAATGCAGCCGCTGCGGTCACCGCGAAGAAGGCGGAAAAGATCACGCGAGCGCGGCCGAACGTGGAGGCGACAACAAATGCAACCCGATGAACCATGCTTTGCACTCCGCGCCGAAGGTCCAGCGTGAGCATTGCGGACAGTGCCGCGAGCAGGATGACCAGCGACACGGCGATACAGAGTGCGCGGCCAGTCTCAAACGCCGACTGCGACACCTCAAGGCCAGATGAGTCTGCGGCGAAGCTGGCGAGCAGAACAGCAACCGCGTTCGCGAAGGCGTCGGCAGGGCGCGTGTACCACGGCTCAAGCACCAAGTCCGAGAGCATCAAGGTCAGGGCCGCTGCGTAGAACCAAAGAGAGCTGCTCCCCGGCTGCGGAACAAGCTCGCCATCCACGACAACGCTTACCGCCACGAGGAGGCTCAAACTGATCGCGAGGACGCCGAGGCGACCTCTCTGCGTCATTCCTCGTGGCGGCTTCCGAAGTCTCATGCGAGCAGGTGAAGGGGCCACACAGCAGGCACTGCGCGGCGGCCGCCCAATCCGTCGAGAAATCCCTGGCGACCGTGGGTCAGCGGCATTTCATCGGCGCGCACTGGCGCCGGCAGCGAGCGGCGTCGTCATCATCCGCTACCCAGGTACCTGCTGGCGGCGCTCCGAAGGCGTCTCGATAGAGGTCAAGAGTGCTCTCGTACGAATCGAACAGTTCCTGTGCTTCTGCCTCGTTCCGCATACCGAAGTAGGGGTAGTGATCGAGGAAGCGACCAAAGATGCGAGCGCAGTCATCGCGGTAGGCCGCAGTATCCAGAATGTGCCGATGCCACATCTCGTCGACGATCTTGCACGGGACGATCACGGCGCCTGGGTGCATCAGTTGCATCGCGAGGAACTTGCGGTACTCGCCCTCCATCAGGCTCAGATCCTCTTGGCCGAGACCAGGTCCCTCCTCTGAATCCGCCAACTTCATCCGAACGTTGCTCAAATCGAGCAGGTTTGCCAGCCGCTGAAGCGCAGCAGCTGAATCAGAAGTTTCGCGGGGAAGGACGGCGGTTCCGCCGTTGGGGTCGTTAGATTCGTAAATCAAGTTGGCCTCCTAAGGGCTGGCGTTCTGTTTTGGTACGGCCCAGGGAGAATGGCCGACTCGGCGGCGGAAAAGTTGCTGTTCGACGGCCGGAATTTGCGGCAGCTTCTGACCCGCTTCAGGTCGCGGCGGTCTTTCTATGCGCCAGTCGCGCGCCAGTCAGACACCGAAACAGCCGGTTACAACCGGACCCAGCCGGATCGAGCCTGGCTCTGCGAGCCGCTTTCCGCTTTGCCATGCGGCCAGTCGCAGTTCTCTCCTCCCTGTAGTAACCCCAGAAACGCCCCGCCTCCCCGGCGGGGCGTTTTCTGTTGTGCGGAGCTCTAGCAAGCGGAATGCGGGCCTTGACCACGGTGTCAAAGTCCGCTGCTGGGGCGTCCCGAGTCCGCCGTGCCACAGTCGGTGCCACAGTCAGCGGTCGTCCTTGCCGGCGACAGCCTGATTCCGGTAGCCCTCATCGCCGATTGCGGCGATCCAATGCACAAGCATCCGGTTGCTCGATCGCCATCCACTAACGATTACTGGCACAACATCGCGAGGACGAGAGGAGAAACCGGCAGGGGGACCCACTACCAGCTGATCACGCTCCTCGATGAGCTTCTATGGTCAGATCCCAAGCGGATCGAAGAGCTGAGGGAGCAGTGGTTCTTCGTCGGCGCTGGCGTGAGGCTGTTCGGCGCGTCGGATGTGGTCAAGCATTTCAAAACCCCATGGCCCTGATGCTCACCGCCAGCGCCGATGCCCAAAACGACGATTGGCGCGGGCGAGCAATGGAGGTTGGTCGAGAACTCGTGGATGCGATGCGTGCGGATATAGGCGTCACTCCGCTATCCCGCGATATTCCCGAACTCACGGCGTCCTCGAGCACCGCGATCTGAGACGAACTGACCCAGAAGATGACTCGGTGCTGTCAGACGGGGTCGAAGAGCTGGCCGTCCCGAATGCGCTTCGCCATGTCGGCTGACTCTCGCGGAAGGGCGCGGGCGTCCTCGAACTCGATCACGGGGTACTTGCGCTGGCCGGAGAGGCGTCGAGGTCATCACGGCAGCAGGGGTGGGTGTCGATCTTCACCCACATGGCCGAGCAGCGACGGAGTTTGACCGCCATCGATCAAATATATTTGTTCGTTGCGGCAAAGTGCGCCCCTCGCGAAGGAGGCCCGCTTCGACGCCGACGCCGCGACAGGGCGCTACGCCAGACGGTGGGTCCGCCGGTTACCGTTCCAGGCCCGATGGCGCCCAACCAGAGCAAGCCGCAACTGCCGGAGAAACCCAGCCTCGACGGCCTCGAGGAAAAATGGGCTGAGCGCTGGCAAGCGACGGGCGCCTACCGCTTCGATCGGTCGCGCACGCGTGGCGAGATCTACTCGATCGATACGCCGCCGCCGACCGTGAGCGGCTCGCTGCACATCGGCCACGTCTTCTCCTATACCCACACCGACCTGATCGCCCGCTTCCAGCGCATGAGGGGGCGCGAGGTCTTCTACCCGATGGGCTGGGACGACAACGGGCTGCCGACCGAGCGACGGGTGCAGAACTACTTCAACGTTCGCTGCGACCCCAATTTGCAGTACGACCCCGAGCTCGAGATCGAGCACGGCGAAGAAGGCAGGGCGCGAATGGTCTCTCGACCCAACTTCATCGAGTTGTGCCTGCGCCTGACGACCGCCGACGAGGAGGCGTTCGAAAGGCTCTGGCGCCACCTGGGCCTCTCCGTTGACTGGTCCCTGACCTACACGACGATCGGCGAGCAGGCGCGGCGCGTCTCACAGCTCGCCTTCCTCGGCGAGTACCGGAGGGGGCTGATCGTCCACCTCGATGCGCCGACCCTGTGGGACGTCGGATTTCGCACCGCGCTGGCGCAGGCCGAGCTCGAGGACCGGGTGATGAAGGGGGCGATGCACAGGCTCCGCTTCGACGGCGGCGGCGTCGAGATCGAAACGACCCGGCCCGAGCTGCTCGCCGCCTGCGTGGCGCTGGTGGCGCACCCCGACGACGAGCGCTACAGCGGCCTGATCGGATCGAAGGTCCAAACGCCGCTGTTCGGCGTCCCGGTGGAGATACGCGCACACCCGCTGGCGGATCCCGAGAAGGGGACCGGGATTGCCATGGTCTGCACCTTCGGCGATCTCAACGACGTCACCTGGTGGCGCGAGCTCGCGCTTCCGGTGCGGGCGATAGTCGCCGCCGACGGTACGCTCGCACCGGTCGAGTGGGGCTCCGACGCCTTTCCCTCGGTCGACCCCGCCGCCGCCAGCTCGGCGTACTCCTCGCTCGCCGGCGAGCGGATCGAGCAGGCGCGCAAGCGAATCGTCGAGTTGCTCGCCGAGGCCGGCGCGCTGATCGGCGACCCGCAGCCGATCAAGCACGCCGTCAAGTTCTTCGAGAAGGGCGACCGGCCGATCGAGATCGTCACCAGCCGCCAGTGGTTCATCCGCACGATGGATCACCGTGAGGCGCTGAGGGCCCGGGGCGGCGAGCTGGACTGGCATCCCCCTCACATGCGGGTTCGCTTCGACGATTGGATCGACGGGCTCACCGGCAACTGGTGCATCAGCCGCCAGCGCTTTTTCGGCGTCCCCTTCCCAATTTGGTACCCGCTCGGGGACGACGGGCAGATCGAAACCGAAGCACCGATCCTGGCCTCCGCCGAGGACCTGCCGGTTGACCCGTCCACCGACATCCCGCCCGGTTACGAGCCGGGCCAGCGCGATCGGCCTGGGGGCTTCACCGCCGAGCAGGACGTGATGGACACCTGGGCCACCTCCTCGCTGACGCCACAGATAGCGGGAGGCCATGCCACCGACCCCGATCTCTTCGAGCGGATCTTCCCGATGGACCTGCGGCCGCAGGCCCACGAGATCATCCGGACCTGGCTCTTCTCGACGGTGGTTCGAGCCCACTTCGACCACGACTCGCTTCCCTGGCGAAACGCCGCAATTTCGGGATGGATCCTCGACCCCGACCGCAAGAAGATGTCGAAGTCGAAGGGCAATGTGGTCGTGCCGATGGACCTGCTCGAAAAGCACGGCTCTGACGCCGTGCGCTACTGGGCCGCAAACGGCAGGCTCGGCGCCGACACGGCCTTCGACGAGGGACAGATGAAGGTCGGCCGCCGGCTCGCCGTCAAGCTCCTCAACGCGTCGAAGTTCGTACTTGGTGAGGATACGCTCGCGGGTGAGGTCTCCGAGCCGATCGACAGAGCCCTCCTGGCTCGGCTGGCGACGGTGATCGACAGCGCCACCGAGAAGTTTGCAGCCTACGACCACAACGCCGCGCTGGAGCAGGTCGAGACCTTCTTCTGGTTCTTCTGCGACCAATACCTCGAGCTCGTCAAGGGTCGTCGCTACGGCTCCCGCGGCGCCACGGCCGCCGCCTCGGCGGATGCGGCACTGCGCACCGGCCTCTCCACCCTGCAGCGGATGTTCGCGCCGTTTTTGCCGTTCGTCACCGAGGAGGTCTGGTCCTGGTGGCAGCCGGGGTCGGTCCACCTCTCCCCTTGGCCAACCGCCGGCGATTGCGCGGGTGCAGACGGAGGCGAGCCGCGCGTCCTGGATCTCGGCGTCGAGGTGCTGCGAGAGATTCGCAAGGCGAAGTCCGACGCCAGCGTGGCCCTGCGCACCCCGGCCGAGACCGTCTCGGTCAGGGCTCCGGCCGGGGACCTCGCCCACCTCCGGTTTGTCGCCGAGGACCTGCGCGAGGCCGGCGTCATCGGTGAACTCACGCTCGCCGAGAGCGACGGCGGCGGCGTCAGCGTCGACGTCGAGCTGGCCACCGCCCCGGCCGAGTAAGCCGCCGACGGGCTACTCAAGCACCGCAAGCGGGTCGAAGCGGCTACCCACTCCGTCGCCGACCGTGCATGTGCCGGCGTCCGGGCGAGCGAGGAGCTGGCGCAGGTGCGCCTCCCCAGCCGCGGAAAGGCGCCCTCCGCCATCCCAAAACCCTGCCGTGCGCTGCCTGAAGGCCGAGTCGCCGAGCGCGAGCTGCCTCGAGTCGGGGGTGAGCAGGTGGATCCAGGAGGGGATCGCGAGGCGCATCGCGAGCGAAATGGAAATCCCCTCCGAGACCTCGGTGGCGTGCCACCGCCCTGCCGCGATGTGGAGGGTCTGACCGGGAAGAAAGATGACCTCCTCGCGAGGCGGCGCCAACAGATCCTCCGGGTCGCAGTAGCGACTGAGGGCCGGCATGGGGTCCGCGCCGGCGAGATGCGAGTGCAACGGGCACGACACGGCCACCCCCGGCGTCAGCTGCCATCGCTTCTCGCCGGCGAGCTGGATCTGGATCGAGTCGAACCGGTCGAAATGAAGCGGCAGGCCGCCGCCGGGCCCGGAGAGGAACAGCTTGGCCTCGCAGAGGCCGCTCGGTATTCCCACCCGTTCCCCCAGCATCCTCTCCGGCCGTCGAAGCGCCGGCAGGAGTGAGGAGACACGGTCGACTATCACCGTGCCCCCGACCGCCAGGATTGTCTCGACGTCCGCCTGCCCGCGGACCTGCGCGGGGTCCGATTCGATCAGCGCCCGTGTGTCGGCGGCGCCCCACTCGATGCCGCCGATCGGGTCGTCGGGCAGCATCGCCCGCAGTTCGCCGACCTCGAGCGGCAGCGCGATCGTCGTCATCTGAGCGCCGCCATGGCTTCCCCCGACGACTCCGAGCCGGACTCGACCCCTAGCTCGGCGGCAACCCCCTCGGCCCAGGCCTCGAGGTAGGAGTCACCGACCACCAGGCTCAGCTCGCGCAGCGCCCCCAGTGGGGATTTCCCGAGCGGGTAGGCCTCCAGGGAGCGCAGATGGCAACCGGCAGCCGCAACGGCATCGCCTTCCTGCTCGTGACAGAGCCCCGCCCGATACCAGGCGAGTTCGCGACCGGGAGGGCCGAACCGGGCCGCCCGCCGGAACGCGGCGCCAGCCGCCGCCAGATCGCCCCGCCTTTCGCGCGCCGCCCCGAGATTGATGTGCGCCTTCGCGTCGGTCGGGTCGACGTCGGCGATCAGCTCCTCAAACGAGCCGACGGCGCCGTCGAGGTCCCCGAGGTGCTCGCACACGCGCGCCCGCGTCTCCAGGACCGCGTAGAGATTCTCGAGCGCAAGCGGCTCGGACAGGTCGCATTCCCTGGCGAGCTCCTCGTAGCGCCGGGCCTCGGCGAGGAGGGCTCTGTCGTCGCCCTCCAGGAACGGGACGAAGCTCGCGAAACGCCAGAAGCGGCTGGCCAGCAACCTCACCTCGTCCGGCTCGAAGCAGTCGCAGCTTTCGACTTCGCCCAGGACCGCGAAACCGATGTCCCGCCATTCCCGGGCGGCTCTGACGTCTTTTGCCTTGCCGCAGGTGCCCCCGCACTGAATGCAGAGCATCAACCGGGTTCGCAACGAGCGCTCGTCCATGCCGCAGCGGCGGTAGCTGCCGATCGCGTCCTCGCGGTAGCCGGAGCGGCCGCGCTCGACATAGCGGATGAACAGGTTCGTATAGGCCAGATAGGCCTCCCCGGGGCCCCACTCCTCGACCTGCCAGGGAATCGGGGTGATGTCTAGCGCCTCCCCCCGGAAGCCCATGTACAGGAGGACGCGGGCGACATGAGCCCGCTGCACCGGCCCCAGCCCGGGGGCGGACCGCGCGGCCTCCCGGAGCGCCTGCACCCGCTCGCTGCCCTCGGCCAGGGAGCCGAGGCTCGCGCCCCAGGCGTTGACCCCGAGGGTCGGCCTCCTCGCTCCCAGGGCGCCCCAGAGCAGTCGGTCGCGAAGCGGCCCCCCCTGGGTACTCTGGAAATAGACTGGCCGGAACCACGGCTCGGGCCGGCGCTGGAGGACGTCCCATGCGTTAGCCGGCTGCCGGGCCCAGTAGGGCAGGTCTGCGCCGGGTGGATCGGCCAGCGTCCAGAAGGCCGAGAGGCGGGCGAACACCTCGCTCGCTTCGATCGCGCGGCGCCCGTCCGGATCGTCGCCGCTCACCCGTGGCAGGCGCTGGGGCGTCGACGGCATCGGCGGCAGCGAGGGCGTCGGTGCCCCGGGCCGTGGGAGGGCCGTCGGCTCGCCAGCCGCATCGCATTCGCCCAGCCGCCGCAGGCAGTAGGGCTGCTCGATCACGCCGGTCAGCCCGCCACGGCGGAAGAACGCAGCGGCCTCGGGATATCGGCCAAGGCGAAAGAGGGCCTCGCCCGCATGCATCGCCGCCGAGGCGCAGTGGGGGTCGAGCTCGACCGCAGCGAGGGCGTGCGTGAGGGCATCGTCGAGGGCGCCGTGCTCGAGGGCGTTGAGAGCGACAAAAGTCGACAGCCGCCGCGCCGGCTCGACTCGCGTGAACTCCCGGCGCTCGGCGGCGCCGTGTCGCAGCGCCGAGACCGCCGCGGACGCCAGCTCGATTCCACCGCTCAGCTCGCCGCGGCAGATCGCGACGGTCGCCGCGTATCGCGCCACCCGCGCCTCGGCGATCGGGCGCTCCTCGCCTGCGCATTCCGCCGCGAATCCGCGCGCGAGATTGAGGTAGCGGCTCGCCGCCCGCAGATCCGCTGGCGCCGTTGCGGCGTGTCCAGCCAACCGTGCTGCAGCATCGACCAGGACAAACCGGCCGATCCCCTGGGGCGGCCGATCGACCAGCGCCTGCAGCCCCGATCGATCCCATCGATCGGGGCTGAGAGCGAGCGCGGCAATCGACTTGAGATATTTGAGCCAGGCGAGCTGATCGGCGACCTCCGCCGCCCCTTCGGCTTCATCGGCGACACGGGTCGCGTCCCGGTAGAAGCCGAGGTAGAGCAGCAGCCTGACCAGATGGAGGCGCTCCTCGACCGGCAGCGGCTGACCGCTGAGGACCGGCACCAGTTCGAGCCAGCGCTCGTTCGCGGTGTCGAGCCGATCGGCTCGCTCCGGCTCGAGCCGCAGGCCGCCCTGGCGGAGCAGCCGCCGAGTGTCGCCGTGCAGGTACATCACCGCCCCCTGATCGTCGTAGCGCTCACACGAAAGCCAGTGGGTCACCGCCTCCGCGTTCAGGCTCGCCACCGGCGAGGGGGCCAGGTCGACCAGCGGTCGCAGCGCCAGCCGCGCGGTGGGCAGGACACACTCTGCGGCCCACAGCTCGGTTGAACGGGGAGAACTCATGCCAGCCCCAGCCCACGCAAGGCCGCGGTCACCGAACCGGGGTCGAGGAAGAGTACATATGAGCCAACCGTCGCCAGCGAGAAGTGCGCAAGCGTGATCGGGAAGAGCATCGTGATCGAGAGATGCAGGGCCACTCCGACGAGCACCAGCAACGGCGGGCCGAACAGCAGCATCAGCGGCAGCACCGCCTCCAGGCCGACGGTGAGGCGGGCAAAGGGCCGGCAGCGCCTCCTGGCCAGCGAGCGGTCGGCGGGAGCAAAGTAGGCAACCAGGCGCTTGGAGTAGATGCCGTCGGCGAAGCGCCGCTGGGGCCCGGCGGCGGGGATGGCCCGCAGGGTCGTCTCGATCACCCGGCCGCTCATGAACTCCGGCGAGCGCCACTTATGCCTGGCTGAGAACACGTAGAGCGACGCCGTGACGCAGACCACGAGGGCCGCGGCAAGCCCGTCGCTCGTCGGGTCATACTGGGGCAGCAGCGGCTGTGAGCCAAGGAGACCCGACAGCGTGAAGGCATCGCCCAGGTCGGGCGAGAACGCCAGCGCCGCCGCGAGCAGCGCGAAGTAACACGTGTGGAACTTGAAGTAGATCGCGCACTCGAGCAGGAACCATATGGCGAGCACCGCGGCCATCGCCTGGGGCGCGATGCCGAAGAGCAGCAGCGCCGCCGCTGCGAACTTGCCGATGTAGGCATAGCGATACACCGCTGGCGAGACCGGCAGTCCATCCGACAGCACGTGATGGGTATGCAGATAGCTGCCGTCATCCAGGTAGTGAAAATACCCGCGCCGAGTCTCGACGCCGAACTTCAGCAGGCAGGCGCTGGCGAACAGCACCCTGAACAAGCACAGCGGCACCGAGGAAACCGGATCGGAGAACTGCGAAGCCAGCGATTCAACCAACCACACGGGAATCCCGGACCATGAGCACGTCAGGCTCCTCGCCGGAGTCGAGCACGATGGTCCCAGATACCCGGGCACCGACGAACACCCTCACATAGAAGAGAAGAAAATCGATCGTCGCCCAGTTGAACTGAATCGCCGTATGAGGAATGTAAAGCCACGGATTGAAGGGGACCAGCCGGTCCCTCTCGATCGCCTGGAGATCGAAATGGCAGCGCTCGGCGTGCACGAACATATGCCACGTCGCGAAGCCGGGACGACTCGAGAGTCCCCGCAGGGCGAGGAAGGCGACGAACGCCCCAGCCGCGATGAGCTTGACTATCTCCAACGTCGTCAGTCGATCATCACCGGCATCACGACATCTGCGTTATTCGTGGTGATCCGCCCGCCCTGATTAACGAAGGTCTCGAACTTGCGCCGCGCCGGCCTGATGACCAACTGCTCCTGGTCATCCAGCCCCATCACTTCGAGGCGGATGCCCGCACGTGCCGCAGAGCCGATCACGTCGGCCGCCGCAGCCTCCTTGACCTCCAGCTGCCCCTTGTCGTTCAGCTGCGCAGCGTCTTCGCCTACAAGCCGATTGATGGTGTCATCGAACTGCTCGTTGCCACCGCTGTAATCCATCGCGCCCCCTTGATCGTTGACGACTGGCTGCTTATACCACTGCCCGTCGCCCTCGGTCAAGGACGACGGAGCAATCGGTCGGAAGGGTGAACGATGATCTCCCCACCCCGCGAGCCACCTCGAGACGGGCGAGTACACCGACACGCGGGCCTCGCTGCGATCCGCCGCCATGCCGGTGAAGTCGCCGGCTGCGGGCATGGGCTCGCCTGCCCAACGGACCCTGCGTATCCAGAGGTACGCGCCTCTCCTCCCTGTAGTAACCCCAGAAACGCCTCGCCTCCCCGGCGGGGCGTTTTCTGTTGGAAAGGCGCTCAATCGACCGATGCGCCGCTCTTCGCGATCTTCGCGGCCTGATCCCCGGTTTCGGGCGCGACACCTTCCAGCGCCTGACCGGACGCGCCGCCGCCTCCACCGCCGTTGCCGTCCGGACCCGATGAGATCTCCGAGTCCCCCGGCGGCGGCAGCGGCGGTGGCTCGATGTCGATTTGGAGCAGCTCGATGATGTGAGGGTCCGCTTCGACCCCGAGCTTGCGCGCCAGCGTCGTCACCTCCACGTCCTTCTCCATCGACACGCCGGCGACCCTGAGGCTCCTGAGGCGGTCCATGTACGACGCCGCCATCAGCAGCACGAGCAGGCCGAGCGTCATCGCCGAGTAGGTGGGCCCGGACAGTTCCTCGAGTTCGGGGAATTTGAGGAAGAAAGACGACGAAAGCACGGCCAGAAGCCCGCAGATCACGGCAATCAGAAGCCACTTGGGCCTTTCGGCGAGCAGCGCCCTGTGCTCCCGTCCGACTCGCTCCTTCGCCCGCTTGGCGAGGAACATGTCCCGGTCTTCCCGCAGCGCGTTTGTGAACGCGTCACGAGCTTCGCGAAGCAGCTTGTGCCGGCGGCGTGGGTTGCCGGCGGCCGCTTCGGCCTCGAACTCGCGCGTGCGGACGTAGCCGATCTGGTGATAGATGGCAGCCCGTCGCGCCTTCGACAACCGGATCGAGGCACACTGACGGGAAAGGTCCAGGTTCATCGTGTCCGCCGACTGCAACGCCTCGTTGAGATGGCGCCCGGCCTCCTCGTAGATGGAGGGATCGGCTTCCTCGCGGCCGCCCAACACCGCTCCCAGTCCCACCAGCGCCTCTACGTTCCTCGGCGCGCAGGCGAGCACTTCCCGGTAACAGGCCTCGGCGGCCGCGGAGTTGCCGAGGTGAACGTAGGACGTCGCCAGCGCCAACTTGTAGGAGAAGGTGTGGGGCGCCAGGCGAACCGCCGTGGCGAACGATTGGGCGGCTTCCTCGTGCTTCCGCAGGCGTCCCGCGGCGGCTCCGAGCAAAGCGTGGGCCTGATAGGAGCGCGGATCCTTTTGCACCGCCTTGCGCAACCGGTCGCGTGCGCCCTCGGCGTTGCCCTCGAGGATCTCGAGAGCCCCGTAGGCGAGATCGGCTGACGGCAGCTGCGCTCTTCCGCGCAGCACCCGACGAGCGTCTGCGACCGCTCGAAGCAGGCGATGCTGCCACTTGGCCGCCTCGGCCCCGGTGGTGCCATCCCGCTCCCGCGCGATCAACCTCACCAGCTCGATGTGGAACTCGAGTCGCTCGGGCAGGTCCCGACACTCGTCCCTGAGCAGCTTGTAGGCGTCGTCAACCCGGTGCTTCGCATAGAGAATCGTCGCGCGTAGCTGGACGACCGAGACGCGTTCGTCGACGTCATCGGTCAGGGGTCCGTCGGGATACAGCAGGTCCGCCCGGATCAGAATCTCGGCGAGAGCGCCGTAGTCGCCCCTGGCGGCATGGATTCCGCCCAGCATGTACAGCGCGTGGGACACCGCCGGCCCGCCGCTGCGCGCCGCCTCCTCAGCGGGCTCGATCGCCTCGTCGAGCTTGCCGAGTTGCGCCAGGAAGACGCTGTCCTGGACCTTGACGAGAGCCCAGAGCGTCTCGCGGAGCAGCTCGGTCTCCGGGGTTTCGCCGGCGAGAAGGTCGAATACGCCTGTAACGACCTCGCATCCCTCTTCCCATTCCCGCAGCCCGAACAGGGAGTTCATCAGAGCCAGTCGGGCCTTCAGTGCCGAGACGACCGCGACCTGGTCGCCACGGGCAAGCACCGGCTCGACCGCCCGGCGGGCCTGTTTGTAGCGCTCCAGGTTGTTTGCCATTTCGGCGATCCCGATTCGGGCCTCCGGCAGATCCGGGTCGCGCTTTGCCGCCATCTCGAACGCCTCCAGGGCCTTGCGGAAGGCATTCCGCTCCTGCCGAGCTTCACCCAACCGCAGCGCCGCTCCTGCGGGAGCACCGTCGAGCCTGGATGCAGTCGCGTACCGCTTCTCCGCTTCCTGCAGCGCCCACGCCCTCCGCGCCGTGTCGGCGGTGCTTTCACGCGCCAGGTCCAGCATCAGGCTCCCGGCCGCGATCAGAGGGTCGAGGGGCTCCTCGCTCGAGCTCGCAGCCTGGTCGAAATGCCACACCGCCTGCTCGACCTGGCCCCGGGCGGCCAGCGCCCGCGCCCATCCGAGCTCAGCCTCCGCCGACGGGGCGAGCTCAACCGCGTGCCGGAAATGCGCGGTCGCTTCGGGCAGACGATCGAGCGCGAGGGCGGCCTGGCCGGCCGAGAGAACCGTGAGGACGTCGTCGGGTTCGTGCCGAAGCACGTTTGAGAGGCAGGTCAACGCGTCGTCGTAGCGCCCCGCCGCAAGGAAGGCAATTCCTCTGTTCAGTTCCTCCCGATCAGCGTCTTCCAAAGAGTTGAGTATCCCAAAGCGCTATAGGCTTGTCATGCCTTGACCGCGGACGCAGCCAGACCAGCCGACCTCCGGATCGACATCGACCCACCCCTTGGTTGGAAGTTCGAGGAGAAGATCACCCTGCTGCGGGACCCCGTGGATGGGGATCTCCCACTCGCCAACGTGATCGCCAGCTCGGAGCTGGTCCCACCGGAGATCGATGCGGAGTACTACGCGCGCAAGATGTCGGCGCAGCTCCAGCAGGAATGTCCTGCTTACAGAGAGCTGCAGTTCGAGGAAATGGACGTCTTCGGCGGGCGGAACGGCTGGCTGCGCCGATTCGAATGGGAGCCCGAACGGGGGGACCCGGTCACGCAGCTGCAGATCTACTATGCCGACGACGGGCGGGCCTTCATGGCCACCGCCACCGCCAAATCTGCCGACTTCGAGAAGTGTCGAGCCGAGCTGGCGCACGTGCTCTACTCGCTGAGGCTGCGACCGGGCGCGCCGCAATAATGCCGGCGTGACGCGGCGGTGGGGACTGATCGCATCTGGGATCGCGACTGTGGTTCTGCTCTTGGCGATGTCGCCGGCTGACGAGCGAATGCAGGACACGGGTGGGCCCGGGATCGCGCCCTTCGAGCTGACCGGGGGGCAGGATCGCGCCGACGAGATCCTCGCCGAATGGGGCGAGGAGGGCCAGGACGCCGCCCGCGAGTCGCTCTGGATCGACTTCGGCTTCCTGATCGCCTACGGCGCCTTCCTTACCCTTGCCCTCGCCGCCGTGCGCGACCGTGCCCGGGAACGCGGCTGGCGCCGACTCGCGGCGATCGGCGGCGTGATCGTCTCCTTCGGCGCCCTCGCGGCCGCCTTCGACGCGCTCGAGAACGCCTGCCTGCTACTCACGATCGACGGCGCCGGCGCCGCCTTCCCGTTGCTGGCGACGATCTTCGCCGCCTGCAAGTTCGCCCTGCTGGCGGCGGCGATCGCCTACTTGATCGCCGGGCTGGCGACTTGGCTGTTGCGCCGCGGCGATCCGGCTACTGAGACGCCGTAGCGCCGCTAGAGCCCTCGAAGAGCTCGCCGGCGCGGATCCGCTTGGCCATGTCGGCCGATTCCTCGCGGTAGGTGCTGCCGTCCTCGAACTCGATCGTCGGGTACTTGTGCTGGCCCGAGATCCGCTGCAGATCCTCGCGCTTGCTCGGCCGCGTCGGGCCCTTGACGACCTCGTACTCGACGCCCTGTTCGTCGAGCGCCTTCTGGACGCGGTGGCAGGGGTGCGCACCGACCTTGGCCCAGGTCGCCGAGCAGCGATGAAGCTTGATCGCCATCTCCGTGAACCCTAACGGAGCCGAGTCGGGCAGCGCCGGGCGGGCGACCTATGCCCTCCCCAAGGGCATAGGTCCGCCTGCCCAACGGACCCTGCATATCCAGAGATACGCGCCTCCTCTCCCTGTAGTAACCCCAGAAACGACCGCCGAAGCGGGGGCGAATCCAGTGGCACCAAGGAGGCCGCGGAGCAGGCTAGCCGATTGAGCGCTTTGGCGCAAGGGCCGGCTCGCCGCTGCGCAGCGCGGCCAGAACCCGCTCGGCGACCGCCTCGCCGGTGAGGCCGACCTCCTCGCGCAGCAGCGCCGGCTTGCCGTGGGTCACGTAGCGATCGGGCAGGCCGATTCGCAGCACCCGCGCCCGCTCCTGCAGCCGGTCGGCGAAGGAGTCCTCGAGGTGCTCGAGCACGGCCGAGCCGAAGCCGCCCGGCAAGACGTTCTCCTCGATCGTCACCACGAGGTCGTGGCCGAGCGCCAAGCGCTCGAGCAGCTCCTCGTCGAGTGGCTTGGCGAAGCGGGCGTCGGCGACGGTCGGCCGCAGGTCGTGGCCGGCGAGGACCTCGGCCGCCCCCAGCGCGACGCTGACCCCGTAGCCGTAGCCGAGCAGCGCGACCCGCTCGCCGCTCGCCAGCAGCTCGCCGCTGCCGATCGGGATCTCCGTCGGCTCGGCCGGCAGCTCCGCCCCCTCCGCCGCGCCGCGCGGGTAGCGCAGGGCAGCCGGGCCAGCGTGGGCGATCGCCGTGCGCAACATGTGGACCAGCATCGCCTCATCGCGCGGCGCCATCACGACGACGTTGGGCAGCGGCCGGAAGTAGGAGACGTCGAAGGCGCCGTGGTGGGTCGGCCCGTCGTCGCCGACCAGCCCGGCACGGTCCATGGCGAAGGTGACGTCGAGCTCCTGCAGGCAGACGTCGTGGATGATCTGGTCGTAGGCGCGCTGCAGGAAGGTCGAGTAGATCGCGCAGACCGGCTTCGCACCCTGCAGGGCCAGCCCGGAGGCCAGCAGGACCGCATTCTGCTCGGCGATGCCGACGTCGTAGTACTGCTCGGGCCGCTCGTCGGCGAGCTTCTGCAGCCCGGTCCCCCCCGCCATCGCCGCGGTGATCCCGACCACGCGCCCGTCGCGCTCGGCCTCGGCGACGATCGCGTCGGCGAAGACCTGCGTGTACTGCGGCGGCGCGCCTGCCGCGGGCGGCTTCTCGAGTTTCTCCGGCGCTATCGCCTCGGGCGAGTCGGACTCCTTGACCGGCACCGGCTTGGCTGTCGGCTCGCCGTTGACGATGCTCTTCGGCTTCGCCGCGTGCCACTTCTCCATCCCCTCCAGACCGCCCTCCTCGGCCGGGGCGAAGCCCTTGCCCTTGACGGTGTGGACGTGGACGACGACAGGACGGTCTGCCTCGAAGGCCTCCTGCAGCGCCGCCCGCAGGGCGCTGACGTCGTGGCCGTCGATCACGCCCATGTAGGCGAGGTCGAGCTCCTCGAAGAAGAGCCCGGGCGCCCAGTAGGCCTTGATCGCCGACTTGATCTCCGGCCCCAGCCGCTCGATCCGCTTGCCCAGCCCCAGCGGCAGCTTGGTCAGCCGGTCCTCGACCCCCTCGCGGGCGTGCCAGAGGCGCGGGTTGAGCCGCACGCGGTTGAAGTAGCGCGAGAGCGCGCCGACGTTGGGCGAGATCGACATGCCGTTGTCGTTGAGCACGATCACGATCGGCGTCTGCAGGCCCCCGGCGGCGTGCAGCGCCTCGTAAGCGACGCCGCCGGTCAGCGCGCCGTCCCCGATCACCGCCGCGACGCGGCCGTCCTCGCCGATCCCCTTGCGCATCGCCTCCTTCAAGCCGACCGCGTAGCCGATCGAGGTCGAGGCGTGGCCCGCGCCCATGATGTCGTGCTCGGACTCGAAGACCGAGCAGAACGGCGCCAGGCCGTCGTACTGGCGGATCGTCGGCAGCTCCTCGCGGCGGCCGGTGAGGATCTTGTGCGGATAGGCCTGGTGGCCGACGTCCCAGAGGACCTTGTCGCGCGGCGAGTCGAGCAGGCTGTGCAGGGCGACGGCCAGCTCGCAGGTGCCGAGGTTGGCGCCGAAGTGGCCGCCGATCTCGCCGATCGTGTCGATGATGTAGGTGCGCATCTCCTGCGCCACCTGCTGCAGCTGCTCGTCGTCGAGCTCGTGCAGGTCGGCCGGAGAGTCGATCCCCTCGAGCAGCCTCGGCTCGCGCTCGGCGCCGTCCGCTTGCTTCTGCTCTCGCTCGTCGCTCATTCGTTCCTGGTGAAGATGTAGTCGGCGATGCCCTTCAGGTCGCCGGTCTCGCCCTTCGCCTCGGCCAGCGCCGCCGTCGCCTTGCCGTGCGACTCGGCCGCCAGCTCGCGCGCCCGCTCCAGGCCGAAGAGGCTGACGTAGGTGAGTTTGCCATGTCGCTCGTCGCTTCCACGGGGCTTTCCGAGCTGCTCGTCGCTTCCGGTCACGTCGAGGATGTCGTCGACGATCTGGAAGAGGACGCCGAGCTCGCCGGCGAACCGGCGATAGGGGATTGTCTCAGGTTCGGGCACTCCCTCGAGGATCAGCACGACGCCGACGCCGGCGGCGATCAGGCGACCGGTCTTGAGGCCGTGCAGCGCCCGCAGCCCCTCGGCGTCCTCCGCATCGCCGGAGACGTCGACGTACTGGCCGCCGACCATGCCGCCGACCCCGGTCGCCGCGGCCAGCTCGGCGAGGGCGGCGAGCACCCTGGCGGGCTCGCCCTGCTGCTCGCAGAAGAGCCGGATCGCCTCGGCGAAGAGCCCGTCGCCCGCGAGGATCGCCACGTCCTCGCCGAACTTGACGTGCGAGGTGGGCAGGCCGCGGCGCAGCTCGTCGTCGTCCATCGCCGGCAGGTCGTCGTGGATCAGCGAGTAGGTGTGGATCAGCTCGATCGCCGCCGCGACCCTCAGATAGCGCGCCGGGTCGGCGCCCAGCGCGCGGGCAGTGGCGAGGGCGAGGACCGGGCGCACGCGCTTGCCGCCGGCGAGCAGCGAATAGCGCATCGCCTCCTCGAGCCCGGTGGTGGCGGACCGGCCCGAGAAGCGCAGGCCCTCGAGCTCGGCGTCGACCTGGGCGCGCAGGTCCTCCGGGTAGCTCACCGCGCCGGCCGGGCGCTCACCGCGAGCCCTCCGACTCGCGGATGCGGCGATTGGCCTCCTCGACCGCCTCGCTGGAAAGCTCGGCCGCCTCGCGGGCCAGCTCGGCGGCGCGCTCGTCGCCCGCCTCCTCGCCCTCCAACTCGGCCGCGATCGCCTGCAGGCGGGCCGAGATCTCTCGCAGACGCGCTGTGTCGCTCAAGCTCGGCTCGCCTCCTGGCGCTCGCGCACGATCGCTCCGAGAACCCCGTTGACGAAGCCGGGCGCGTCGGCGCCGCAGTACTCCTTGGCGATCTCGACCGCCTCGTCGATCGCGACCTCGTCGGGCACGTCCTCGCTGTGCTCGATCTCCTCCAGAGCGACCCGCATCACGTTCAGCTCCAGCGGCGCGATGCGGCTCAGCTCCCAGCCGCGGGCGTGGGCGGCGATCGCCGCGTCGAGCTCCTCGCGGTGCGACTCGACCGCCTCGGCCAGCTCGCGCGTGAACGGCCGCGCCCCGGCAAGCAGCTCGGCCAGCGGGCGGGCGGTGACGTCGCGCTGGTAGCAGGCGAAGACGGCGTCGCGGCGCTGGTCGGATCGGCGCATCGGCCTATTCTCGCGCTTGGGGCGGCGGGCGGCGCTCAGGCGCGCGAGACGTACTCGCCGGTCCTCGTGTCGACGCGGATCGTCTCGCCCTCGTCGATGAAGAGGGGAACTTGGACGACCACGCCGGACTCCAGCGTCGCCGGCTTGTTGCCGCCGCCCGAGGCGGTGTCGCCTTTGACGCCCGGTGCAGTCTCGGTGACCTTCATCTCGATCGCGCCGGCGACCTGCACGTCGCTCGGCCGTTCGTCGACGAAGAGCACGTCGACCTCGTCGTTGGGCAGCACCCACCGCATCGCCTCGCCGACGACAGCGCTCGGGATCTCGATCTGCTCGTAGTCCTGGCTGTCCATGAAGACCGCCGCGTCGCCGGAGTCGTAGAGATACTGCATCTTGCGCGACTCGGTGCGGACGGGGCGGAACTTCTCCCCCGCCCTGAACGTCTTGTCCTGAACCGAGCCGTCGTCGATCTTGCGCAGCTTCGTGCGCACGAAGGCCCCGCCCTTGCCGGGCTTGACGTGCTGGAACTCGAGGATCTTGAAGACGGACCCGTCGATCTCGATGTGGCTGCCGTTGCGAAATTCGTTGGTCGAAATCACGGCGGCGAAGGTTAATCGCCCGCCGCCGGCGGCGGTCAGCCGCTTGCGAGCTCGACCGCGAAGAGGCGCCACTTGTCGGGGGCGCCCTTGAGCGTGTGGGTACCGCGCTCGGCGAACTCGATGCCGGAGCCGACGACGAGCTCGCGCACCGTGCTGGAGACGAGCACCTCCCCGGGCTCGGCGAGAGCGCCGATGCGGGCACCGATGTTGACCGCCATGCCGCCCACGTCGTCGCCGATCAGCTCGACCTCGCCGGTGTGGATGCCGGCCCGCACCTCGAGCTCGACTTCGCCCACGGCGCCGGCGATCTCCGCGGCGCAGCGGATCGCGCGGGCGGGGCCGTCGAAGGTGGCGAGGAAGCCATCGCCCATCGTCTTCACCTCGCGGCCACGATGGGCGGCGAGCCGGTGGCGAACGATCGCGTCGTGGCGCTCGAGCAGGTCTCGCCAACGGCGGTCGCCGAGCCGCGCCGCCGTCTCGGTCGAGCCGGCGATGTCGGTGAAGAGGACGGTGGCCAGCGCCCGCTCGGGCTCGTGCGCGCGACGGCTGCCGGTGAGGAACTCCTCGACCTCGTCGAGCAGCGTGTCCTGATCCTCGGTCCAGGCCAAGTGGTCGCCGCCCGCCAGCGCGACGAAGCGGGCGTGGCGGATCCGATCGGCGAGGAACCGGCCCTGCTCCACGTGCACGACCGCGTCGTCCTCGCGGTGCAGGACCAGCACCGGCACGTCGATGCTGGAGAGGACTCCTCGCACGTCCATCTCCCGGTAGAGATCGATCAGGGCGATCGCGCCTGCCGGGCTGGTGCCCTGGCGCAGAAGACGCGCCCACCAGCGTTCGAGCTCGGCGTCGTCGACCGCGCTCGGCGCCCAGTAGCGCAGTCCCACGGGCCCGCCCCACTCGCGACGCATCATCTGCGCCCAACGGTCGAGCGCCGCAGCGGGCACGCCGATCGGGAAGTCGGGCGAGCGGACCATCTTGGCGTAAGTCCCGTAGAGCACCAGCGAGGAGAGCCGCTCGGGCCAGGTGGCTGCGAACAACATCGACATCGGTCCCCCCTCGGAGACGCCGAACACGGCGGGGCGCTCGCAGCCCGCCGCATCGAGCACGGCTCGCAGGTCCTCGATCGACTCCTCCAGCGTGGGCGGCTTCGCGGGGCGGTCGGACAGGCCCTGGCCGCGCTTGTCGAAGACGACCACGCGGGCGAAGGAGGCGAGTCGGCGCAGCATGCGGGCCGTCTGCGGGCTCTCCCAGAGCAACTCAACGTGCGAGACGAACCCCGGCACGAACACCAGGTCGAGCTCGCCTTCGCCGTGTACCTGGTAGGCGATGCTGACCCCGTCGGAGTCGGCATAGCGAGTCGGAGCGTCGAACTCCACGGTCTTTGAATCGTAGGACCGCGGAAACCTGTCGCCAAGCCCGTGCCGAGGGTCTAACCTACGTTGGGCCTGGGAGATGAAGGGACCGCTGGGGACACTCGCGATCGCCGCCGCGCTGCTCACCGCAGTGCCGCTTGCCCACGCCGAGGAACAGACCCGCGAAACCTACAAGGCGCAGGTCGAGCCGATCTGCGAGGTCAACCGCGAGGCCAATGAACGGATCATGGACGGCGCGCAGAAACGCCTCAACAAGCGCGAATACGTCCCCCTGGGCAAGCAGTTCGTGCGCCTCTCGGAATCGTTCGGGAAGGTAATCCCGAAGCTCGCGGCCGTGCCGGCGCCGGTCGGCGACGAGCACCGGGTCGAGCGCTGGTTCGAGCAGATGCGCCTGCTCAAGACGCGCCTGCGCCGGACCGGCAAGTACTACAAGGAAGAGCAGGAGATCAAAGCCGCCCACGAAGCGATCCTCGCCGAACGCAGCGGCATCGCCGCCAACAACATCAGCATCGTCTTCAAGGTCCGCAACTGCCGCTTCAGCCGCTTCGACCGGGGCTAGCGCCGCCCCGGCCGGCTCACTCAGACGATTCGGCGGCGGTACTGGTGGTGAGGCTCGACGCCGCCCCGCCCGAGAGCACGCGGCGAACGAGACGCGGCGCGAGGATGCGGACGACCGCGGCGAGCCCGTAGGGCCGCGGCACGTAGCGCTCGGCCTTGCCGCGCAGCCCCGTGTCGACGATCGCCTCGGCGACCTTCTCCGGCTTGGAGACCATCCAGCGGGTCAGCGCCCGCTCGCGCAGCTCGGTCGCCGGGAAGCCCTCGGTGGCGACGAAGCCCGGCAGGACCATGCCGACGTGGACCCCGTGCGGGCGCTCCTCGGCATAGAGCGAGTCGGTCCAGCCGACCAGAGCGAACTTGCTCGCCGAGTAGGCGCCGGTGCGGGCGCGGGCGATGCGCCCGGCGGTGCTCGCGACGTTGACGATCGCGCTCGGCGTCGACTCGCGCAGCAGCGGCAGCAACGCCTCGGTGAGGCGGACGACCGCGTCGAAGTTGAGCTCCATGTGGCGGTGCACCCCGGCGTAGCCCGTCTCGGCGAAGTGGCCGCGCCAGGCGGCGCCGGCGTTGTTGACCAGCAAGTCGAGACGGCCCCCGTGGCGCTCGACGAGATGGGCGCGGACGCGCTCGGGCGCGTCCGCATCGGTCAGGTCGAGCGCCAGCCAGGTCGCCGCGCAGGGCAGCGACTCGGCCAACGCCCGCAGGCGCTCCTCGCGGCGAGCGACCAGGACGAGCCCCACCCCGGGCTCGCGCGCGAGGCGCCGTGCCGTCGCCTCGCCGATCCCGCTCGAGGCGCCGGTGACGAGAAACGTCTTCATCGCCGCGCTCATGGATCAGAAAACTATTCGAAAAGGATGATTGCGGACATCTGTTCGACTCGACATACTGCGCAGCCGCAATGGCCGAGACACCCGTCTTCCTCGACAAGCTGCTGCGCGCCGCAGCCCCCTCGGGCCACGAGGGGCCCGCCGCCGCGATCTGGCGGGAGGAGGCCTCCTTCGCCGAGCTCTCCGCCGACGGCCTCGGCTCCTCGATCGCCCGCGTCGGCGAGGCCGAGCCGCTGCTCGCCGTCGTCGGCCACATCGACGAGATCGGGCTCGTCGTCACCCACATCGACGAGAAGGGCTTCCTCTGGTTCGCGCCGATCGGCGGCTGGGACCCGCAGATCCTCGTCGGCCAACGGGTCGAGATTCGCGGCTTAAATGGCCCGGTGCCGGGCGTGGTCGGGCGCAAGCCGATCCACCTGCTCGACGCCGAGCAGCGCAAGAAGGTGGTCGAGCTGAAAGGGCTGCACATCGACGTCGGCGCCGCCGACCGCGACGCGGCGGCGGCGCTGGTCCGCGTCGGTGACCCGGTGACGATCGCCGCCGAGCCGGTCAGCCTGGCCGGCGACCGGCTGGTTTCGCGGGCGATGGACAACCGCCTCGGCGCCTACGTCGCCCTGGAGGCGCTGCGGCGCTGTCACGAGCGCGGCTCGCTCACCGGGAGCTTCGCCGCCGTCGCCGCGGTGCAGGAGGAGATCGGCCTGTTCGGCGCGCGCACCTCGGCCTTCCAGGTCCGACCGGACCTCGCCGTCGCGATCGACGTCACCCACGCGACCGACGCGCCCGGCGTCGACGAGAAGGAGATCGGCAGCCACCCGCTCGGCTCGGGACCGGCGATCGGCCGCGGCTCGACCCTCTCGCCCAAGGTCTTCGAGCTGCTGGTCGAAGCCGCCGAGGAGGCCGGGATCGAGCACACGGTGAGCGCCAGCGGGCGCAGCACGAGCACCGACGCCGACGCGATCCAGATCTCCCGCGCCGGGATCCCCACCGGCCTCGTCTCGATCCCCCTCCGCTACATGCACTCGCCGGTCGAGCTGGTCGACCTCGGCGACCTCGAGGCGACCGTCGAGCTGATCGCCGCCTTCGCCGCCCGCCTGCGCGCCGGCGTCGACCTCAGCCGCTGAGCGCGACGAGGCGCGGCGCCGTCTCGCGGCCGACGACGACGCGGTCGCGCCCGTCCGCCTTCGCCCTGTAGAGGGCGAGGTCCGCCTCGCCGACGAGCTCGTCGACGTCCAGCGGACCGGGCTCCGGACGGGAGACCGCCACGCCGATGCTGACCGTGACGGTGACGCCCACCGGACGGCGCTCGCGAACCGCCAGCCGCAGCCGCTCGGCGATCTCCACCGCCACCTCCTCCCCCGCACCGGGCAGGACGACGAGGATCTCCTCGCCGCCGACGCGGTAGATCGAGTCGCCCGCCCGCAGCGCCGCGCGCATCGTGTAGGCGACGTCCTGGAGGACGGCGTCGCCGGCGGCGTGGCCGAGCCGGTCGTTGACCAGCTTGAAGCGGTCGAGGTCGCAGAGCAGCAGGGCGTGCGAGAGGCCCTCCTCCTCGCTGGTCGGCTGGCCGTCGAGCTCGCCCAGCCGCTGCTCGAGGGCGTTGCGGTTGCAGAGGCCGGTGAGCGGATCGAGGGTCGAGCGGCGCCGGTGGGCGCGGTCGGACTCGACCAGCGCGCCGGAGAGGATCACCGTGCAGAGGACGAGGCCGGCCGCCGCCATCACCTCCTGCGCGTGAGCCGAGGCGACGGCGGCGTCGAGGCCGAAGGTCGATATCCCCAGCAGGACGAGGATGTAGGCGGTGCCGATGACGATCCCGCGCGGCTCGAAGCGGGCGCCGAGGGTGACGGCGGGTAGCGCGAGCCACATCAGCGCCGGGCTCTCGGCGCCGCCCGTGGTGACCACCGCGTCGGCCAGCAGCAGCGGCAGGATCCCCCAGGCGCAGGCGACCCAGACCGCCGGGTGCTCGCTGTTCTTCATGAAGCTGTCGGCGACGGCGAACCCGGCCAGGCCAGCTGCCAGCGGCGCCAGCCACCACCAGCCCAGGTCCGAGCTGAACGCGGCCAGGCCGAGGCCGAGGATGGCGAAGCAGGCGAAGCGGTACGGACGCAGGCGCAGCTCCATGTCGATCAGGCGCTCGCGACGGGCGTCCTCGCGGATCGCCCGCAGCGACTCGGCGTTCGGCCTCGGTGTGTCGGCGCGCAGCTTCACCAAGTGCGCATCGGTTCGCCGCCGCCCGGACTTGAGACTGCAGGGGACCTGTTGCTGCGTACTGTCTGCTTTGACCTGCTTATCAGGCCGTGATCTGCAGACTTTTGGGTAATCCGCTGAGATTCCGACACCCGTCGTCCCCGACGACGACCAGGTCCTCGATCCGCACTCCGAACTCATCCGGCAGGTAGACGCCGGGCTCGATCGTCACCACATCTCCGGCCGCAAGCACGTCCTCGGAGCGCGGCGAGAGGCGAGGCGCCTCGTGCACCTCGAGCCCGACGCCGTGGCCGAGGCCGTGGCCGAAATGCTCGCCGTGGCCGGCCCCGGCGATCGCCTCGCGGGCGACCGCGTCGAGCTCCTCGCCGCTGCGGCCGGCGACGACGGCGTCGAGCGCCTTCGCCTGGGCGAGGCGGACGACCTCGTAGACCTCGCGGGCGCGCTCGCCGGGCTCGCCGACGGCGAAGGTACGGGTGCCGTCCGAGCAGTAGCCGTCGAGCTTCGCCCCCATGTCGAAGACGACGAGGTCGCCGGCGACGATCTGCCGCTCGCCGGGCTCGGCGTGCGGCAGCGCCCCGTTCGGCCCGGCGGCGACGATCGCCGGGAAGGACGGATCGGCGCCCAGCTCGCGGATCCGCGCCTCGGCGGCGCGCGCGATCTCGCGCTCGGACCGGCCGGCCAGGCCACGCTCGATGCTCCAGCGCCAGACCTCGTCGGCCAGCTCGGCGGCCGCGGCGATCGCCGCCAGCTCGCCCTCGTCCTTGACCCGGCGCAGCTCCTCGACCGCGCCTCCCGCCGCGACCGGCTCGGCGCCCTCGGGGAGCTTCCCGCGCAAGCGCTCGAGCAGCCGCACGGGGACGTGGTCGTCCTCGAAGCCGAAGCGACCGGAGAGGCGCGCGGCGATGCCGCCCAGCCAGTCGTCCTTGACGGTGACGGCCTCCCAGCCCTCGACCTCGGCTGCGGCGCGCTCGGTGTAGCGGAAGTCGGTCAGGAAGAGGCGCGTGTCGGGGGCGCAGACGCAGGCGCCGTTGGTGCCGGTGAAGCCGGTCAGCCAGCGGACGTTGGTCAGGTCGGTGACCAGGATCAGGTCGAGCTCGCGCTCGGCGAGCCCGGCTGCGAGGCGGTCGCCCCGTCCCCTCATCAGCCGGCGGAGACGTCGAGCTGCGCGGCGAGAGCCGCCAGCGCGTCGCGATAGCCGTCCGGGCCCTTCCCGGAAACCTTCGCCAGCACGAGGCCGTCGAAGACCGACACCCGACGCCAGTCCTGGCGCGACTCGACGTTGGAGAGGTGGACCTCGACCGCCGGCAGGCCGGTCAGCTCGAGCGCGTCGGCGATCGCGCGGCTGTAGTGGGTCCAGGCGCCGGCGTTGATCACGATCGCGTCGGCCAGCTCCGGCGCGCGGTGCAGGTACTCGGCGAACTCGCCCTCGGAGTTGGTCTGGAAGAAGATCGCTTCCAGGCCCAGCTCGCGCGCCGCACGCTGGATCCCCTGCTCCAGCTCGCCCAGCGACAGCCCGCCGTAGATCTCGGCATCGCGCCGCTCGAGCACGTCGAAGTTGACCCCGTGCAGGACGGCGACGCGGTTGTGGGTCGAGGTCATGCGTAGAGCTCCTTCACGGCGGCCTCGACCTTAGCCGGGTCGACGAGCTGCCCCGCGCGCGGGGCGCCGGGCTCCGAGAGCAGAACGAAGCCGACTCCCTCGGCGGTGCGCTTCTTGTCGCGCTGCAGGGAGTCGAGGATCGCGTCCGACTCGACTTCTGGATCGAGCGCAACGGGCAGGTCGTGGCCACGGAGGATCGCCTCGACCTCGTTGCGCAGGTCCGGCGCCTCGGAGAGGCGCAGCGCGGCGAGCAGCCCCAGGCCGATCGCCTCCCCGTGCCGGTAGCGCGTGTATTCGCTTGCCGCCTCGATCGCGTGGCCCACGGTGTGGCCGAGGTTGAGCACATGGCGCAGACCGGCGTCGCGCTCGTCGGCGGCGACCACCCCGCACTTGTAACGGGCGCAGGCGAAGACGATGCCGTCGAGGCTCCCCGGGTCGAGCCGGTCGATCGAGCGGACCTGCTCCCAGAGATCGCCGCCGGCCAGCAGGCCGGTCTTCAAGACCTCTACGAAGCCCGCCGCCAGCTCCTCCGGGGGCAGACTCGCAAGCGTTCCGGTATCGGCGATTACCGCAACCGGCAGGTGGTAGGCGCCGACGTAGTTCTTGCCCTCGGGCAGGTCGACGCCGGTCTTGCCGCCATAGGCGGAGTCGACCTGGGCGACGAGGGTCGTCGGCACCTGGACCACGGGGACGCCCCGCTGGTAGACGTGGGCGCAGAAGCCCGCGAGGTCGCCGACCACGCCTCCGCCCAGCGCGACGACGTGGTCTTCGCGGGTCATCCCGGCCCCAGCCAGCTCGCGCAGGACCCGCTCGGCCTCCGCCGGCGTCTTCGCCTCCTCGCCGGGATCGATTTCGATTAGCGCCACCGGCGGTTCGATCTTCTCGCCGTACAGGCCGCACACCGTGCGGTCGCTGACGCAGAAGCGCCGACCCGCCGGCGGCCACCACTCGGTGTCGAGCAGCTCTTTGCCGACGAAGACGGGGTACTCGCCGGAGGCGCTCGCGGCCCAGAGCAGCTTCGTGCCCGACGGCAGCTCGGCGAGCGCCTGGATCGAGGGCAGCGCCCGCGCGACCTGGTCCTCGTCGCCCTGCGGGATGACGGCATCCGCCAGCCCCTCGTACAAGGGCAGCCGCACATCGAGCAGCTCGGCGACGTCCTCGGCGCTGCGGGCAAGCGGCCGCTCCGTCCCCTCGATCCGCCGCCAGGCCTCCTCGGCGTCGATCTGCAGCCAGACGACGACGTGGCGGCCGAGGGCTTCGCGCACGCGCTCGGAGAGCACACTGCCGCCGCCGAGCGCGATCGCGCCGCCGTCGGCCCGCTCGAGCAGCTCGCCGACGACCTCGGCCTCGCGGGCGCGGAAGCCCTCCTCGCCGTGGCGCTCGAAGGCCTCGGCGATCGGCATTCCGAGGTCCGCTTCCATCAGCGGGTCGATCTCGGTCGTCTCCAGGCCGGCCTCGCGCGCCGCCGCCAGGGCGGTCGACTTGCCCGCCCCCATGAAGCCGATGAAGACGATCGCGGGCTTGGACACCCGGCTCACCCGCGGAAGTCGATGCGGCGCTTGTAGGCGTCGACCGCGGCGAGCACGTCGTCGATGTGGTCGCCGCCGAACTTCTCGCGGTAGCAGCGAGCGAGGACGAGGCAGACCATCGCCTCCGCGACCACGGCCGCCGCAGGGACCACGGTCGAGTCGGTGCGCTCGCGCAGCGCCTGCGCCGGCTCCTTCGTCTCGGTGTCGACCGAGCGCAGCGGCTTGGTCAGGGTCGAGATCGGCTTGATCGCCGCCCGCACGGAGAGCGGCAGGCCGTTGGTCATGCCCCCCTCGAGGCCGCCGGCGTGGTTAGTCTCGCGGTGATATCCGCGCTTCTGCGACCAGAAGATCTCGTCGTGCGCCTCCGAGCCCGGCCGGGTTGCGACGTCCCAGGCCTCGCCGATCGCAACCCCCTTGACCGACTGGATCGAGGCGACCGCGCCGGCCAGCAGGCCGTCCATCCGCTCTTCCCATGAGATGTGCGAGCCGAGGCCGGGGACGGGGCCGAAGGCGCGCACCTCGAAGCTGCCGCCGAGGCTCTCGTTCGCCTTGCGCAGCCGGTTGATCTCCTCGACCATCGCCACGCTCGCCTCCGGGTCGAGGCAGCGCACCGGGTCCTCGTCGACGGCAACGAAGTCCTCCGGGCTCAAGTCGGGGCGCTCGGGCGCTTCGACCGAGGCGATCTGGGTGACGTGGCTGTGCACGCTCACCCCCACCGCCGTGAGCAGGCCGCGGGCAAGCGACCCGGCGGCGACGCGGGCCGCCGTCTCGCGGGCGCTGGCCCGCTCGAGCACGTTGCGGATGTCCGTGTGGCCGTACTTCTGCGCGCCGACCAGGTCGGCGTGGCCCGGACGCGGCAGGTGGACCTCGTCGGGCTCGAACCCCTCGACCGGCCAGGGGTTCATCCGCTCCTCCCAGTTGGCGTAGTCGCGGTTGGCGACCAGCACCGCGATCGGGCTGCCCAGGGTGCGACCGTGGCGCACCCCCGAGCGGACCTCGACCGAGTCGGTCTCGATCTTCATCCGCCCGCCGCGGCCGTGGCCGAGCTGGCGGCGGGCCATGTCGCGGTCGAGCGCCTCGCGGTCGAGCTCCAGCCCCGCCGGCATGCCCTCGACGATCGCGACCAGGCCGGGGCCGTGCGACTCGCCTGCGGTGGTGAAGCGGAAACGCGTGCTCATGCCGCGCTTAGGCTATCTGCGCGCAGCCCGGCGCATCGCCTCGAGCGAGGGCTCCCGACCGGTCCAGATCTCCAGCGAGAGGGCGCCCTGGCGGACCAGCACCTCGATCCCGTCGACGCCGGCCGCCCTCGCCGCGCCGGCTGCAGCGAGCAACGGGCTCGGCCGCTCGCCGTAGACGAGGTCGACGACGGTCTGCGCGGCGACGAAGCCGTCGGGGTCGAGCGGCAGCTCGACAAAGGGATCCTCGCCGCGCAGTCCCGCCGCGCTCGTGTTGACGATCAAGGCATATGCCGCCTGGTCCGGCGTAGCCACCGGCGTGCCGCCCAGCTCCTCGCAGAGGTGCTCGGCGCGCAGCGCCGTGCGGTTCCAAACGTGGACCGCAGCCCCCTCGCGCAGCAGCGCCCAGACGGCGGCGCGCGCCGCGCCGCCCGCGCCCAGGACCAGCGCCCTGCTCCTTGCCGGAGAGGCCGGAAGCGCGTCGAGCAGACCCTGGGCGTCGGTGTTCTCGGCGCGGATCTCCCCCGCCGCGAAGCTGAGCGTGTTGGCGGCGCCGATCTCGCGCGCGGTCTCCGAGAGGGAATCGGCGAGCGAGAGCGCCGCCTCCTTGTAGGGGACGGTGACGTTGGCGCCGACGAAGCCCTCCCCCGCCATCGCCCGCAGCCGCGGCTCGAGCTCGTCCGGCGCCAGGTCGATCGCCTCGTAGCTCCACTCCTCGGCGAGCCCGAGGTCGGCCAGGGCCGCGTTCTGCATCGCCGGCGAGCGCGAGTGCGCCACCGGCCGGCCGATCACGGCGAGGCGCTTCATTCCCCGCAGCTGTCGGGCGATTCGCCGCCCGCCGCTTCGCGCGCTTCGTTGTAGCGGGCGACGTCGGCTTCGAACTCGGCGGAGCTGGACGAGAAGGAGTGCTCGCCGCAGGTGCCGGGCTCGACCACGTAGTAGAGGTAGTCGACCTCGGCGGGACCGGCGGCCGCTTCAAGCGAGGCCAGGCCGGGGCTTGAGATCGGCCCCGGCGGCAGTCCGGCGTTGACGCGCGTGTTGTAGGGCGAGTCGACCGCCAGCTCCGATTCGGTCAGCGGCTGCTCGTAGTTGCCGGTGGCGAAGCGGATCGTCGCGTCGATGCCGAGTGGGATGCCTTCGCGCAGGCGGTTGTAGATCACCGCGGCGATCAGGTCGCGCTCCTCGTCGAGCTGGGCCTCCTCCTCGACCATCGAGGCGATCGTGGCGATGTCGTGCTCGGTCAGGTTCTTCGAGCGGGCGTAGCGCATCTCGACGCCGGCGAAGCGGCGCTCGAAGTCCTCGAGCTGCAGCCGCACCAGGTCCGCGGCCGGGGCGTTCTTCTCCAGCTCGAAGGTGTCGGGGAAGAGGAAGCCCTCGTGCCCCGCGCTCGCCTTCAGATAGTCGCCGCGCAGGCCCGCTTCGCGGGCCAGCTCGGCGGTCTGCGCGCGACTGTAGCCCTCGGGCACGGTCAGCGTGATCGTCGGCAGCGGTTCGGGGGGCGGCGGCTCGTCGCGGCCGGCGTAGACGATCGCGCCCACCATCAGGGCCGCGCCGAGGAGCACCAGCGCGCTCACCGCGACCACCAGCCGACGGCGTCGACGGCGCTCGTGCAGGACGCGCCGACGCTCGGCGCGCAAGCGCGCCGGATCGTCAAGCATCGTCGTCGTCCGCCTCGATCGCCGCCTGCCCGGCGAGGTAGGCCTGCAACAGGTGCGCCGCAGCGAGCGAATCGGGTGCCGCCTCGGCCCCCTCGCGCTTGCTCGCCTCGGCCATCCGCGTCGTCAACCGCTCGTCGTAGGTCTCGACCGGGACGTCGAGCATCGCTTCGAGTTCGGCGCAGAAGGTGCGGGTGAGCGCCGCTTGGGAGCCCTCCTCGCCGCTCAGGTGCAGGGGCAGGCCGACGACCACGCGGTCGACCTCGCGGTCGGCGACCATCTCGGCGACCGAGCGCGGCTCGGGCGGCTCGATCACCGGCAGCGGCGTCGCCAGCGTCCCGCTCGGATCCGAGATCGCGCAGCCGATCCGCGCCGTGCCGTAGTCGAGGGCGAGCACGCGCATCAGATGGGCGCCTTCATCCCAGCCCTCGTTCGATTGCCTGTCTTGCGACTGCCAACCCCTCGTCGAGCTTGGCGGCGTCCTTCCCGCCCGCCTGGGCCATCTCGTCGCGGCCGCCGCCGCCGCCGCCCACCACCGGCGCTGCCTCGCGCACCACCGCCGCGGCCGAGACACCCTTGCCGACGGCACCCTTGGAAACCAGGACGACGAAACCGACCTTCTCGCCTTCGGCCCCGGCGAGGGCGATCGCCGACTCCCCGCCGAGCTTCGACTGCACCCGGTTGGCCAGCTCCAGCAGCTGCTTCTGGTCGGCGAGGGGAGCGCGCGCGGCCACCACCTTTATCCCGCCCACCGCCTCGGCCTCGGAAACCAACCGCTCCGCCTCCTCGCCGAGCATCTGCTTCGCCGCCTGCTCGGCGCCCGCGCCCGCCTCGCGCAGCCGCGCGGCGGCCCGGCGGGCGCCCGTCAACGGGTCCTGCGGCGAGCCGAGCAGCTCGCCGACCTCGCGCAGGCGCTCCTCCTCGCGGCGGAACCAATCGATCGCGGCGGGACCGGTCAGCGCCTCGACCCGTCGCACGTTGGCGGCGCTCGAGCTCGCCGAGAGGATCTTGAAGATGCCGACCTCGGCGGTGTTGGCGACGTGCGTGCCGCCGCAGAGCTCCCGCGAGACGTCCTCGACCTCGACCACCCGCACCCACTCGCCGTATTTCTCGCCGAACAGCGCCATCGCACCGAGCCTCTCGGCCTCCTCGCGCTCCATCTCCAGCCAGCGCACCGGGCGGCTCGCCTTGATCCACTCGTTGACCCGGTCCTCGATCGCGGCGACGTCCTCGCCGGCGAGCGCTTGGCCGTGGGTGAAGTCGAAGCGCAGCTTGTCGGGCCGGACCGCCGAGCCGGCCTGGCGCACGTGCTCGCCGAGCCGCTCGCGCAGCGCCGCGTGCAGGAGGTGGGTCGCGGTGTGGTTGCGCATCGTCGCGTGGCGGGTCTCGCGGTCGACGACGGCCTCGACCGCGACGCCTCCCTGCGCCGGCGCGCTCTCGACCTCCAGCGCCTGGTCCTCGCCGACCCGGTAGACGTCGAGGACGCGGGCCTCGCCGCTGTCCCAGCGCAACAGGCCGGAGTCGGCGACCTGACCGCCGCCCTCGGCGTAGAAGGGGCTCTCCTCGAGCTTGACCAGGGCGCGGCCGTCGTCGGCCGCCACCGCCGCCAAGCCGGTCGTCGCGCGCAGCGTCTCGTAGCCGACGAAGCGCGTCGGCGGCGCCTCCGCGGCGAAGGCGATCACCTTCTCGTGACGGTCCTCGGAGCCGTGCGCGGTCGCGGCGCCGACGCGGGCGCGCCGGCGCTGCTCCTCCATCAGCTCCTCGAAGCCCCCGTCATCGACCGAGAGGCCCTGCTCGGCGAGCAGCTCCTTGGTCAGGTCGTAGGGGAAGCCGTAGGTGTCGTGCAGCTTGAAGGCATCGGCGGCATCGATCCACGAGGTGCCCGCCTGTTTCGCCTCGGCGACCAGCCGCTCGAGCAGCTCGGTTCCGCGCTCGAGCGTGCGGCCGAAGCTCTCCTCCTCGTCGCCGACCCAGCGGGCGATCGTCGCTCGCTCCGTCTCGAGCTCGGGGTAGGCCCCGGCCATCGTCTCGATCGTGCGCTCGGCGAAGCGGCCGAGCCAGGGGGCCTCGAGGCCGAGCGTCCGCCCCTGTTGGATCGCCCGCCGCATGATCCGCCGCAGGATGTAGCCGCGGTCCTCGTTGGAGGGGACGACGCCGTCGGCGATCAGGAAGGCGGCGCCGCGCGAGTGGTCAGCGACGATCCGCATCGCCCGGGTCACCGCGCCGCCCTCGTCGTAGGAGCGGCCGGAGAGCTCCTCGGCAAGGTCGATCAGCGGTCGGATCAGGTCGGTCTCGAAGACCGAGGGGACGTCCTGCAGGATCGCCGCCATCCGGTCGAGGCCCATGCCGGTGTCGATGTTGCGCATCGGCAGCTCGGAGAGCTTGCCCTCGGGCGAGAGGTCGTAGGTCATGAAGACGTGGTTCCAGAACTCGAGGAAGCGGTCGGTGTCGTCGCCGGGACGCTCGCCGGCAGCGCCGAAGTCCTCGCCGCGGTCGAGGTAGAGCTCCGAGCAGGGGCCGCAGGGGCCGCTCGGCCCGGCCTGCCAGAAGTTGTCCTCGCGACCGAGCAGGACGATCCGCTCCTCGGGCATGCCGACGCCCTTCCAGATCTCGATCGCCTCCTCGTCGGGCCCGAGGCCGAGCTCCTCGTCGCCGCCGAAGACGGTCGCCCATATGCGCTCCGCGTCCATGCCGAAGCCCTGCGTCGCCAGCTCCCAGCCCCAGGGGATCGACTCGGCCTTGAAGTAGTCGCCGAAGCTCCAGTTGCCGAGCATCTCGAAGAAGGTCAGATGGCGAGCGGTGTTGCCGACCTCCTCGATGTCGGTCGTGCGGAAGCACTTCTGCACGTCGGCGAGGCGCGGCGCCGGCGGGCGCTCGCGGCCGAGGAAGTAGGGCTTGAAGGGCTGCATCCCGGCGGTGGTGAGCAGCACCGAGGGATCGTGGGCCGAGGGGACGAGCGAGGCCGAGGGGACGACCTCGTGCCCTCGCTCGGCAAAGAAAGAGAGGTAGGTGTCGCGGATTTCCTCGGCTTTCATCGGAACCGAAGCCTAAGTGACCTGCGCTGACACCTGAGCGGCTGCCCCGTTGAAGCGGTGGATGGCAAAGAGCCTAATCTTCATCCCATGGCTTTCCATGCCGGAACGGGTGCGGCATGAGCTCGGAGGAGCGGCTGGCGCAACGCGCTGCGCAGGGCGACCAACGCGCCTTCGAGGAAATCTACGAGCGCTACCACCAGGACCTCTACCGCTTCTGCCTGGCGATGGTCGGCAATCCTCAGGACGCCCAGGACGCCCTGCAGAACACGATGGTCAAGGTCCTGCGCAACCTGCCGGGCGAGAAGCGCGAGATCAAGCTGAAGCCGTGGCTCTACCGGATCGCCCGCAACGAGTCGGTCGAAACGCTGCGCAAGCGGCGCGACACCGCCGAGCTGGAGCCCCAGCAGATGCCCGTCGCCGCGGTCACCGAGACAGCGGAGACCCGCGAGCGGCTGCGCACGCTGCTGGCCGACCTCGATCAGCTGCCCGAGCGCCAGCGCGCGGCGCTGGTGATGCGCGAGCTCTCCGGGCTCGACTTCGACCAGATCGGCGCCGCCTTCGAAACCTCGGCCGCAGTCGCGCGGCAGACGCTCTACGAGGCGCGCCTCAGCCTGCGGCAGCTGGAAGCGGGGCGTGAGATGCGCTGCGCCGACGTGATGCTGGAGCTCTCCAACGCCGACGGCAGGGTGACCCGCCGGCGCGACATCCGCGCCCACCTGCGCAGCTGCGCCGATTGCCGCGCCTTCGGCGACGAGATCGCCACGCGACACGAGGACCTCGCCGCGCTCGCCCCCCTTCCCATCGCCGCCTCCGCCGGCCTGCTGCAGGGCGTGCTCGGGTCCAGCGCGGGCGCCGCAGGCGGCGGCATCAGCGCGATCGGCGCCGGTGCGGGCAAGGCGATCGCCGGCTCGGCACTGGCCAAATCGGCCGCGACGGCCGCGGTCGTCGCCGTCGTCGGCGTCTCGGCCGCCGATCGCACCGGCATCGTCGACCTGCCGCTTCCCAGCCGAGGCGACGACGCTCCGGCCAAGCAGGCGTCGGAGGCCGGAGCCCCCACGGCCGGCGGGGCGGCGGAGCCCGTCCGTCCGGCGGGCTTGCCCGCGGCGCAGCAGAACGAGGCCGCGAGCCGGCGCGACGAGAACGGCAAGGGCAAGAGCAATGCACAGGCGAACGGCAAGAGCGGGGCGAAACACGCCTCGTCTCACTCCCAGGCGGGCCAGGCTCCGCCCGGCGGCGGGTACGGACGCTCGGCCGCTCGGCGAAAGGGACGCCCGGAGAGCCTGCCCGCCGCGTCGGCCAAGGGGCAGGAAACCTCCGCCGCCAAGAAATCGCCCCAGGCGACCTCTCCGCCGGGTCATAGCGGGGCGCCGAGCCAGGGCAAATCCTCAGCCGGAGGGGCGCCCGCCGCCAAACCGGTCTCACCGCCGAAGGGCAAGCCTTCCGCCGCGACGCCTCCGGCGCCCGAACCGTCCGCTCAATCGCCCAAAAGCGAAGCGGAAGGCATCGGGCATGGACAGGGCGCAGCGCCCTCCGGGCACGAGGCGTAAAGCGCGGAACATCCGTCCAGCCAGGCCCTCTCGAGCGACCGAATCAGCCTGACAAACCGATCGGCACGCCGTTTCAGGCGACGATAGCTGCGGCCATCCGGGCCCGGCAGGGAAGCACTCGAAGGAGGCACGATGAAGCTGATGGTGAAGATCGCGCTCGTGACCGGCGCCCTCGCGTTGGCCTGCGGCGGTGCTGCGCTCGCCGCCCAGCCCGAAGGCGTACCGAAAGGCAAAGGCCCGACGTATACGCCGGCCGACCCGCCCAAAGGAGGGCCGGCGTCGAAAGGAAATGCGTACGGCTACCACTGCAAAGGCGAGAGCAAGAAACACGTCGAGGGCGAGAAAGGCACCGCTTTCTCCCGTTGCGTGAAAAACATGGCCCAGGCTGCCAAACAGAAAAGCAAAGCCCCGGGTCAGATCTGCAAAGGCGAGAGCAGGAAACACGTCAAAGGCGAGAAAGGCACCGCTTTCTCCCGTTGCGTGAAAGCCGTCAACGCGCTTCGCAAGGAAGAAAGGCAGAAAGAAAAAGAAGCCGCGACTGCCTGATCTTCGCTCAGGCGATGGTGCCGTGGCCGACGATCGCCTCGCCGCTGAGCAGGACTGCGGCCTGCCCGGGCGAGGCGGCGTCGAAGGGCTCGCCGAGCTCGACCTCGAGCTCGGCGTGACGCCCCCTCGCCATCGCTGAAACCGCCGCCGGCACCGGCGTCGCCCGGTAGCGCAACCTGACCGCGTCGACCCGTTCGCCGTCGCGGTGCAGGACGGCGTCGCGGACCCGCACCCGGCTCGTCGCCAGCTGCGCCCGCGCCCCCACCGTCACCGTGTTCGCCGCGGCGTCGGTGGCGAGCACGTAGAGCGGCTCCGGCGAGGAGACGCCGATCCCGCGGCGCTGGCCGACGGTGAAGTTGTGATGGCCGCGGTGGCGGCCGAGCTTGCGGCCGGCGCGGTCGACGACGGCTCCCTCTCGCTCGCCCAGCCCGGCGTGGCGGCGCAGGAAGCGGGCCTTGCCCTGGCCGGCGAGGAAGCAGAGGTCCTGGCTCTCGGGCTTCTTGGCGACCGCGAGGTTGTGGCGAGCGGCGATCTCGCGCACCTCGGGCTTGCTCAGCTCGGTCAGCGGGAAGCCGACCCGCTCGAGCATCGCGGGCGGCAGCGCGGCGAGCATGTAGCTCTGGTCCTTATTTCGGTCCGCGGCGGCGGCGAGCAGCGGGCCCCCGGCGTCCTCGACGATCCGCGCGTAGTGCCCGGTGACGAGCCGCTCGGCGCCGAGCCGCGTGGCGAGGTCGACCATCGCCGCGATCCGCACCTCGCCGTTGCAGACGATGCAAGGGTTGGGCGTGGCGCCCGCCCCGTAGCCGTCGAGGAAGGCAGCGACGACGCGGCGGCGGAACTCCTCCTCGAGATCGAGGGTGAGGTGCGGGATGCCGAGCGAGTGGGCGACGGCGCGGGCGCCGAGCACCGCCTCGGGCGAGCAGCAGGCCTTTGCCCCGTCGGTTTCCGGGTCGGCCCAGAGCTTGAGCGTGACGCCGACGACGTCGGCCCCCCGCTCGCGTTCGAGCAGCGCGGCGACGGCGCTGTCGACGCCGCCGGACATTGCGACCAGCACGCGTCCCTCGTGGAAATCGGCCAGCGTCTCCGCGGACGCGCTGGCGCCAGCCAGCGCCCGGTGCAGCGCGTCGGCCGCGAGCTGCGCTGCGTGCCGCTTGGCGGGCGTCAGCCCACCGATCGCCCGGTCGACCTCGTCGATCCCGACCCGCGCCGCGTCGATCACGGTCGCGCCGTCGACCATCTCCGCGACGGCCGCCGTAGCCGCCCGCGTCGCCCCGCACCCCTCGGCGTCGCAGGCGACCGAGGAGATCCGCCCTGCCTCGATCAGCAGCGAGATCCGCGAGAGGTCCCCGCACGCAGCCCCGCCGGCGGCGCCGGTGAAGGCGCCCGGCGCCGGCGGCCCCGTTCGGGACCGATCCGCCAAGTAGGCCTCGAAGAGCTCTCTGCTCACACCGAAAGCGTAGAGCCGCACCGGGCAAGGCGCGAAAAAGGCCCCAGCGCCGCCGTTGCCGCCCCTGGCTTTGATCCCTTGAAGTGAAGGGCGGGCGCCTCCTCGCGATCCCACAAGACCGAGAGAGATCGGCCCCCTAGCCGTTTGTGTTGGGTCAAACGTTGGGACGGCTCTCGCACGGGCTCGAGCCTTGGCCCAACCGTACCACCGGGCGGGCGCTCAGTCGAGGTTTGAGAGGAGGAACTCCGCCTCGCTCCAGTCGTGCGGGAGGACGCGCAGGGCGATGTCGCCGCGGCCGAAGCGGTCGACCGGCCAGTCGGCGGTCAGGGCGGCCTCGATTCCGGCCTCTTCCAACGCCTGGTGCCAGGCCCGCGCGGTGCGCAGGTCGCCGAAGTCGCGCACGACCTCCCACGAGTCGAACTGCGGGTCGTCGACGTGGACCGGCGTCGCGCCGGGCCCGGGACGCCGCTGCAGCAGGGCGAGCTTGACCCGCTCGAAAAGGCTCATGCGGAAATCGTAGGCGTCAGTGACCGGCGAGACCGCGACGGTGCAGCGCGATGCCGAGCTCCTTGAGCTGCATCTCCCCCACCGGAGCCGGGGCGCCGGTCAGCGCGTCGGCGCCCGAGGCGGTCTTCGGGAAGGCGATCACGTCGCGGATCGAGTCGGCGCCGGCGAGGCGCTGCACGATCCGGTCGAGCCCGTAGGCGATGCCGCCGTGCGGGGGCGCACCGTAGCGCAGCGCCTCGAGCAGGAAGCCGAAGCGCGCCTGCGCATCCTCGGCGTCGATGCCGAGCGCGGCGAGGACCTGCTGCTGGACGTCGGCGCGGTGGATGCGGATCGAGCCGCCGCCCATCTCCTGGCCGTTCCAGACGAGGTCGTAGGCGAGCGCCCGCGCCGCGCCCGGCTGGTCCGGGTCGAACTCGCCGGCGGGCGCGGTGAACGGGTGGTGCAGCGGGTCCCAGCGGTCGGCGGCCGGGTCCCACTCGAGCAGTGGCCAATCGACGATCCAGGCCAGGCGGTGCTCGCCCGCCGAAACCAGCTCGAAGCGCTCGGCCAGGTCGACCCGCAGCTGCCCGAGCACGGCGTTGGCGATCCGCTCCTGGTCGGCGACCAGCAGCAGCAGGTCGCCCTCCTCGGCGCCGAGGCACTCGTTCAGCGCGGCCAGCTCGGCCGCGGAGAGGAACTTGGCGGTCGGCGAGCGCCACCCGTCGCCCTCGCGGAAGGCCCAGACCAGCCCCTTCGCGCCCAGCTCCTGGGCGCGCGAGATCAGCCCGTCGAGCTCCGAGCGGGGCAGCTCGCGGCGACCGGCGTTGAGGCCGCGCACGGCGCCGCCGGCCTCGATCGCGCCGCGGAAGACCTTGAACTCGGTCTCGGCCAGCGCCTCGCTCAAGTCGACCAGCTCGAGGCCGAAGCGCAGGTCGGGCCGGTCGGTGCCGAAGCGGCTAATCGCCTCGTCGTAGGGCAGGCGCGCGATCGGCAGCTCGACGGAGGGCCCGCCGACCCGCTCGAAGACGTGCGCGAGCAGGCGCTCGTTGACCTCGATCACGTCGTCGACGCCGACGAACGACATCTCGACGTCGAGCTGGGTGAAGTCGGGCTGACGATCGGCGCGCAGATCCTCGTCGCGGAAGCAGCGAGCGACCTGGTAGTAGCGCTCGAAGCCGGCGACCATCAGCAGCTGCTTGAACAGCTGCGGCGATTGCGGCAGCGCGTAGAAGGAGCCCTGCTGGAGGCGACTGGGGACGAGGAAGTCGCGCGCGCCCTCCGGGGTCGAGCGGGTGAGGACCGGCGTCTCCACGTCGAGGAACCCCTCGCCGTCGAGGAACTCGCGCATCGCCGCGGTGACGCGGTGGCGCAGGACCAGCGCCTCGCGCATCGGCTCGCGGCGCAGGTCGAGGTAGCGGTGGCGCAGGCGCGCGTCCTCGCCGACCTCCCCCGAGAAGCCCTCGATCTGGAAGGGCGGCGTCTCGGCGTCGGCAAGCAGGTCGGCGGCCGTCACCGCCAGCTCGACCTCGCCGGTCGGCAGGTCGGGGTTCACCGTGTCGGCGGACCGTCGGACCACCGTGCCAGCGGCGCTGAGCACGTCCTCGGCACGCAGCTTGTGGCCGAGCTCGAACGCCTCGCCCGAGGAGTCCGGGTGGAAGACGAGCTGGACGATCCCGGTCCGGTCGCGAAGGTCGATGAAGATCAGGCCGCCGTGGTCGCGGCGGCGGTGGACCCAGCCGGCGACGCGGGCCTCGGAGTCGACCCGGTCGGCGAGCACCTGGCCGCACCAGGCGTCGCGCAGCTCGTTGGCGCGCAGCGCCGGCGCACCGTTCATGCCCGTCTCCTTTCGATCTCCGCAACCAGGTCGTCAGGGTCGACCGGCTCCTGCTCGCCGCTCTCCATGTCGCGCAGCTCGGCTCCTCCCTCGTCTCCGAGCACGACCACTATGTCGGCGCCGATTCGGTTTGCATGCTTGAACTGGCCCTTGACACTGCGTCCGGCGAGATCGACTTCGGCAAAGAGGCCCGCCCTTCGCAGCTGCTCAGCCAGGACCATCGCGAAGTACGAGGACTTGCCCGAGCCGGTGACGTGCGAGATGAAGACCTTCTGCTCGGACGGCGTCTCCACCTGGCCCAGGGCCAGCAGGATGCGCTCGATGCCGGCCGCCCAGCCGACCGCCGGCGTTGCGGGCCCGCCCAGCTGCTCGATCAGCCCGTCGTAGCGGCCGCCGCCGCCGACCTCCGACTGGGCGCCGAGCCGGTCGCAGACGAAGGAGAAGATCGTGCGCGTGTAGTAGTCGAGGCCGCGGACCAGGGTCGGGTCGATCTCGTAGGCGACCCCGGCGGCGTCGAGCAGGGCGCGAACCTCGGCGAAGTGCGCGGCATCGTCGTCCTCGAGGCGCTCGACGATCGTCGGCGCGCTCGCCATCACCCCTTGCGTCCCCTCGTCGTCCGCGTCGAAGGCGCGCAGCGGGTTGATCTCGATCCGCTCGCGCACGTCCTTCGACAGCTCGGCCTCGTGGGCGCGCAGATGGGATTTCAGCTCATCCAGGTAAGCGCCGCGCGCGGCCGGCGAGCCGAGGCTGCCGAGGCGCAGCTCGACCCCGGGCACGCCGAGCTCGGTGAGCAGATCGGCGAGCAGCATGATCGTCTCGGCGTCGGCGAGCGGCGAGTCGGTGCCGATCGCCTCGGCGCCGATCTGGTGGAACTGGCGGTAGCGGCCGGCCTGCGGGCGCTCGTGGCGGAAGAACGGCCCGGCGTAGAAGAGCTTCACCGGCTGCGCCAGCTTGTGCATACCGTGCTCCAGGTAGGCGCGGCAGATCGGCGCGGTGCCCTCGGGGCGCAACGTGATGCTGCGCCCGCCCTTGTCCTCGAAGGTGAACATCTCCTTGCGCACGATGTCGGTGGAGCGGCCGACGCCGCGCTCGAACAGCTCGGTGTCCTCGAAGGCGGGGGTGGCGATCGGCTCGTAGCCGGCGCGGGCGAAGATCTCCGCAGCGGTCGCCTCGATCCGCCTGCGCGCACGGCCGTCGGCCGGCAGGACGTCGAAGGTCCCGCGAGGAGCCTGGTACTTGCTCGCCATCGTGGCGCGACCTTACCGGCGCGGCGCCCGGCTCAGCCGGCCAGCTCGGTGAGGAAGGGGTTGGTGGCGCGCTCGGTCCCCAGTGTGGTGACGCCCATGTGGCCCGGGTAGACGCCGGTCTCGGGCGAGTGGGACTCGAGCAGCGTGCCGATCGAGCGCAGCAGCGTCGGGCCGTCGCCGCCGGGCAGGTCGACGCGCCCGACCGAGCCCTGGAAGAGCACGTCGCCGGAGAAGATCGCGTCCTCGTCGCGCACCGAGTAGGTGACGTGGCCTGGACTGTGGCCGGGGGTGAAGATCACGTCGATGGTCATCCCGGCCAGCTCCAACGCCTCGCCACCCGCCACCGTCTCGTCGGCCTCGTAGCTCTCGAAAGGCCCGAAGCCGGCGTAGGGGACGTAGGACATGATGTCGGCGAGCACCGGCCGCTCGATCTCCGGGCAGTAGACGGGCGCCCCGGTGACGGTCGCAACCGGCGCCACCGCGCCGATGTGATCGAAGTGGCAGTGGGTGATCAGGATCGCGTCGACCTTCGCGCCCATCTCGTTGACCGCGGCGAGGATGCGGTCGGGCTCTTCGCCCGGATCGACGATCAGGCCGCGGCCGGAGCCCTCGCGGCGGACGAGGAAGCAGTTCTCCGCCACCGGCCCGACGGTGAGCATCTGGACGTCGAGGCTCATCCCTCTTCGCGGGCGCGGATCCGCGCCCGCTCGCGACGCCGCCACATCATCGTGTCGATGTAGTAGCCGGCGGGGATGTAGAAGGCGAGCATGAAGGCGCCCAGGCCGAATGCCTCCGTGAGCGGCCGCCGGAAGATCAGCATCAGCAGCGCGGTGAAGATCACCGCCGCGACGACGCCGCGAGTGATGGCGCTGCGCCAGGTCGGCGGCAGGTCGGTGCGGACCGGCGTCTTGCGGCCGGAGCGTGCTCGCGCCTTGGCCTCCTCGCGGTTGCGCGGGCGGCCGGGGCGGCGGTTCGGGTCGACCCGACCTCCCTGCGTCCCTCGGTGCTTGCGGCGGCGCTTCTTCCTCGTCTGTGCCATGGGCGGAATCTAACAGCGGGACCGCTGCGCTCAGGCCAGGCCGGCGAGACGCGCCTCGATCGTGCGTAAGCCCGCGTCGAACTCGCGGATCGGCACGTCCTCGGGGTAGCCGACGAGGGCCGCGGCCGGGACCAGGCCGATCAGCTCCGCCTCGACCGGCCGCGTCCCGAGCGGGGCGGCCAGCTCGCGCACGCGCTCGACCACCGCCGCCAGCGGCACCGCGGCCGGGTCGTGGACGTTGGTCGAAACCTGGACCCGACCACTCGCCGGCGGCAGCCCGATCGCGCGCACGCCCGGCAGGCCGCCGCCGGACTCGCGCAGCCCGGCGGCTACGGCGCGGGCCAGCTCCAGGTCGTCGCTGTCGAGCTCGAGGTTGAAGGCGGCGAGCGGCGGGCGGGCAGTGACCAGGGTCGCACCCGCCGTGCGGTGTGGAGCGTCGGGGCCGCGATCGGGGCGCAGCTCGCCCGCCTCCATGCGCAGCCAGAGCTCGGCGAGACCGCCGTTGCGGAAGTAGGCGCGCTCGACGTGCGCCGGGTCGGCGGCCAGCTCGCCATAGAGGAAGACCGGCACGCCGAGCCCGCCGATCTCCTCCGCGACCTGCAGCGCCGCGGCACGGGCAGGCTCGCGATCGGCCGCGTCGACCCAGACGAGCGGGCAGACGTCGAGGGCCCCGATCGCCGGGTGCACGCCCTCGTGGGCCTCCATGCCGATCGTCGCGACCGCCTCGGCGGCGCCGCGAGTGAGAGCCGCCACGAGCGTCGCGGCCTCGCCGGCGAGGGTGAAGACGGTCCGGTTGTGGTCGCGGTCGCTGTGGGTGTCGAGCAGCTCGACGCCCTCCGCAAAGGCACGCTCGAGCTGCTCGATCCGGTCGCGGTCGCGACCCTCGGAGACGTTCGGTACGGCGAGCAGCGGCGGCGCCAAGGTCAGACAGCCAGCTGCCCGGCGTCGACGATCGGCGCGCCGTCGATCTCCACCGTCGGTCGCAACACGACGCAGTCGAGGTGGACCGGGACCTGGATCGTGCCGCCGATCGCGGCCGAGGCGCCGAAGGCGACGTGGGCGCTGCCGAGGATCTTCTCGTCCTCGAGGATATTGCCGGTGAGGACGGCGCTTTCGTTGGTGCCGATGCCGAGCTCGGCGACGTTGGTGCCGTCGGAGCCGTGCTCGGTCAGCAGCTCGAGCAGCTGCGCGCCCGCGTTGCCGGTCGCCTCGGCCAGGTGGCCGTCGCGGACGGTCAGCTCGACCGGCTCGGAGGTCAGGCCGACGCCGGCGATCGAGCCGTCGACGACCAGGGTCCCCTCGGCCGTTCCCTCCAGCGGCGCGATGAAGGCCTCGCCGCAGGGGATGTTGCCGAAGGCGCCGCGCATGCTGAGCGCTCCGGCGTCGACGATCGCCGTGCGGTCCTCGAGGCCGAGCCGCAGGTCGGAGCCGCGCTCACAGGTGATCCGCGCCTCGGCGCCCGCCCCGAGGGCGCGCCCCACCGAGGTGCCCCGTTTGCGCAGCAGCCGCAGGTCGGCCCCCATCACTCGGGCGAGCATCTCGCCGGTGACGCCCGGCATCGAGGCGATGCGGACGCCGGCTTCGGTGGCGGCGCGGCGCGCTTCGGTGTGGGAGATCGACTGGATCGTCGGCGCCAGGACGATGTCGGCGGCGAGCATCGCCGCGGCGACGGCGTCGGGCGGCTCGGCGGCGTGCGATTCGCGCTCGGAGATCACCGCCAGCGTCGCTTCGCCGCCCTCGCCCTGCGCGTTGATCCGCAGCAGGGCGCCCAGCTCTTCGGTGATCGGGTTGCAGATCACCAGCACCTCTTCGGACGGGTTCAAGTCCAGGCAATCGCGGAGTAGCGTGCCTACTGCCCTATCGAGAGCGCTCCCCATCACACGAGAAAGGCTATCCGGACCCTCGGCGGGCGGTCCTTTTCCGTCCCGCGCGGACGATTCGGTCCCGCCGGAGCCTCGCTAGCATCCCCCTCCCGGCCGGAGTAGCTCAGCTGGTTAGAGCAGCGGAATCATAATCCGCGTGTCGGGGGTTCGAGTCCCTCCTCCGGCATGGCTTTCTAGAGCGAGATATGGCCGTTTCGGCGGTCCTGCCGCCCTCAAACGGGCCGGGGGTGGCAAGGAAAGTGGCAAGGGTCCAACGCCGGAGGCCCAGGCAGCCGTCTCGGGGTGGATGCGACTTGATGCACGCGCGCCGGGATGCAGCTGCCCCCGGCAAGGCTCCTGTCGAGCATGACGGTCATTGTCCCTGGTGTGACCGGCACGCGCAGGCAGGAGCCGATTAGCGCGTGAATCGTGGCAAGGCACGGCAACCGTTGTAGCTTCACTCGCGTCCCGCTCTGAGCGGAAAGGAGCGAACTGAGCGGCGACCGACTCGGATACGATGCGATACCTGTCGGTAAATTGTCGAGTTTGACGGAGGTGCCGCGTGCCGAACTACTGCGTAAACAAGAATGCCCAGCCGAACTCGGGCGATCACGAGGTCCACGACTTGGCCTCACAGGAAAACTGTCTGCCCAATCCCGAGAATCGCTTGGACCTTGGATGGCATCCGTCCTGCCAGGAGGCGGTCGCGGCGGCCAAGCAGCACTACAGCGACGCAAACGGGTGCTACTACTGCGCTAACGAGTGTCACACGACTTAAAGGTCACTAGAGGGGCGGGGTCGTCTCTCTCCACCAAGGGCACGTTCTAGGGCGCTCGACTCAACAGCGAACTCCCCGACGACGGGTCAAGTAGCTCGACTTCGTTTTCCGCTGTCGCTTGCGCCGGGGGCGGGCTTAGGATCAGCTTCTATGGCCAAAGCCAAACCCCAGTACAGCATCGCTTTCAACGAACACTCGGTTCACGAAGGCTTGAAGCAGTTGAAAGCGCAGGTTGCTGATCTCCCTGATGAGCTTTTAGAGGCGGCGCAAGCGCAGGATCAGCCAGCATCGTTAGCTCGCCTTGAACCCGCTCTTGATTACGTCGGGGCGTTATTGGCAAGTGCCGATACCGCACTGGTCACGCCGCAGATGTTGGAGGGGCTAGCCGCTCCGATCCAGCAGATCAGTTCCGCGTTGACCCCGCTCAAGGACAACGAAGACTTTGAGCAGTTGCCAACCCTCCAAGCCAATGTTGATGCGCTGCTCAACGCAGCCATGCAGATAGCTGGCGCTATCGGGGTTTGGGCGAAGACCGATCAGAAGAAGGCAGCAGCCCAGCTCGGAGAGGCAGCAACGGAGAAGACCCACCAGTTGCAACAGCAGGCCAGCAACCTGCAAGGGCAGTTGAACCAGTTGCAGGAGCAGGCCAAAGAGGCAGCAGAGTCGGTCAAAGCGGCTGCCGTGGAGCGTGCCAACGAACTGCAAACTCAGTTGAACACGCTCAAAGAGGAAGCCGATGCCGAGAGCGCCAAAGTGCAAGGCGCTATTGACGAATTCGGGGCGCAGTTCAACTCGGAGCAAGACACCCGCAGCACCCAGTTCGAGGAGAAACAGAAAGAGCTAGCCGACAAAGCCGAGCAGGTCATTCAGGAGGGCAAAGACGCGGCGGCTGAGGCTCTGAAAAGTGATCAAGAAAGCGCCAAACAAGCCGTCTCCGATCTCACTGAGCGCAGCAACGAGACCATGGCCTTTCTCTCGGAGAAGAAACAAGAAGCTATTGACATGGTTGATGTCGCTGCCACTTCAAGCACCGCTGGCGGATTTAAGAAAGAGGCTGAGGAGCAGAGAAGCCAGGCCGACCTATGGCGCTATATCGCGATCATTGGGGGCGCGATTGCCGCTGTGGTTGCCCTTGTCGCCGTGGCGTTTGCCGTTGAGGGAATTGGCGGTGGCGATGCCTCGCTCATCATCGCCAAGATCGCTGCAATCACGCTCCTGCTCGGTATCGCGGGCTACGCGGCAGGGCAGTCCGGCCAGCATCGCCGCCGCGAGCAGCGCGCTCGCCGCCTCTACCTAGAGCTAGTTGCGTTCAAGCCCTTCTCTGAGCCGCTAAGCGATGACGACAAGACGACCGTTCGCAAAGACTTCATCGAGCGCCTGTTTGTCGGTGATCCTGGCGCAGAAGGCGAAGACCACAAGGGCGACGACGTGAAGCTAAGCGATGAGAACCTGTCCATTCTCCTCAAGTTCATTGACGTAGTTCGCTCCGGCTCCACGTCTTAGGTCGGTGTTACTCGGCTCACCCGAAGCTGACTTGGCATTGGGGATGATCGCTCCGGGGTTGGCGGTTTCAAGCGCCGAGTCGCGCCCAGACGCCGTGCGTGGCGCTGATTCGCTGTCCTACATGTCTTTTTTAGGAGGCGGGGCACCCCTGAGAATGGTCAGCGCAGTGTCTTCTAAGAATTTGGCTATGTGAGGTGGTGGAGGCGTATCGCCCGGCCAGGATGAACCGATGCGCTCATTCTCCTTTGCCAACCGCCTCCCGAGACTGTCAAAAGCGCGCGTCAGCTTGACGAGTTCGTCGTAAGTTCCAGGCGCGAACTCTCCCTTCTCAGAGCCAATGATTTTCTCCCTTAGATACCGATGGACCAATCGGTTGCGCCACTCAATTGCTTCGTTTACCTCCCTCATCAGATCCGGAGGGAGAACTTTCGCTGCGCTTTCTCTCGCCTCCGCGGACGTGGCTTTGAAGTTCAGATGAATCGCTCGTTTCAAGGCTTTCTTCACGAGCTTTTGAACGTTCCTTCTCTGAGGAGGTGCAAAGGGATCTTTGACGGAACCCAACATGGCGGCGCCCGACAGCTGGGTCTCAAAGAGCTGAATCGACAGCATTGCCCGTCCAAATTGCGCAAGCACCGCCGTTTGCCCAAGGATCAATCTCTGTTCGTCAGCAAGGGGCGCCGGAGTCATTGAGCCAGTTTAGGATCGGGTGATGCCCGACGACTCCGAGCGCAAGGCCGCCCGCAAAGCTGTGAAGGCTGCCCAGCGCCAGTTTGACCGTGAATCTGCCGCGACCCAGCGGGCGCGGCGCAAGGCTTTCGCCCAAGCTCAGAGGGAAGGGCTCTCGCTGCGCGAGATCGGCGAGGAGGTCGGCCTGCATCGCTCGCGGATCGCCCAGATCATTAAGGGCAAGTAGCGAGACGGTCGAATTTTTCTCGACAGTCTGCTAGCGTGCGGCGGCACATAAGTGGGGCCGCGCGCTGACACGCCGGCCCCGTGGCGACCGGCTCAGTGTGGAACCAGGCCGGACGCAGCGGGAACGGTATCGGCATACCGGCCTCAGAAAAGCGGCGACCCGCCGTGCGTAAACACGCCGGGCCGCCTGAGACACAGGAGGCACTACTCCTATGCCCTGTTGCCAGCCTACGGATTGCGCCGAGCGCGATCCCGCTACCCCTGCCGCCGAGGACCGCAAGACCGAGAGCGCCGTGCTCGCGTTCCTGCTGGCGGAGTTCCCCAACCAGCTCACGATCCCGGAGGTCTCCTGGGCGCTCAACCCCCGCAGTGAGGAGTTCGCGGAGGGCGACGCCGTAGAGAGGGCCGTCCGCCAGCTCGTCGGTGCGAGCCTCTTGCACTGCCGAGAGGGCTTCGTTGTCCCGACCCGCGCCGCCCTCTACTTCTGGCGCTTGGAGCAGGACTGATGGGCGACTCGCCTGGACGTTGCTCGTCGCTTCGGCGCGAACCTACGTCGGGTCCGCAAGCAGGTCGACCTCAGCCAGGAACAGCTCGGCTTTCACTCCGGGCTTCACCGCACCGAGGTCGGCCTGCTGGAGCGGGGAGCGCGTGTGCCGCGCCTCGACACGCTGCTGAAACTCGCCGCTGGCCTCGGCGTCCGCATTGAGTCCCCGCTTTTCGAGGGCATGTCCTGGACCCGGAGTGGTGTGACCACCCGGCCCGGAGCATTCACGTTCAAGCCTTCGGAGGAGCGGCCCGACGAGTAAACCCGGCGCCCCCTGCCCACCCCACCTGGCAAGTAGGTGGGCAGGGGGCGCCGTAGCAGATGAAGGGCCGAAAAGCTGGATTTCGAGTGGACGATTGTTTGCCCGATTTCTTTAGAAACCTGTGGTATTGATGAGCCTGTTGGCTCAGCCCCGTTAGAAGCTCGCGCGCCAGCCGACCTTCCTCTCGCCGTTCTCTTGCCTCCGCCCCTCGCTGGGTTGACGTTGATCGTGGCACCCGCAGGCGGCCCTGCAAGTCCCTGCGGGACTCCTCGGCCCTCGCCTTCGGCTCGGGTTCCGGGCCGCCTTGGCGGGTGCATTTGGCCGTTCCTCAACCCAGCGAGGAACGGAGGCTCAGATGTTCAGAGGCAAAGGAGGTCAAGCAGAAGCGCGCGAGCTTGCAGTGGGGCTGTACCAAGAGCACCGGGGCTATCTGCTTCGGATCGCGCTCAGCAATACCAAGAGCATGGCGGTCGCAGAGGAGGCGTTGCAGGAGGCATTCATCTCCTTCTTGCGGCACTTCGACCCTGGGCGGGGTGCGCCGCCGATTGCCTGGTTGACCTTGACTTTGAGGCGCGAGTGCCAGCGCAGGCAGGGTCGCGAGAAATGGGATCGGCGCGCGGGCCAGGAGCGCGAGCGGGACGAAGACGTGCCGGGCTTCGTGCTGGAGTCGATCCCGTCGCGGGCCACGGGTCCGGAGGAGCGGATCGTCGAGCGCGATCATGCTCAGCACCGGCTCGCGCACCTGAAGCCCGACGAGCGCACCGGACTCGGTTTGCAGGCGGCTGGCTTCTCGTACAAGGAGATCGCCGCACGACGCGGCTGGACCTACACGAAGACCAACCGCTGCGTGAGCGAGGGACGGGCAGCGCTGCGGCCCGTCGGCGCGACGGCTTGAACTGGGGGACCTCGTTCGCTCAGGCGGCGTGCACGAGACCGAAGCGGTCGTCAAAGGCGCTGCGATCCTCAACCGCGACCCCCTGAGCGAAGCGGCTCGCCGTGACCGTGAAGCGGTCGAGAAAGCCGATGCTTCCGAGCAGCACCAGGCCGTCGCTGTGCCAATCTTCGACGAAGCCGATCTTGGCCTGCCACTCCAGATGCGCCTCCTGCACTCCCTCAGGGGGGTGCAAGCGCAACGAAACCGTCTTGTAGCGAGCCGTCAGGGTACGGCCGCCGACGGCATGCTGGCTCTCGCCCTCGTTTTCGGCGAGATCGACACCCAACTCGACTGTGAGCAGATTGCTCGCCAACACCGCATCGGCCCCGGTATCGACAAGGCCGGTTAGCTGCGAAGTGCTCCGCTCGCCGTTCGCGAGGGAGACCTGCACGAAGGGGCGGAAGATCGGCTCACCGAGCCGAGTGGACTGAGCATCCTCTCGATATGGATAGAGCCACGGCGCTTGCGGCCGCGGCTCAGCCCATTCCGACATAGAGCGGCTCGTCCGCATATGGGACGCGGCCGTGCACCACAACGTGGTCGCGATCCTTTGCTTCGCGAAGGACCACGTGCGGGTCCTTGTGGGCAATCACGACCTTCCCCGTGCGCAGGTCGATCGCCACGTACTGGCCCTCGTAGCCTCGGAAGTCGGTGCGAATCGGATCCATATCTATGGCGATGATACCCGTGAGAACCCCGGAATCCATTGCCTGAGACCTCGGCGTCCTCCCCTCGACCACAGCCCGCCCCCGGACACGCGGTTGCTGGCGCCAAGACAAAGACGAATCGTCGCTCGGAGCCCCTGATCGAGGGTGGACAGAGGTGTGGACGATGTATGGACGGGCAATCCACCTCCGCGCCGCTTG
>DATDBO010000108.1:0-9854 GCA_036524775.1 Solirubrobacterales bacterium
TCGCTCGAGGACGTCTTCGTCCTCTTGACGGGAGAGGAGGCGGAGTGAGCGACGGCGCCCGCACCCGCCTGCGGCGGCTCGAACCGGCGGCGATCGGCGGGGTGATGAGCCGCGAGGTCGCCAACTTCCGCACCTACTGGCGGGGGACGACCTTCTCCAGCATCCTCGAACCGATCGTCTACCTGCTCGCCTTCGGCCTCGGCCTCAGCGCGACCCTGGTCGACGAAGTCAACGGCACGCCCTACGTCGAGTACGTCGGCACCGGCATGGTCGCCACCGCGGTGATCTTCTCCAGCGCCCTGCCGGCGATGTTCGGAACCTTCGTCAAGCACCGTTTCCAGAACACCTACGACGCGATCCTCGCCGCGCCGGTCGACGTCGAGGAGCTGGTCAGCGCCGAGATGCTCTGGATCGGCGTGCGGGCCAGCGTCTACGGCTGCGTGCCGCTGCTGGTCACGATCGGCTTCGGCCTCGACCCGGCGCTCGGCATGCTGCTGACGCCGATCTTCTGCCTCGCCACCGCGCTCGGCTTCGCCGGATTCGGCATCGCGATGGCGGCGACGGTCGCCAAGATCGACCAGTTCAACTACGTGACGGCGCTCTTCGTCACGCCGCTCTTCCTCGTCTCCGGCGCCTTCTTCCCGATCGACGAACTGCCGCAGGGCGTCCAGGTTGTCGCCCAGCTCAACCCGTTGCACCAGCTGGTCGAACTGGTCCGCGGCGGCGCCTTCGGCTTCGACCCGGTCGACGCGCTCCGCTTCGTCGGGCTGGTCGCCTTCGCCCTCGTCATGTGGCGGATCGCCGTCCGCCAGATGACCAAGCGTTTGATCGACTAGCCCGCCGCCGGTTAGGCTGCCGCCGCAATGTTCGGTGGTTTCAAGCGCTCCGGGCTGTTCGCGATCTTCGGCATCCTCGCCGTTGCGGCGATCGTCGTCGTCATCGGCCTCTCCGCCGACCCCGCCGATGCGAACCCGAAAGAGACGTTCGCGCTGATCTTCGGCGTGCTCGCCGTCTTCCTCGTCGTCCTCTTCGCTCTGCAGCGGGCCGACCTCAACCGGGTCTCCGGCGCCGACGCACGGGGGGCGACCCGCGGCGCCGCCGAAGGCGGCCGGGAGATCGAGAACCCGACGACGATGGAGGACGCCGAGCTGTGGGCGGCGATGGCGGTCGGGCCGATCGATGCCGAGGCCGTCAAGGCGCGCAGCGCCGGTTGGGAGGCGGGACGACGCAGCCAGAACCTGGCGATGGTCGTGACGCTGCTGATCTTCCTCACCGTGCCGCCGATCTACCTGCTCGAAAGCTTCGTGCCGCTGCTGATCGGCGGGCCGCTGATCGTCATCGCGGCGCTCTGGGGGAGCATCCGGGCGCTGATGCCCGGGGGCGAGATGGACAAGGGCTACGAGAACGTCGGCGTGGCGATGGCGCCGCTGGGGCTCGAGGTGACCGAGCGCCCGCAGGTCGGCATCGAGACCCGCGACCCGACCACCGGCCGCGTCGGGCCGAAGATCCACGGCGTGCTGGCGCTCGAGGGAGAGCGCCACGGGCGGCGGGTCTCCATCCGCCTGGGCAGCACCGAGACGGCGAGCCGCAGCGAGGTCAAGGTGGCGGTCCCGAGCAATGAGTTCGAGGCCCGCTCGAAGAAAGTGACGGTCGAGGGTGGGCCCGAGGGGATCGAGGTCACCCGCAAGGGCGGCGGCCAGGCCGACTGGCTCTGCGACCTCTGGCTCGCCGAGCGACTGGCCGAGGCCTGAAGGATCGCCCCGGCTCGGCCGGGACGATCCTGCGACGAAGAAATGGACCGTGCGCCCCGCCTTCGAAGCGAAGTCCCCGGGCGTATCCGTCGAGGTTGGCTCGAGCCGGGCTCGCCTGCGGCACCCGCGGCTTCCGCTTAAGGCTGCTTCCTTCCGGACCTGACCTGGTTCACGTGCCTACGTCGCGCAGGACCCGGCCGTCAACGCCGCCCCCGGCAGCTCGGTCCCGAAGACCAGCCCCTCAGAACGGGATTCGGCCCCGCTAGAGCGGATTGCGGGTTACAGGGCACCGCTGATTCCCCGCCTAGCACGGTCCACTCACGATCCTACCGCCGAGCGTCCGGCGATAGCCGTCAGCCGGCCACGAAGGAAACCAGCTCCTCGCGCCCGGAGGCGCCGGAGACGTCGAGGACCAGCACGGGCCCCACCTTCGGCGCGTAGAGCTTGTACTCGACCAGCCGCGGCTCCAGGGGAGTCAGGTCCTTGGTCAGCAGCGCGCCGGTGAAGTGGCCGAAGGGGACTTCCGCCTGCTCGCCCGTGCTCAGCACCTTCGCCCTGTCCTCGGCCTCGCCGGCGTAGTACTCCTGGCGGTAGACGAGGCCGGGGCTCGGGTCGGCAGGGATCACGATCCCCGGCTGGGCGCCGTCCACGCCCGCCTCCCAGGAACCGGCCCGGGAGACCACCTTGCCGTTCTCGTACTCGGCCGTCTTCTCGCCCAGGTACCAGACGTTTCCGGCGCCGTCCTGCGCGTACCAGTCGTCGGTCACCTCGACCGGCTCGCCGTTCTGGGTGACCACGTCGTGGACGACTCGGGCCTCGATCCCGTTGGCGATCTGCTTCGTCCTGCCGGTGACGGTGACGACAACCTGCTGGGCACCGCCTTCGCCGTCGCTCTCCCGGTAGACCCAACGACTGCCGGGTTTCATCGGCCAGTAAGGGTTGTCGATCTCGATGCTGAAGTCCGCCGGATCGAGGTCGACTGGCTCGGCGCCCTGCGGGAGCTCGCCGGCTGCGGCGCTCTCGCTCTCCCCCTCGCCCCCGCAACCGCCGGCGAGCACGAACAGTGAGAGAAAACCAAGGAGGAACGTCCGCTTGATTCGGTGGAGCGTTGGCATCTGGGGGCCATAGGATCGCACTCGTATTGATCGAGGTCGACGCCCAGTCCTTCTTCGCGATCGTCGTGATCGCCGCCCTGGCTGCGATCACGGTCGCCGTCGTGCCGCGCCGCTTCGCGCCGCCGGTCGTCGTGGTCGAGCTGTTGCTGGGGATCGTGATCGGGCCGGAAGTGCTCGGGATCGCCGAAACCGACGACTTCATCGAGTTCTTCTCCAACCTCGGCCTCGGCATGCTCTTCTTCTTCGCCGGCTACGAGCTCGACTTCGAGCGGATCAAGGGCCGGCCGCTGGCGCTCGGCGCGCTCGGCTGGCTGCTCTCGATCGCGCTCGCCTACGGCATCGGCGGCGCCCTCGCCGCTGCCGGCATCGTCGTCTCCTTCCTCTACACCGGGTCGGCGATGGCGACGACCGCGATCGGAACGCTGATCCCGATCCTGCGCGACAACGGCGAGCTGAAGACGAGGTTCGGGACCTATCTGCTGGCCGCCGGCGGGATCGGCGAGTTCGGCCCGATCCTGCTGGTGACGCTGGTCCTCTCGACCACCAACCCGCTGCACGAGGCGGCGATCCTGGTCGCCTTCGTTGCCCTGGCGATCGCCCTTGCGCTGGCCTCGGTCCGCCTCGCCTGGCGCGGCTGGCCGGCGCTGGAGCGGACCTTCGAGGCGAGCAGCCAGCTCGCCGTGCGGATCACGGTCGTGCTCGTCTTCGGCCTCGTCCTGCTCGCCAGCAACCTCGGCCTCGACGTGCTGCTCGGCGGCTTCGTCGCCGGGATGATCGTCCGCCTGGCCCTGAAGGGCCGCGAGCTGCAGGTCTTCGAGTCGAAGCTGACCGCGGTCGGCTTCGGCTTCTTCGTGCCTTTCTTCTTCGTCACCAGCGGGATCGAGTTCGACCTCGCCGCGCTCGGCTCGGTCGAAGCGCTGCTCAAGCTGGCGCTCTTCTTCGCCCTCTTCCTCGTCGTCCGCGGCACGCCGGCGATGCTGCTCTACCGCGGCGTGCTGAAGGCGCGGCAGCGCGCGGCGCTCGCCTTCTACTCCGCGACCCAGCTGCCGCTGGTCGTCGCGATCACGACGATCGCGACCGAGTCCGGGCACATGAAGACCTCGACCGCCGCCGGCCTGGTCGGGGCGGCGATGCTCTCGACGCTGGTCTTCCCCTTCGTCGGCCGCGCCCTGCTGGAGCGGGCGGCCGTGGCCGGCGAGACCGGCCCGCCCGGCGATCTGCTCCCGCCGGAGGCCAAGCCACCGCCTAATATCCGAAACCTCCCGGGCGCGTAGCTCAGTGGGAGAGCGCTCGCCTCACACGCGAGAGGTCGCTGGTTCGAACCCAGCCGCGCCCATCGGACTTCTATCCGCGATCAGCGCAACAAGCGGATGGCGCAATCTAGCCCAGGGACTTTGGCCGCCTGTGCATCGCCGGTCACAATCAGATCCACGTCGGGGTTGGTCTCCGCCGTGGAGAAAATCAGGGCGTCCGGCATCCGCAACGGTTTGAGGCGCGAGCGAAACTCGGCCGCCTTGTCCGCGACGGTCATGTCGACCGGGAGAACCTCGGAGATCAGTTGGGCGAAGAACCCCCGCACCTGGGCCTCGTCGTGGTGGCCAAGCAAGGCGCCGGTCAGCACCTCGGCGTAGGTCACTACCGAAACCAGCAGCCGCTGCCCGCGAACGAGGTCGCGGATCGCCGCGTCGGCCGCGTCGTGGAGGGCGTCTTTCCGATCGAGAAAGCCGATGACGGCATCGGAGTCGAGGACTACCGCCACTCCTCGCGCAGTCCTTCCACGCGCTCGCGCAGATCGCCGCCGATATCCAGGCATCCGGAGTAGCGATCGATCAACTCATCGACTCGCGTCAAGACCACGCGACCGGCTCCCTCGGCCTCTACCTTCAGAGTGTCCCCGGGCTCGAAGCCAGCCATGCGGAAGGCGCCGGCGGGGATCGTCACCTGATGCTTGCTGGAAACCCTGGTCTGATTCTTTACCTTCTCTGCCATAGGTAAAGGGTAGCAGCGGAAAGGGAGGTCGCTGGCTCGAGCCCAACCGCGCCCATCGTCCGCAATCAGTCGAGGTCGAACGCAGCCGCGATCGCGTCGCTGAGGGCCGGCTCTTGGCTGTCGAGCAGCACACCGATCTGCTCTCCCACGGCATCGGCGGGAATGGTGGTGATGTTGTCGCAGCTCACGACCGAGGGCTCCGTGAGGCCGTTCGCGGCATCGACGCCTACCTCGCTGGAGAGTCCGCGGATGGTTGTGGTGATCGGAGCGACGGTCACAGTCCTGAGATGCGGCCGCACGAGCTCACGCGTGAGGATCAACACGGGTCGAGCCTTGTCGAGCTGTGTGACATGGATGGCCCGCATCAGGCCAGGTCACGCGGCAGGCCTGCCGCGTGCTCAGCGAGCCCTGCGAGCTCCGGGTCCGGACCGCTGCGGGCGAGGATCCGGGCATCGCGTTCGGCGAGGGCGCGCCGACGCTCGCGCTCGAGCGCACGGGTGACGACTATCGCCCGGCTGCGCGCAATGCCGGAGTCGACGATCTCGTCAACGAAGTCGACAAGCTCGTCTGGAAGCCGAACAGCGATCTGCCTGCTCATCCCAAAATGGTAGCAAAATGGTATCGCTGCTACGGCTGTTGAAGGACCGAGAGGATGTTGCCTGCCGGATCCTTGAACCAGGCGATCGCGGGGCCGGGGCCGCGGGCGATGCCCTTCTCGTCCTGCTCGAAGCCCTCGTAGCGCTCGAAGGCGAGGCCGCGGGAGGAGAGCCCCTCGACTGCGGCATCGACGTCGTCGACCTCGAAGTTGAGGATCGTGTAGGTGGCGGGGACAAAGTCCGGTTTGCGGTAGACGAACACGTCGCCGCCGGTGAGTTTCAGGGCCATGACGCCGTTCTCCTCGTCCAGCACGGCCACGTCCAGGCCAAGGGTTTCGCCGTAGAAGCGCTTCGCCTCATCCGTGTCAGGAACCGCGAAGCCACTGGTTGCTTTGGCGTTGCCGAGCATCGTCGCTCCTTTGCCTCGGGGATCGGCCTCGTTTCAACCCTACCCCGATTACCCCGAGAGCTCGGGGATGAACCGCTGCACGTGCTCGTCGATCGTGCGCCGCACCCACTCCTGGGTCGCCGCGTCGGCCATCCGGTAGCGACCGAGCAGCATCTTCTGGTCGCTCAGCGGCAGGCCGGCGATCTCCCAGCTCACCGCGAGCCGCTCGAAGAGCAGCTCCGAGCGGCGGCGCCAGGCGTCCTCCTGCGAGGTCGCCGCCGTCGCCGGCCCTTCGCCGAGCTTGGCGATCGTGCCCGCGCTCAGCGTCTGTCGCAGGACGAGCACGTTGCCTTCCTCGTCGCGGTACTCGACCGCCGGCGCTTTCTCTCGCGGTCGCCGCCGCTTGCGCTTCGCCATCGATCCCGAGTCTGCCAGGCGGCCCGCCCGCCTCACTCCTCGTCGGTCGCCGGCCGGCGGCGGGCGCGCTTGCGCTCGCCGAGCCGGCGCTTGCGCTCGAGGCGCCGCCGGCGCGCCGCCCGACTCGGCTTGGTCGGGCGACGGCGGCGCGGCACCTTCAGCGCCGCGGCGATCTTCTCCGCCAGGCGCTGCAACGCCAGCTCGCGGTTGCGCGCCTGGCCGCGCGCCTCCTGGGCGACGGCGGTGACTACCGGCCCGGCGCGCTCGAGCAGGCGCGCCCGCTGCGCCTCGTCGAGCGACTCCGACGCCCGCACGTCGAAGACGGCTTCGACCCGCGAAGCGGTGACGTTGGCGTGCTGCCCTCCCGGCCCGGAGGAGCGGCTGGCGCGCAGCTCGACCTCGCCCAGCGGAATCGAGAGCCGCTCGTCGATCCTCAGCTCGTCGGGCACCCGCCCACCGTAGCGGCGGCCGACGACCCTCAGGCCAGAGCGTCGATCTTCGTCGCCAGCTCGAAGTCGGCCGCAGTGACGCCGCCGTTCGAGTGGGTCGAGAGGGAAACCGTGACCGTGTCCCAGGAGATCTCGAGGTCCGGGTGGTGGTTCATCGCCTCGGCCGGCTCGACCAGGCTCTGGACGAAGTTGACGGAGCCGACGAAGTCGCCGCGCTTGAAGCTCTTGCGTATGGAAGGACCATCACGTTCCCAGCCGGGATGCTCCGCTAGCCTGGCCTCGATCTCCGAATCGCCCAACGGCATCGTCCTTATGCTGCCACAAATCGGACTGCTCAAACTATGAGTGACAATCGTCTGCCAACGCTCTGGCAGATTGACGTCTCCCACTACAGCGAGAAGGCCCGCTGGGCGCTCGCCTGGAAGGGGGTCGAGCACCGCCGCCACTCGCCCGTCCCCGGCGCCCACATGCCCGTCGCCCTCTGGCTCACCCGCGGCGCCTCGTACACCTTCCCGATCCTCAGCATCGACGGCCGCCGCGTCGCCGACTCGACCGAGATCATCGCCGTGCTCGAGCGGCTGTACCCCGAGCCGCCCCTCTACCCAACCGACCCCGAGGAGCGGCGCCGCGCGCTCGAGCTGGAGGACTTCTTCGACGAGGAGCTCGGTCCTCAGATCCGTCAGCTCGCCTGGTACGAGCTGGGCAGGGACCGCGAGGGGTTCCAGGCGCTGATGGCCGAGGCCGCTCCCGGCCCAATGAAGAAGCTCCCGGTCGCCGGCGCCGCCTACGGCCGCGTCTTCACCCGCCTGCGCTTCCGCGCCGGCAGCGCCGAGGATGCGCAGCGCAACCGGGCCAAGGTGCTCGCCGCCCTCGACCGGCTCGAGGCCGAGCTGGGTGACGGCGAGTACCTCGCCGGCGAGCGCTTCACGGTCGCCGACCTCACCGCGGCGTCGCTCTTCTACCCGCTCGTCCAGCCCGAGGAGGGGCCGATCTCGGAGGGGATCTCCGCCAGGGGCTTCGAGGAGTTCCGCGCGCCACTGAAGGAGCGGCGCGGCTTCGCCTGGGTCGAGGAGATGTTCCGCCGCCACCGCGATCCGGGAAGGCCGGTTCAGCCACCCCCGCAACGAGCTAGTCGTCAACCGCCGATCGGTGCCCGCGGGTTGGCGCCGTAGAAGATCAACGTGCCGAGCATGCCGACGATGTGGACCATGATGATGTTGACGACCATCGACTTGGCCGTCGCCGTGCCGACGCCGACCGGCCCGCCCGAGGCGGTGTAGCCGTAGTAGCAGCCGACCAGCACGATGATCGTCGCCATCACCATCGCCTTGGTCAGGCTGAAGATCACGTCGACGAAGTCCTGGAAGGTCCAGAAGATCAGCAGGTACCCGCCCGAGGAGACGTCGCCCACCTGCTCGACCACCGCGAGGTAGCTGGCGAGGTACCCGATCCCGATCCCGACCAAGTAGAGGAAGGGGAGCGCTATCCAGGCGCCCAGCAAGCGGGTCGCGGCGAGGAAGGTGATCGGCTCGATCCCCATCACCTCGAGCGCGTCGATCTCGTCGGAGATCCGCATCGCGCCGAGCTCGGCGACGATCCCGGTGCCGACCTTGGCCGAGAGGATGTAGCCGAAGGCGTAGGGCAGGCCCTCGCGCAGGTCGCAGTAGGCCGAGAACAGACCGGCGTAGCTGGGAACGCCGTAGGCACGTATGAAGTAGGCGCCGATCAACCCGCAGTTGAGGCCGAGGATGAAGATGAAGGCCCAGATGACCACGGCGGAGCCGAGGATCAGGATGCCGGCCTGGCGCAGGCTCTCGCCGAAGTAACGCGAGGCGCGCCCGGAGTAGACGAGGCCTGCGACGCGCGAGCCAAAGCGGGCAAGCTCTCCGAAGGAGTCGAGCCAGTTCCGGGGGACGTCGAGCCAGCCGGTCATCGCATCGCCTGCTCCTTCACCGAATCGTCTGCAGTTCGGGATTCGAGGCGAGCAGGACTGCGGTGAACACGTAGAGGAAGAAGAAGACCCCCATGAAGGCGATCACGACGGCCTGGTTGACGGCGCGGCCGACCCCGGCCGGGCCCCCCGAAGCGGTCATCCCTTTGTAACAGCAGACGACGGCGATGATCCCGCCGAACAGGGTGCACATCAGGACCGAGCCCCACAGGTCGGCGATCAACGCGTTGGTGAAGAGCGTCGAGAAGAAGCCGCCCAGCGGCTCGCCGTAGAGCAGCGAGGCGGCGATGCCGGCGGTGAGGCCGAAGACGATCGCGAAGATGTCGAGCAGCCCGGTTATCACCATCAGCGCGATGAAGCGCGGCACGACCAGGTTCTTGATCGGGTCGACGCCGAGCACCTGCAGGGCGTCGAGCTCCTCGCGGATCTTGCGCGCTCCGAGATCGGCGGTGATCGCCGTGCCGGCGACGCCGGCGACGACCGCCGCGGTGACGAGTGGCCCGATGAAGCGCACCGCGGTGACCACGAAGAACCCACCGAGGCGGTCGAGGTTGCCGAAGAGATCGAGGATGCCGGCGGCCTGCAGACCCGGCGCGCCGAAGCAGAGCGCGAAGGTGGAGATCGTCATCGGGAACCAGGAGAGCTTGAGCACGAAGAGGAACTGGCCGACCAGCTCCTCGCCGTAGGGATAAGGCGGCCTGACCGCTGCGACAAGCGTCTTGGCGGTGAGGATCATCATCTCCCCGACCTGCTCGAAGAACGACTTGGCGGGCAGCCGCGCCCGTGCTACAGCTTGTGCCGCCACCAGCTCATCGCCCGCTCGAGGGGACTGGCCTCGCGGGCCCGTTCGCGCCCGGCCACGCGCGCCCGCCGCTCCGCCGCCCGCTGCGCCTCGGAGAGCTGCGCGATCAGCGTGTCGCGCGTCCGCTCCAGCTCCTCCACGCCGGCGACGTGGGGGCCGGCGCGGCGCGGCGCCGTCGGCAGGTCGCGCGGCAGGTCGCGCGGATAGGCGGCGAGCTCGGCCTCGAGCCGGGCGATCTGCCGCCGCAGCTCGCGTCGCACCTCGATCGCTTCGCTCTCCTCGTCGACGTCGGGCAGCTGAGCCGGTCCGGCATCGAGGGTCTCGTCGTCGTCGAGCCCGCCGGGCATGCCGGCACAGGCCGAGGCGACGATCGCCAGCTCGCGCGGGCTGAGGCCG
>DATDBO010000109.1:0-13563 GCA_036524775.1 Solirubrobacterales bacterium
TACGCGAGCTGGGTTCAGAACGTCGTGAGACAGTTCGGTCCCTATCTGCTGTGGGCGTTGGAGAGTTGAGAGGAGTCATCCCTAGTACGAGAGGACCGGGATGAACGTGCCGCTGGTGTATCTGTTGTCCTGCCAAGGGCACCGCAGGTTAGCTACGCACGGAACGGATAACCGCTGAAGGCATCTAAGCGGGAAGCCGTCCTCGAGATGAGCTCTCCCATCCCTTCGAGGGAGTAAGACCCCTGGTAGACCACCAGGTTGATAGGCCGGCGGTGCAAGCGTGGTGACACGCTCAGCCGACCGGTACTAATGGGTCGAGGGCTTGACGGATATTTATTTTCTTACCCTCTTGGTCTTGTGCAGTTTTCAGGGCCCGCCGTGGGCGGTCTCGCAAAATTCCGGTGGCACATAGCGAGTGGGAGACACCTCTTCCCATTCCGAACAGAGCAGTTAAGCCACTCTGCGCCGATGGTACTTGGGGGGCAACCCCCTGGGAGAGTAGGTCGCCGCCGGTTCTTCTGACTCTGGGCCGCCCCCTGGGCGGCCCTTTGTCGTTCTGCGGGCGATCGGCCCCGCCGGATCCCCTCAGGCGTGCGTGGCGAAGCGGTCGATCGCCGCGCTCCACGTGCCCGTGCTGCGACGTGGGGCGCCGGCACGGCGCCTTCCCTCGCAGGGGAGGGGGGCGGTGTCGACCGGCTCGAGGCCGTACTCGCCGAGGGTGGCGAAGTCGATCGCCAGGTCGACGGCGTCTGCCATCTGGGTACTGAAGGTCTTTCTCGAATCGAACATGGGTTCGACTCTACGGTTGCCCTCGGACGGCTTCGGAATTCTGCATGCGCTCTTGCACATCGCGACCCGCTTGTACCCGTTTTGCAGGGACTTTATGCGGTTGAAAAGCGAGCACCAGGGCGGCCAGCCGGCCAGGCTTCTCGACGTTGGGCGAGTGGCCGGCGCCTGCGATCAGCATGGTCTCGGCCCCTGCCGCGCGGTAGGCGTCCAGCGCCGCCTGCGGGTCGTCGGCGATCTGCTCCTCGGCGCCCATGATCGCCAGCACCGGCTTTCCGGTCGCGGCCGCGCGCTCGGGAATGGGGATCTCACCGGTGTACTCGTCGAAGCCGTCGTGCGACCCGTCGTAGGAGCTGTAGGTCATCCGCTTTACGTCCTCGACGAACTGGTCGGGCACTGGAAAGCCGGGCGCGAAGGCGATCTCGAGGCCGTCCTCGATCGAGAAGTCCGGCTTGATCCGCCATAGGGTCTGCCCGATCACCGACTTGAACGGAAGCTCGCCGATGAAGCCGACGTCGCCGTAGGAGGTGTCGGGGATGCTGTCGACGATCACCAGGCGATCGACGAGCTGCGGCGACTCTTCGGTCAGCGCGACCGATACCGGCCCGCCGAGCGAGTGGCCGACGACCTCGGCGTCGCGCACGCCGAGCCGGGCAAGCGCCTGCGCCACCAGGGCGCCCTGCTCGGGCAGGGTGTAGCCGGACTCCGGCTTCTCCGAGCCGCCGTGGCCGAGCAGGTCGACGGCAATTACGCGGTGCTCGCGGGCGAGCAGCGGGATCATCCGCTCCCACCAGTCGATCGAGCAGGTGAAGCAATGGATCAGCACGATCGGGCTGCCGCCGCGCGGTCCCTCTTCGACCACCTGGACGTCGCCTCCCGGCAGGTTGAGGATGCGGCCGGCCGGCACGGTCACCTCGGCCGACTTCGTTTCGGCGTCGGTGACGAGGGCGTTGACGACGATCAGCACGCCCAGCAGGACGACGACCCCGATCGCGATCTTCCAGCCACGTCTCATTGCCGCAGTACCCTAACCGGACTCATGGAGAAGTTCGTGATCGAAGGGGGCGCGCCGCTCTCGGGCGAGGTGACGGCGGCCGGCAACAAGAACGCCGCCCTGCCGATCCTCGCCGCCTGCCTGCTCACCGAGGAGGAGCTGCTGCTGCACCGCGTGCCGCGGATCCGCGACACCGAAGCGCAGCTCGCCCTGCTCGAGCGGCTCGGCGTCGAGGTCGCCTGGGTCGCCGACAACAGCGTGCGCCTCTGCGCGGCCGGCGTCTCCGATGTCGCCGTCGACGAGGAGCTCTCCAGCCAGATCCGCGCCTCGTTCCTGCTCGCCGGGCCGCTGCTGGCGCGCTTCGGCGAGGCACGCATGCCACCCCCGGGCGGCGACTTCATCGGCCGGCGCCGGCTCGACGCGCACCTCGATGCCTTCACAGACCTCGGCGCGACGGTCGACGGCGAGCGCTGGATCGAGCTGAAGGCGCCCGCCGACGGGCTGCGCCCCTGCGCGATCTTCATGGACGAGCCATCGGTGATGGGCACCGAGAACGCGCTGATGGCGGCGGCGCTCACGCCGGGGCCGACGACGATAGGCAACGCGGCCTGCGAGCCGCACGTCCAAGATCTCGCTCGCCTGCTCACCGCTATGGGCGCGTCGGTCGACGGGATCGGCTCCAACGTGATGACCGTGCACGGTCGCGACCGCCTGGCCGGCGCCGAGCACACGATCTCACCCGACCACATCGAGGTCGCCAGCTTCATGGCCCTCGCCGCGGCTACCGGCGGCGAGCTGCGCGTACGCGACGCCGCGCCGGCCGACCTGCTGATGGTGCGGCGCCAGTTCCGCCGCCTCGGGCTCGAGTCCGAGATCGACGGCGACGACGTGATCGTCCCGCCCGAGCAACGACTGCGGGTCAAGGCCGATGTCGGCGACGCGATCCCGAAGATCGAGGACGGTCCCTGGCCGGCCTTTCCCGCCGACCTGACCTCGATCGCCCTGGCGCTCGCCACGCAGGCCGACGGCGAGATCCTGATCTTCGAGAAGATGTTCGAGAATCGCCTCTTCTTCGTCGACAAGCTGGTCGCGATGGGCGCTCGGATCACGCTTTGCGATCCCCACAGGGCGATCGTCAGCGGTCCGAGCCGTCTTCACGGCGAACGAGTCGAGAGCCCCGACATCCGCGCCGGGATGGCGATGCTCATCGCCGCCCTCGCCGCCGACGGGACCTCGGAGATCGGCAACATCCGCCAGATCGACCGCGGCTACGAGTCGATCGACGACCGCCTGCGCGGCCTCGGGGCGCGGATCGAACGCGTCTCTGCAGAGATCCACGCGTAGGGGGATTTCGGCGCCGACTCTCGTAAGGTCAGGCGCATGATCCACCCGATCCCACCCGGGACGCGCGACATCCTGCCCGACGAGATGCGGGAGCTGCGGCGCCTGCACCTAGCCCTGATCGAGGTGTTCGAGAGCCGTGGCTACGGCGAGGTGTCGACGCCGGCGATCGAGTACGACGAGGTCCTGGCGCGCGGCGACGGCCGCACCGCCGACTCGGCCTACCGCTTCTTCGACGAGAGCGGCGACCTGCTGGCACTGCGCTCCGACATGACCGTGCCGATCGCCCGCCTGGTCGCCACGCGCTACGCCGGTGCCGAGCTGCCGCTGCGGCTCTGCTACCTGGCCAACGCCTTCCGTGCGGTGCGCCCGCAGCGCGGCCAGATGCGCGAGTTCGCCCAGGCCGGGGTCGAGCTGATCGGCGCCCCGGCGCCCGAGGGCACGGTCGAGGTGATCGAGGTGCTGGAGGCCGCGCTCGACGCCGCCGGCCTCGACCGCGCCGTGATCGGGCTCGGCGACGCCGACCTCTTCCGCCAGCTGCTCAGCGAGATGGGGGTGGAGGGGGAGACGCGCGACGCGGCCCTCTCGCGGCTCGCGACACACGACCTCGTCGGCCTCGAGAGCGAGCTCTCCGGCGCGGGGATCTCCGCCGCGAACGTCGACACCTGCCTCGCGCTCTCGCAGATGCGTGGCGGGCTCGAGGTGCTCGAGCAGGCTCGCAAGATCGGCGGCGGCGCGGTCGAGCGCGCCACGGCCCGGCTCGGCGAGACCGTCGAGGCGCTCGAAGCGCGCGGCGCCGCCGGTCGGGTCCAGATCGACCTAGGGCTGCTGCGCGACCTCGGCTACTACAGCGGCGCCATCCTCGAGGTCTACGACCCCGCGCTCGGCCACGTGCTGGGCGGCGGCGGCCGCTACGACGGCCTGCTCGAGCGCTTCGGCGTCGACCTCCCGGCGGCCGGGTTCGCCCTCTACCTGGAGCGCGTCCACGTCGCCCAGACGGAGGAGGAGTCGCGGCGGAAGGGCCCGTCGTGACCGTCGAGGTCGCCGGCACCGGCGGCGCGAAGGCGGACGGTCCGCTGAAGGTGGCCGTGCCGCGCGGCGCCCTGCTCGAGGGCACGCTCGACGCGCTCGACGCCGCCGGCGTCGACACGAGCGCTGTGCGCGGCCCCTCGCGCGCGCTGATCTTCCCGGGCGAGAAGATGACCCTGGTGACGATGCGCCCCTCCGACGTGCCGACCTACGTCGAGGCCGGTGCCGCCGACGTCGGCATCACCGGCAAGGACGTGCTGCTGGAGCAATCCGACCGCATGGTCTACGAGCTGCTCGACCTCGGTTACGGCCGCTGCCGGATGGTGCTGGCCGGGCGCAAGGGCGACGAGAGCCTCGGCGAGTCGCAGCGCCGGCTGGGGATGATGCGGATCGCGACCAAGTACCCGCGCACGGCCGAGCGCCATTTCGAGTCCACCGGCCGCCAGGTGGAGACGATCGAGGTCAAGGGCTCGGTCGAGCTGGCGCCGCTGATCGGCCTCGCCGACGGCATCGTCGACCTCGTCGCCACCGGCCGCACGCTCGAGGAGAACGACCTCGAGGTGCGCGAGGAGATCGTCGAGTGCACGGCGCGCTTCGTCGCCAACCGCGTGGCCCACAAGCTGCGCGGCGAAGAGATCGACGACCTCACCGCCCGGTTGCGCGAGGCGACGGCCCGATGAGGGTGCGTCGCTTCGATTGGAACGGCGCGAAGGAGACCGCTGCTGCGGTCCGCACCTGGTCGGCGGCGGAGCTGCCCGAGGTCGACGTGAGCTCGATCGAAGCCGAAGTGCGCGAGGGCGGCGACGAGGCGCTGCTGCGGCTGACCGCGCGCTTCGACGCGACCGAGCGGGCACTCGAGTCGGTGCGCGTCGACCCCGACGCCCCGTCGCGGGCGCTGGCCGCGCTCGACCCGGCGATCCGCGAGTCGCTGCAGCTCGCCGCCGACAACGTCCGCGCCGTCGCCGAGGCCCAGCTCGGGATCGAGCCGCGGCGCGTCGACCTGCCGCAGGGGCACTCGGTGACGATGCGCGAGACGGCCGTCGAGGCGGCGGGCATCTACGCGCCGGGCGGCCGAGCCGCCTATCCGTCGAGCGTGGTGATGGGCGTCGTTCCCGCCAGGGCGGCCGGCGTCGAGCGCGTCGCGCTCGCCTCGCCGCCCGGCCCCGACGGCGACCTGCACCCGCTGGTGCTCGCCGCGGCGGCGCTCTGCGAGGTCAACGAGGTCTACGCGGTGGGGGGCGCCCAGGCGATCTTCGCGCTGGCCTACGGCACCGAGACGATCGATCGCGTGGACGTGGTCGCGGGCCCCGGCAACGCCTGGGTGCGCGAGGCGAAGCGCGCGGTCTCCGGCGTCGTCGGGATCGACTCCCTCGCCGGCCCCTCGGAGCTGATGCTCGTCGCCGGCCCCGACGCCGACGCGGAGTGGGCGGCGCTCGACCTCTGCGCCCAGGCGGAGCACGGGGCGGAGGGCCCGCTGCTCGCCGTCGCAATCGAGACGTCGGTGCTCGACGCGATCGCCGCCGCGACCGAGCGCCTCGCCGCGGAGCGCCCGAGCCTGGGCGACTCGCCGCTCGGCCTGGCGACGGTGCCCGACAGCCGCGCCGCGATCGACCTCGCCAACGCCTTCGCCCCCGAGCACCTCGAGCTGCTCGACGACGAAGCGGCGACCCTGGTGGGCCGCGTTCGCACCGCCGGCGCCGTCTTCGTCGGGCCGCACAGCGCGACCGCCTTCGGCGACTACGTCGCCGGCTCCAACCACGTGCTGCCGACCGGCGGGGCCGGGCGCTTCTCCGGCCCGCTGGGCCCCGACGTCTTCCGCCGCAGGATCGCCGCCGTGGAGGTCCCGGCGGGGGCGGCGGCGAAGCTTGCCCCGCACGTCGAGACCCTGGCTCGCGCCGAGGGATTCCCCATCCACGGCGAGTCGGCGATGATTAGGACCGAGGACGGCGCCTGAGATGAACAGAACCGCGCAAAAGGAACGCAAGACCGGCGAGACGCAGATCAAGCTCTCGCTCGACCTCGACGGGGGAGAGTCGCGCGCGGAAACCGGCGTCGGCTTCCTCGACCACATGCTCGACCTGCTCGCCCGTCACGGCCGGCTCGGCCTGGTCGTCGAGGCGAGCGGCGACCTGGAGACCGGTGCCCACCACACGGTCGAGGACGTCGGCATCGTGCTCGGCCAAGCGCTCGACGAGGCCCTGGGCGACCGCGCCGGCATCCGCCGCTACGGTTCGGCGCTGGTGCCGATGGACGAGTCGCTTGCCGAGTGCGCGATCGATATTTCAGGCCGGCCGCTGTGCGTCTTCGACGCCGCGCTGCCGACGACCTCGATCGCCGGCTTCGACAGCGAGCTCGCCGAGGAGTTCTTTCGCGCCGTCGCCAACGCGTCGAAGATGACCCTGCACGTCTCGGTCCGGCGGGGCGGCAACGTCCACCACATGATCGAGGCCTGCTTCAAGGCCTTCGCAAGGGCGCTGCGCGTCGCCGTCTCGGTCGACCCGGACGAGAGCGGCGTGCCTTCGACCAAGGGGACGCTCTCGGCATGACCGCGCGGATCTGCATCGTCGACTACGGAATGGGCAACCTGCGCTCGGTCGAGAAGGCGCTCGAGCACGTCGGCGCGACGGCGACCATCGCCGGCGATGCCGGCGCCGTGCGCGCCGCCGACGGGGTGATCCTGCCCGGCGTCGGCGCCTTCCCCAAGGCGATGGAGCGCGTCCGCGAGCTCGAGCTCGACGAGCTGATCGCCGAGCGGCGCGACGCCGGCGTGCCGATCCTCGGCATCTGCCTCGGCCTGCAGCTGCTCTTCGAGTCGACGACCGAGCTGGGCGGCGCCACGGGCGTCGGCCTGCTCTCGGGCGGGGTATCCGACCTGGAGGCGGACGGCCTCAAGGTCCCGCACATCGGCTGGTCGCCGGTCCGCTGGGAAAAGGACTCGCGGCTGACCGAGGGGATCGAGAGCGAAACCCCGTTCTACTTCGTCCACTCCTTCGCGCCGTCCCCCGTGCCGGGGGACCTGCTCGGCACTGCCGCCTACGGCGCTCGCTTCGCCTGCGCGGCGGAGCGCGACAACGTCTTCGGCGTCCAGTTCCACCCCGAGAAGTCGAGCGCCGCCGGCCTGCGCCTGCTCTCCAACTTCGCCGGGGTCTGCGCCAAGGCGCCCGCCGCCGCGTAGCGAACCGGCCGTGATCCTCTACCCGGCGATCGACATCCACGACGGCAAGGCCGTCCGGTTGCTGCAGGGCGACTACCGCCGGGTCACCATCTACGACGCCAAACCGGCGGATGCGGCTCGACGCTGGCAGGAGGACGGCGCCGAGATCCTCCATGTAGTCGATCTCGATGGCGCCAAGGCGGGCCGGCCGCGCAATGTCGACGCCGTGCGTCAGATCGCGGCCTCGGCTGACTGCCCGGTGCAGGTGGGGGGTGGCCTGCGCGACGCCGACGCTGTTGCCGCCATCCTCGATGCCGGCGCCGAGCGCGCGGTGATCGGCACCGCTGCGCTGCGCGATCCGGACTTCCTCGACGAGATGCTCTCACTGCACGGCGAGAGGATCGTCGTCTCGGTCGACGCGCACGGCGGCAAGGTCGCACTGGACGGCTGGACCGAGCTCGCGGAAGAGGGTGCGGTCGAGGTGGTCGCGGCCCTAGGCGAGCGAGGCGTCGGGCGCTTCCTCTGCACCTCGATCGAGGTCGACGGCACGATGGAAGGTCCGGACGTCGACCAGCTGGCTGAGATTGCCTCGGCAACCCCCGCTCAGGTGATCGCCTCAGGTGGAGTGGGCGATCTCTCCGACCTGGAGATGCTTGCCCGAGATACCCCGCCGAACGTAGAGGGCGTCATCGTCGGCCGAGCTCTCTACGAGCACCGCTTTTCCGTCGCCGAGGCCATCGCTGCCTTAGCCTGACGGCATGGTTCTGAAGCGGGTCATACCCTGCCTCGACGTCGATGCCGGCCGCGTCGTCAAGGGCACCAACTTCGTCGGCCTGCGCGATGCCGGCGACCCGGTCGAGCTGGCCGAGCGCTACGACGCCGAGGGCGCCGACGAGCTGGTCTTCCTCGACATCACGGCGTCACACGAGAAGCGGGACACCATCGTCGAGCTGGCCCGGCGCACCGCCGACAACGTCTTCATCCCCTTTACGATCGGCGGCGGCATCCGCTCGGTCGAGGACGCGCAGGCCGTGCTCGACGCCGGCGCCGACAAGGTCTCGGTCAACTCCTCTGCGCTGACGCGGCCGGAGCTGCTCACCGAGCTCGCCGACCACTTCGGTGCGCAGTGCGTCGTGATCGCAATCGACGCCAAGCGCGAGGGGGAGGGCTGGGGCGTCTACGTCAACAGCGGCCGCAAGCGGGTCGACGGGCGCGAGGCGGTCGCCTGGGCCGCGGAGGGGGTCGAGCGCGGTGCGGGGGAGGTGCTGTTGACCAGCATGGACCGCGACGGCACCAACGACGGCTACGACCTCGAGCTGACCCGAGCCGTCGCCGACGCCGTGCCGGTGCCGGTGATCGCCTCCGGCGGCGCCGGCACGCTCGACCACCTCAGCGAGGCGATCTCCGCGGGCGGAGCCGACGCGGTCCTCTGCGCCTCGATCTTCCACTACGGCACCTACCGCGTTCGCGACGCCAAGCAGCACCTGGCGGCGGCCGGCATCCCGGTGCGCGCGTAGGCTCGCCTCGATGCCGGAGGTCCGTATCGACGACATCGGCGCGGAGCTGAGCCGCGCCTACCCCGAGCTGGGCGCCATCCACGATGCGGCCGGCGGGAAACCCGTGTACCTCGTGGGCGGCGCCGTCCGGGATCTCCTCTTGGGGCGGGGCAGGGCGGACATCGACCTCGTGGTCGAGGGCGATGCCACGGCGTTGGCGACTCGGCTCGGCGGTGAGGTCCGTGAGTACGAGCGTTTCGCCACCGCCAAGGTCGATCTCGGCGAGCACGAGGTGGACATCGCGACGGCCCGGGCCGAGTCGTATCCGCACCCGGGTGCGTTGCCCGAGGTGGAGTCGACGGAGGGCATCGCCGCCGACCTCGCCCGCCGCGACTTCACGATCAACGCGATGGCGATTCCCCTGCGCCGCGATCCGGAATTGATCGACCCCCACCGCGGCCGAGAGGACCTCGAAGCGGGTCTGCTGCGAGTCCTCCACGCGCACTCGTTCGACGACGACCCGACCCGAGCGCTGCGAGCTGCCCGCTACGCGGCTCGCTTCGGCTTCGAGCTGGAGCACGAGACGGCGGAGCTGCTGCGCGAAGCGAAGCTGAGCACGGTGTCGGCCGATCGCCGCGAGGCGGAGCTGCTGCGGCTGGCCGGCGAGACGGAGGCCGTGCGCGGGTTTGCCCTGCTGGAGGAATGGGGCTTGGTGGAGCTGCCCGAGCACGGGGCGGAGCTGGCGGCCGGTGTCGCCGGATTGCTCACGGAGCCGCCCTGGATGGGCGAGGCTCGGCGAGACCGGGCCATCCTCGCCGCCGCCCTGGGTCGCTGGGGCGAGGCGGAGAAGCTGGCGGCTGCAGATCCCCGACAGCCCTCGCTTGCGGTCGAGCTGGCCGAGCAGCACGACCCGGTCGAGCTGGTCCTCGCCCGCGCGCTCGGCGCCGAGTGGCTCGACCGCTGGCTGACCGAGTGGCGCTCGGTCGAGCTCGAGATCGACGGCAGCGACCTGCTCGACGCGGGCATCCCGCAGGGAAGGGCGGTCGGCCTCGGCCTCAAGGAGGCGAGGATCCGCAAGCTCGACGGCGAGATCGCCGGCCGCGACGAGGAGCTCGCCGTGGCACTGGAGGCGGCCAGGTGGGCGGACGAGCGATGAAGTGGCGTGAGCGCGACGGCGTCGAGTGGCTGGAGGCCGAGCTCCCGTGCTCCCGGGCTGTCTTCTCGACCCGCTCGGCCGGCTCCGTGAAGGAGGACGTGGCGCCCCTGGCCGCTGCGCTCGGCATCGCGCCGGAGCGGATCGCGGTGGCACGCCAGGTACACGGCGCGGATCTCATCGTCCACGACCGGCACAGCGAACACGCGAGCGGCACCGAGGAGGCCGTCGAGGTAGACGGCCACGTGCTCGTCGCGCCGGGGACGACTGCGTTGGTCTTCACCGCCGACTGCCTGCCGATCGCGCTTGCCGGTCCACGCGGAGCCGCGATCCTGCACTGCGGCAGGCGCGGGCTGGCCGCCGGGATCGTCGCCCGCGGCGTCGCGGCGATCGACGCGACCCATGCCGCGATCGGCCCCGGGATCGGGCCCTGCTGCTACGAGGTGGGCGACGAGGTGCTCGAGTCCTTCGCGGGACTCGGCGATGGGGTCGCTTCGGACCGCATGCTCGACCTTCCCGAGGTCGCCTGCCGCCTCCTGCGCCAAGCCGGCGTCGAGGAGATCGAGTCGGCCGGCCTCTGCACCTGCTGCGAGGAGGGGCGCTTCTTCTCTCACCGTCGCGACGGCGGCCCGGGCCGGCAGGCGGGCCTCGTCTGGATCGAACGGGAGCCGAGCTGACGATGCCCGGCTTGATCCACGGGCTCGACCCGGCGACGATAGCCGCCAACCTGGAGCGGGTGCGCGAGCGCGCCGGGGGCGGGGTGGAGGTCCTCGCGGCGACCAAGTACGTGCCGATCGAGGAGATGGGCGCCCTCGCCGAAGCCGGCGTCAAGCTGGTCGGCGAGAACCGCCAGCAGGAGCTGGAGGCCAAGCGCGCGCGCTGGGACGACGTCTTCGCCTGGGACTTCATCGGCAACCTGCAGAGCCGCAAGGTCAAGCGGCTGCTGCCGCTCTGCCGCCTGATCCACTCGGTGGCCAGCGACTCGGCGCTGGAGCAGCTCGGCCGCCATGGCGGCGCGGAGACCGAGATCCTCGCCGAGGTCAACGTCGCCGGCGAGCGGGGCAAGGGGGGGATCGCACCCGCCGAGCTGGGCGATTTCATCGCCCGCAGCCCGGTGCGCGTCACCGGCCTGATGACGATGCCGCCCTTCAGCACCGACCCCGAGGACTCGCGACCGCACTTCGCCCGCCTCGCCGAGCTGGCCGCGGAGCACGGCCTCCGCCGCCTCTCGATGGGCACCTCGCAGGACTGGCCGGTCGCGGTCGAGGAGGGGGCGACGATCGTCCGCCTCGGCACCGCTCTATACGCCCAGCGCGGAACGACCGCCGCTTGAGCGATACTTCCTGGAGGATTCGGCTTCGAAGAGCCGAAAGACGCACGCATGGCACTACGCGACAGCTGGCATAAAGCGCTGGTCTACTTCGGGCTCGCAGAAGAGCACGAGCACGGCCTGGAGTACGACGACGACTTCCCCGAGACCTCCGAGGAGGAGATCGAAGCCCGGCGGGAATCGGGTCAGGTGCGACGCCTGCCCACCTCGCGCCGCTCGCGCCGCGACGAGATCGACGACATCTTCTCCGACGACGAGCCGATCTCTGCCACGCGGACCCGCACGCTGCGCTCGGTCGGCGAGGACTCCGACGTCAAAGTCCACCTCGTCATCCCGCGCAACTTCAACGACGCCCAGCAGGTCGCTGACCAGTTCAAGCGCTCGGTGCCGGTGATCCTCAACCTGCAGACCACCGATCACGAGCTCTCCAAGCGGATGATCGACTTCTGCTCCGGCCTCACCTACTCGCTCGACGGCGGCATGCAGCGGATCGCCGAGAAGATCTTCTTGCTGACGCCGCGCAATGTCGAGGTCTCGGCCGAGGAGAAGGCGCGGCTGCTCGACAAAGGGTTCTTCAACCAGTCCTGACTCCGAATAGTCTCCCGGCCATGATCATTGGCTTCTGCGGGGCCGGGAATATGGCTGCGGCGCTTGCCAGGGGCTGGGTCGGGCAGTGGGAGCAGATGCTGTTCTTCGATCCGGACTCGGATCGGGCTCGCAAGCTGGCCGGGGATCTTGGCGGCGAAGCTGTCGAGTCCAACGGGCAGCTTGCGGAGCGGGCCGATGTCGTGCTTCTTGCGGTCAAGCCGGGTGCCCTTCAGCAGGCGGCCGGTGAACTGGCGGGCGCAGAATCGGTCATCTCGATCTTGGGTGCCACCCCCTTGGAGAACGTCCAAGCCGCATTCCCCGATGCCGAGGTGGGGCGGGTCATGCCCAACGTCGCCGTGGAGGTGGGCGGCGGCGTTCTTTGCGCAGCTGGGGAGTTCAACCCAGAGGTTCGACAGAAGCTGGACATTCTCGGGCATGTCGTCGAGTTGCCCGACTCGCAATTCGACGTCGCCACGGCATTGATGGGCTGCTCGCCGGCGTATTTCGCCCTGGTGGCCGAGGCTCTCGCCGACGCCGGCGTCAGTGCCGGCCTGGACCGGGAGCTGGTCGAAAGGCTGGTCGTCGAGGCCGCCGCGGGCACTGGCGCGCTGATGCGTATCCGCCGTCCGGCCGATCTTCGAATCGCCGTAACCTCACCCGGGGGAAGCACCGAAGCCGGCCTGGACGCGCTCGACCGCGAAGGCGCGCGCGAGGCATTCGAAGCGGCGGTACGCGCCTCGCTGGAGAGGATGCGGGGGTGATCCTGCTCGCGATCGCCCGCGAGGACGTCGCCGACTACGTCTCGGCGCTGTTCCTCGTCTACATCATCCTGATCCTGATCCGGGTGCTGCTCTCTTGGATCCCACGCATGCCCTACAACCCGACGCTGCGGGCGGTGCTCGACTTCATCACCGAGACGACCGACCCCTACCTCAACCTCTTCCGGCGGATCATCCCGCCGATCGGCGGCGGCGGCTTCGGCCTCGACCTGAGCCCGATGATCGGCCTGATCGTGCTCTTCATCGCGCGCAGCATCGTCGTCGGCCTGATCGCCGGGTGAACGATCCCCGCCGACGCCCCTGGGCCCTCGCGGCCGCACTCTGCGCGTTCGTCGTCGGCCTCGACCCGGCCGCCAAGGCGCTGGTCGAGGCCGAGCTGGTAGCCGGCGAGCAGGTCGACGTGCTCGGCCCGCTCAGCCTCACCCTCACCCACAACCGCGGCATCGCCTTCGGCCTCGCCGACGGCGGCGGCGTCGTCCTGATCGCCCTCACCGTCGCCGCGCTCGTTTTCGTCGGCGTCCTCTTCGCCCGCGATCCCGCCCGGCGGGGGATGTGGATCGCGGTCGGCCTGCTCGTCGGCGGCGCCCTCGGCAACCTCGTCGACCGCGTGCGAGCCGGCGAGGTCACCGACTACATCGACGTGCTCAGCTGGCCGCCCTTCAACCTGGCCGACGTGGCGATCACGATCGGCGTCGTCGTGCTGGCGCTGAGCTATCTCGGCGACGCAGAGCCCGGATGAGCCTCGAGCCGCGGATCGTCCACCTCGACGACCACCTCGCCGTGGTCGACAAGCCCGCCGGCCTGGTCGTCCACCCGGCGCCCTCGCACAGCGGTCCGACCCTCGTCGACACGCTGGCCGAGGTTCTCTCCGGCGGCGCCGATCCCGAGCGCCCCGGCATCGTCCACCGCCTCG
>DATDBO010000110.1:0-2897 GCA_036524775.1 Solirubrobacterales bacterium
GGACATGATCACGCGGCGCTCGGCTTTATTCGCCTCGCGGAGGCGGCCGTCGTGTCCGCGTAAGAGCGGCTTAGAGCCGGACCCGAAACGAGTTGAGCGATATCAGATGGTTATGATTCACGTCGGTTTGGAAGAACTGACTGCAGCGCGTCGATCAGGATGCGACGGGCGCGACAATCAGGATGAGAGCGATGCGCCGGTGTCGGATCGCAGGGAGGGCGTAGCCCGACCGGAGTTTCGACACCGGCGTCTGCGCATCTGACCCGTCCGGTCGGGCGCGTCGGGGTGATTGCGGCCGGTCGAGGTGTGTGGGTGTTTTCTCTGTTTCGGAGGAGCGCTCGTGCCCGGCCGCCATGTGACCGATCACCAGATGAGGCTCTTCATGAAGCATCGATCCACCGACCCGATCCCGGTGGCCGCCGCCCGCGCCGGGTTCAGCGCCGCCACCGGCTACCGTTTGGCGCAGGACCCGCGGCCGCCGTCGGAGAAGCGCGCGCCGCGGGAGCGGCGCCGCCCCGATCCCCTCGCGGACGTGTTCGACGCCGAGGTCGCGCCCATGCTGGAGGCGAGCCCCGGCCTCAGGCCCGTCGCCGTCCTCGAGGAGCTGCTGCGCCGCCATCCCGAGCTCGGCGCCGGGATTCGGCGGACGCTGGAGCGGCGCATCCGCAAGTGGCGCGCGCTCCATGGGCCGGAGCGGGAGGTGATGTTCCGCCAGACCGTTGAGCCGGGACGGATGGGTCTGTCGGACTTCACCGACATGGCCGCCGCCGGCGTCACGATGGCGGGCGCGCCGCTGGCGCACCGGCTGTACCATTTCCGGCTCGCCTTCAGTGGCTTCGAGCACGCCCATGTCGTGCTGCAGGGCGAGAGCTTCGTCGCGTTGGCCGCCGGACTGCAGGACGCGCTGTGGGTACTCGGCGGCGCCCCGCGAGAGCACCGAACCGACAGTCTCTCCGCCGCCTTCCGCAACCTCGCGCCGGAGGTGGAGGAGGACTGGACCACCCGCTACGCCGCCCTCTGCGCCCACTACGGCATGACCGCCAGCCGCAACAACCGCGGCATCGCCCACGAGAACGGCGCGATCGAGGCGCCGCACGGCCACCTCAAGCGCGCGATCGAGGACGCTCTGCTGCTCAGGGGCTCGCGCGCTTTCGAGACGGTCGCCGAATACCGCGGCTTCATCGACGCGCTGGTCGGCCGCCGCAACGCTCGCAACCGCCGGCGCATCGACGCCGAGCGCGCCGTGCTGCGGCCCCTGCCGAACCAGCGCGCCGAGGACGGAGAGGAGGCGATGGTCACGGTGACCTCTTCGGGCGGCTTCATGCTCCGGCGGGTCTTCTACACCGTGCCTTCGCGCCTCATCGGCCATCGGCTGCGGGTGCGCCTCCATGACGATCGGCTCGAGGTCTTCCTCGGCGGCACACACCTGATGACGCTCACGCGCGGTCGCGGTTATGGCGGCAGCCGTCGCCCCCATGTCGTGGATTACCGCCATGTCATCCATGCGCTGCGGGCCAAGCCCGGGGCGCTGCCGGGGCTGGTCTACCGCGACCAGCTCTTCCCGCGAGACGCCTATCGCCGGCTCTATGATCGCGCCATGGAGGCCCTGCCGGAGCGGGCCGCCTGCAAGCTCGTGGTCGGCGCGCTGGCCATCGCTCATGAGCGCGGCTGCGAGGCCGATCTCGCCGCCCTGATCGACGCCAGCCTCGACGCCGGTGCGATCCCGGACCTCGCCGAGATCCGCGCCTGCTTCGTACCAGACCTCGAGGCGTTGCCGCAGGTCACGATAACGCTGACCCCGCTCAGCGCCTATGACGCGCTGACCGCCGCGCCTACCGAGGGAGCCGGGGCATGACCGCGACCGACCCCATCGACGCCGCCCGCCTCGGTCTGCTGCTCGGCGATTTGCGCCTGCCCGCCATCAAGCATATCTGGCCCGCCTTCGCCGAGCGCGCCGACAAGGAGGGCTGGCCCGCCGCCCGCTTCCTCGCGGCGCTGGCCGAGCACGAGCTCGCCGAACGCGCCCGCCGCCGCATCGAGCGACACCTGGCCGAGGCCCGCCTGCCGCCCGGCAAGACCCTCGACGCCTTCGACTTCGACGCCGTGCCCATGGTCTCCAAGGCGCAGGTCATGGCGCTGGTCGCTGGGGACAGCTGGCTCGAGAAGGGCGACAATCTCCTCGTCTTCGGCCCGCCAGGCGGCGGAAAGTCTCACTTGGCGGCCGCGATCGGTCTCGGCTTGATCGAGAACGGCTGGCGCGTCTTCTTCGCTCGCACCACCGATCTCGTCCAGCGCCTCCAGGTCGCCCGACGCGAGCTCGCACTGGAATCCGCCATCGCCAAGCTCGACAAAAACCAGTTGCTGATCCTCGACGACCTTGCCTACGTCACAAAGGATCAGGCCGAGACCAGCGTCCTCTTCGAGCTGATCAGCGCCCGATACGAGCGCCGCTCCGTCCTGATCACTGCCAACCAGCCCTTCGGCGAGTGGAACAGGATCTTCCCCGATCCCGCCATGACGCTCGCCGCCGTCGACCGCCTCGTCCATCACGCGACAATCCTCGAGCTCAATGTCGAGAGCTACCGCCGCCGCACCGCCGTCGAGCGACGAAAGGGGCCAGGCCGCCCGCCCGCCCGCGCGACAATCAAGAACATCGGCGACTGAACGCCCCGCGACAATCAGGACACAAAAACCCTTGCATCGCCCCGACCAACGCCGCGATGCTCGCCTCCGTCGCGGCGCCCTCGACTCTCATCCTGATCGTCGCGCTCAAATCACCCAGATCGTCGCGCTACACCGCGGCGGGCGAGCTTGCGCAGGAAGGCGGTCCAGAAGGGCTCGGCCTCGGAGGGGCCGATGTCCATGCCGAGCACCTCGCGCCGGCCGTCGGCATTGAC